>NZ_JAKJSP010000021.1:0-152922 GCF_050337085.1 Photobacterium sagamiensis | reverse complement strand
CAATCACCCTACAAACCCTACGAATTAGCATTACTTGTCAAAGTTTCGGGCTTCGAAAAATCGGTCACATCTTGGATGGGCATATGTGAAGGGGGGGAGGGGTATTTTGCTGTGGTCCAGCCCCCCCCTCCACAAACCCTATAAACCCTACAAACTCAATTTATCTGGCAATTTCTCGGGTTTGTATGGTGTTAAGGGGGGAGCCGCGATTAAGCAACCCGCCCCCCAAGTAATTTAATAAGGGATCTTAAGGTTATTCTCCTTGCATGCGGTTTTAACAAAACGATAAATGATTGATTGATTAATCCATTTTTTTTCAAGCAAATATATAACCCAGCTTATAAGCTTCTCTGGAGTGTTACAGTCATCTAGTGGGATTTCATAATATCCGTCGCGAATAACAATGTGATTATCTGCAACGATAACTTTTTCAGCCAGTTGGTCAGGCATTGTCATAACTTAATTTCCTTTTTCAGTTACGTGGATATTGAACCAAACCAATAAAGTTTGGCTGTTTGAAAATCAGATAAATTTCAGTGTCGCATAGGTAAAGGTGGGGGGAGGTATTTGCTAAGGGTCCCCCCCCCCTCCAGAAACCCGAGAAACCCTACAAATCAGAGATCCCCGAGATATGGTTGCTGGTTACTGGCAGTAATCAGGGTGTTTGTAGAAGAATACGGATGGACGCCCCGCAGGATTCGGTGTCTCAACGCGTCGGATGTAGCCATGCTCCTCTAGCTGCTTTAGAGCCTTATCACGTTCCTGAGTACCAAGACCCTTCCAGTTCTTGTCAGCAACCGATTTCTTTGAAAATGGCTGGCTGAGGGTGTCAAGCTTATCAAGCAACTGCTTGGCTGAACTTACCTGATCTTCATGCAGCCAGTAAGAATGGATACGACGGGCATGGCTCTCGATATAGCCCATAAACCGTATTGCCATCTCTAGAGCATCTTGGGTAACTTTGGTGTCGGGTGACTCGCACAAGTGGAAGACAAGGGCGAACTTCGCGCACAATGCCGGATACTTACCAAGGATCGCCTGCCATTCGGGAGAAGCCGCATTTTGACGCTGATGCATGCCTTTTGCCCATTTGTCCCATATGACTTGGGCATCATCGGTAAAGGTGCAAACAACAGGGTTTCCATGCTCATCAAACTTCAGATCTGCTAGGAATATAAAACGGACTCCAGCCATCATGTTGGGGATTGTGTCTGCAGGCTCATCGATATATTCCGAACCCTGATGGTCAGGGAATACCATATACTGCATGCGTTCGATAAAGCCGTCATTATCTTCGCCCTGCTTACGGGATCTTAGGTAAGGAATCAGCTTATCCGGCTGGATCCCGCCTAAGAGCCAAATGCCTAAGCGTTTAATGTAGACGTTGGGGCGACCGACACGTTCTTGAGTGTATGAACTATCCCCGCCAAAACCTTCTAGATAAAAGGCACGATCATTGGCATTGTCTGCTCGGTCGATCATGGCAAGTAAGCCTGACAGTTCATCACGAAATACTAAGCAGCCTTCAGGGTTCGATTCAGCACGGATAGCGATAGCTTCTATGGTCGCATCGTTCACTAAAACCATCCGGTGGTTTAGTGACTCTATTTTCAGTTCACGCATCTCGTTCATTAATGCTTTAGCTTTTTCAGTATCACCGTTTTGGACGGCTTTTTTTGCATCTTTTTCTTTGTTCTGAATAATTAAGTCATTAACAGCCTTATCAGCCTCGACCTCGTTAACTGCTGTAGCATACTCCTCATCAAATACGCCTTGAGCCAAGGAGAGAAGCTTGGTGCCCACTTTTAATGCTGGTGTCTTTTTTGTCGATGGTGAACCCACCGCAATACACCATAAAACAGGGGCAATAAGCCAACCGAAGTCATGCTTTTTGGGGCGAATCATACGAGTGGTGCCTATGACAGCGCTAGCACAGGCAATTATCGCCATGACAACATAATCGATAGATGTATTGTCCATCTTTCGAGCTTCGATTTTCGCATGGGTGTAAAAAACGTCAGGGATCATCCCCTTACACAACGGTAAAACAGGCTCTAGTTCTGGCGTAAATGCTTGCGGCTCACCCCACTCTTGAGAGTTCGCATTCGGAACTTCATCGGTGTCGGGATGGTCATCAAGTACACGAGGTTCCATCACTCCCGCTTCAATCCCACTACCGATGGTTGCCTTCGCTTCCTGTTCACTCAAACCAATATTAATTGCTGCATTAACTAGCCCGTAATAACCATCATTCGGGGTGACAAGCATCCCACCAATGAGCCGCCCAACATTAAAAGCCTGGGTATTCAGCGTGTCGTTACGTGTACCCTCTGGTGCCGCTAATACTTCACCAATGCACCCGTCTAATGCCTTTGCGCCATAAGGGGTGTTTACAGTGCTGTAGGTCGGCTGAGGTACTGATTCCTGACTGCTGCTCTCTTTAGGCTTCTCCTTGCCGGATTGGGCAATTGCCGTAGCAACTTCTACGCTAATCTCAGCCGTTTCATGTAATAGGATATCGTTTAACCAGTGATAAGCTTCTAACTTACCAGTAAGCTTGCTGGGCGCTTCTGATGGATCAATGACGATATAGCCGCCCTCACCACGGATATCGACACCGTCGATGATCGCGACTCGGTTAGAGATTTCGATGCCGTCAGGAACCAGGAAGATGTAATGACGACCACCTGAGGGGGTTCCCTGACAACAGGCTGACTCCCAATCCACAGGACCATATTTTTCCACGAACTCCTGCTTTGCCTGTTCGATGCCTTCGCCTGTTCGGTCAATGTCGATGACTAGGATGCACAGGTCACCATTGCGCCCCGTAATCAGCCCAAGGTTGCCTTGGTGGTCTTTAAAAAGATCTGGTGAGGCTGGTTTTTCGCGGTATTGCTTCCAAGATGCAACTGCTGGTTTTTTTCCGTTCTTTTCCAGTGGAATAACAGAAAAATGATTTTGTAGGAAGTCTACAGCGACTTCGATAATTTTGAATTTCATCGTTATAATGTTACCTTTTAAATAAGGGCGCCCGGATTTTTGCGAGTACGAGCACCCTTTAAATACACATTAACTAATAGCTACCGTTTTACTTCGGTAGCTACTTTTTTTTGCCTACCTCTTTAATAAGCTGAATAAACTCATCTTCCCCGATTTCTTCCACCCATTGATGAAGTTTCTTCATTGAATTTGCTTCATCACGCTGTGCCAGCTTACGTTTTTGACATTTTTTCTGCTTGGTGCGGTGATTCTGGTACATGTCGATATCTTCCTTTTTCATATACCAGACAGAAGGCAGCCCTCCACGCCCCTTTTGGCAAGTAACAGGAACAAGCATTTCATTGCGGAGAACATGCAACAACTGATTTGCATCCTGGTGTCCACATTCCATTTGGATATCACCACGAGTTAAACGACGTCCAGTTAAGAACAGTTCGAGTAAGTGCCATGCCTCACCAGAGCGAAAAGACGTTACACCTGTTTTTTTGACTTGACGCTCTGCACTCCACTTCTCAATGACATCTTCAGAACACCCAACAGTCTCCCCACCAATAGTGTGCTGTTGTGGCATCGCACCATCACGAATCCAGCGCCAGATAGTCGAGCGGGTAACATTTTCACGAGTCATAATGTTTCCTTTTAATAGAAAAAATATTATGCAGTCACCTTGCTGCATCAATATAAAATGCACATTAAAATACGACAATGCAACATTTTGGTTTTTCCTTATAAATCAACATCTTAAGTGTTACTTATAAAAACGAAATTAACAAAATACACATACCCGCAACAGTCGCGCAACAATTGTTTTTTAAGATTTTTAGTCTAAATAATCAACACATTAGCCATACGGACCACAAAGGATGCAACAGCATGCTTTCGAACATTATAAGTGTTACTTATCAGTAATTTATGTAGTTTTAACAATTTGTTTACCTCACTTTTTATTCTAAAAAATGTGATGTAATACTCATCTTAAATACGAAAAAATAACGATTAGTTCGATTTGACCGAAGAAATGAACCTCATAGGCAAAACTAACCTCAAGGGAGAGACAGCTTTGCCATACCGGTTATAGGTAATTCCTCGATGGCTGTGTCCCAGAATTGCGGCAGAAAATTGCTCAGGAATACCAGCTTGTTTCAGTTCTGTTGCCACTAAATGACGCAGGGAATGAAATTCAGGCAGGCTGTGCTTCTTGCGCCAGCGGTTAAACCACTTGCCAAAGTAATGGGCGCAATTACCCTTGTAGATGGTTGCTTCAGGAAACAGCCGCCCTTCCCTGCGTATAGCAAACGCCAGGAATGCCTCAAGATCGAACTGGTCAGGGAGGTGTTTAGGGAGTGGAATGATCCTTTTGCTGCTGGCTGTCTTTAAAATTTGATAGTCTTTGACTTGGTTGATACTGACGCACCAGACGCCTTCAACCTGAACAATATCGTCACGGTGAAGCTGACAAATTTCGTTGCATCGCATCCCTGTGTAGCGCCCCAGCAAAACCACCCACCGTTTCCACTCATCAAAACCTGAGCAGTGCTGAATTAACCGCTGGGCTTGGGCGAGGCTGTATGCTTTCCTCTGCTCCTGGACAGCAACCGTGTGCTTCTCTTTCAACAATGAGAACGGATTTTTCACCTCGATATCAGCACGCTTATCCAGCCAATGCAGATAAGCCCCTATTTTGCTCGCATGCTTGTTCTTGGTGGGAATGGCGACAGTCAAAGAATCAAGAAAACTAGCCGCTGTTGATGAGCTGATCGCATCAAAGGTGTCGTTCTGCCTCAGATACGCAATGTACCGAGTAATAAACCGCCTGATCGTCAGTAGCTCGCGTTCACAGCAGCGCCGAGCCTTAATCTCAATGTAGTGCTCAAGGTGTTCAGACAAGTAGTCAGGCGTAATGGTGACAGGTGACGAGGGAGCGTTGCATTGGCTGGGGAATGTAGATGGAGAAGGGCTGCGTGATGATTGCTCGCAAGCCAGCAGCTTGATCACCTGCTCTTTGGCAGTGCACTTACACCGCGTTCTCAGGCTTTTTCTGGTTTCTTTACGTTTACCCGAAGGCAGGAGATATACTTTACGAAAGTACCAGATACCGTGCGGAGATAACCATAGATTTGTCGTCATCATTGCCTCTAGTAATACACATAAAGTGGATCACCTGAGCAGACAATTTTAGGTAAGGTATTGATTGAAAACACTAAACAGCAGATGGGTGGAAGCCCCCACCAGCCACATCCCGGCACACCACGCAAATTTTGCGGAATAAAATCAATACGTTACTGGCAACCAACACAAACTAATACATACAACGTGGATGACTACTTATAGCCATTTTTCTATTTTTGAAATAAGGCCATACGTCATGTCTAATCTGTGGTTATCCAAACAAGGTATTTGGTACTTCCGTAAAATTACAACGCAATCAAACGGTAAAAGAAAAGAAGTAAAAAGGTCACTTCGAACAAGGGATAAACGACTAGCACAACAAAAAGTGTATGCATTACTTTCATGCGCAGTATCTAAGAGAACAGAACCAGAAAATGAACCTGAAGTGATTGATTTTCAATCAGAATTGAAGGCTTACCTATCTTTTAAGTCTTTAAAAGTCGCAGAGCGTGAAATACTTACAATTGAGAGATTTATCACTCGGTACTTGGCATACACAAGCGATCCATTAAGCAAGCAGCAAGCATTCAAGTTCCTAAAAACGTTAAACGTATCAGTCCCCACAAAGAACAAACATGCTTCGAAGATTGGAGCTTTTTTTTACTGGATGGACAAACATCATGACATCCACATAACAAATCCTTTTAATGGGTTAAAAGAAAAAGTTATGCAATCAGCCAAAGATCAGCGGAAAGCATACACCACAGATCAAGTAAAAAAACTGGTTAGAAATCTTGCTACACTAGACCTTCACAAACAATGGATAATCAAGATAGGTCTTTATACAGGGATGCGTTGTAATGAGATTGTGCAACTGAGCGAAAGTGATGTTGTAAAAGTTAATGGTATCTGGTGCATTAGTGTCGATGACTCTTATGATTGGCAATCAGTGAAAAATGAGTCAACCAAGCGCTTGATACCTGTTCATAAAGAACTAAAATACTTTGTAGTGTACGCAAAAAGTAAGCCAACCAATGCTAGAGTCTTCCCCGAATTCAAGCCCTACAAAGGCAATTGTGCCCACTATTTCGGGAAATGGTTCAATCGCTGGAGATCTAATAACGACTTACCTGAGTTTCACTCTATAAGACACTATGTCGCAACTAAACTCAAAGTAGATGGTATTCCGCTTCAATACACAGCAGCCCTGCTAGGCCACTCTAACGGCAGCATTACCTATGATCGATACGGAAAGAGTATAACGCCAGATAAACTACTTGACCTTGTTAACAGATTATAACTTTAAACGTCATGTAAACATTACTGACAGCTTTTACAATGATGAGGTAATTGTCTATTTTATTTTATTAAGAATCCCATAGAAAGAATTACAAGCTCATTTAAACTATCATTCACATCATTAGTGGAGTAGCTCTTTTATTGGAATTTAAACACGTATTAGATTCACAAAAAGTAAAATTTACAACAAGGAAGATTTGAAACTAAAATAAAACAATCTCCTATTACAATACAAATAAAACAAGGTTAACATCAATCTAAGGTATTGACTTTTGTGAAAAAGTATGGTATTATTAATACTTATAAAGTTCTTTGAATCACTAACAGATGTCTAGTTTTTACTTTTCTTCTTATCTCGTTTTCTTGTTTTGTTTTTCAATGGACTTTATAAAGACTTATTAATTACCTATTAATGGTTTCAGTCCCTCCCTCCAGTAACACCCTTACATAAAGATAAATCACAACTATGTTAATTACAGGTTTTAAAGATGTTCAGTAAGCGACCCATCGTTTAGAGAATACAAAATTAAATGTGATTGTCGATTTTAATCATACCTTAACAGCACTAACTCTTGTTAAATGTTGGCCAACTTAAACGTCCATACTCTCAACACTACGGATGTATACGCTAAACACTGCGTTCTTACCTTTCAATTGTTCAGCATGATACCTATCGGGAAACGCTAACGGAATTTCAAAACATTCACCAGCCATGTGCCCAACTAAGTTCTCCTCAAAACCTTGAATCATTCTGTTACTACCAATAACAAGATTGTAATTATCAGCTTTACCCCCCTCAAATGGTATTCCATCAATGAACCCCTCAAAATCAATGGTAACTCGATTCCCTTGAGTTATAGGGCCATCAGTCTTTCTCCACTGTTTAGGTGGAACAATACTTGTCGCTGGTGGTGTGTTTCTCGAAAGACGATTTCTAGTACCTTGATAAATAGGACGTTCATCTGTAATTCGGTAGCAAACATCAAACCCTTTTTGTAGTCTGACATTTTGAGATGACCTATCTAAAAAATTCACCCAGATAGGCTCACCACTTTCATACTCATCCAGACAGGTGATAATAGATAGAGAGTTGTTGAATTGAACTAATTCACCTATGTATTCCCCTGTAATTCCATGTACTAATAAGGTTTCTGATGTCGAATTTACAGTCGCAGAAATCGCATAGCTCTTATCTACAATCCATGAGCCTAAAAGCCATCCGACAACAACACCATCGTATGCTCTGATCTCTTTCGAAATACGTTGTTGTATAGCCATAGCAATACTTAAGGGGGTTAGTACCTCAGATTCAGATAGTTTTCTTGTCTTTGGGATACCTCCAAAAACAAATGCAGTTCCACAACCTTTCATTTGGGTGTTGTCGAGCTTGAGTACTGAATCGCCTTGCTTTATGGACAATTTACCAGACCTTTCCACTTCAAAGTTTGTACCAAGATAATCCATTACCAGGCGGGTTATTAGTATTGGTTCGTCTCCAACCGCGTGTAATTCTAAAGCAATGTGTCTCTTCTTAGGGCGTATTGTAATACAACTCCCCTTACCTGAGATGTCATGAAAGCCGACCAAGCCAATGAATTGGTTTCTATTGATGTAAGCAATAGGGTTCGATTCAGCATCGTAGAAGATTGCATTTAACCTGACAGGTTCATCCTCTTCCTCTGGTGGCTCAAACCAAATCAAGGGCTTTCCGAAGGCATTCAGAATTACGCTAGTTAGATCGAATACAGATGAACCTAGTTTTATTTTTTGCTCATTGTCAGGAGGTGAATACCAATGATTTACAAAACCGCGCTCTTTAGTCTTTGGTAACTCCCGAGCTTTCCATACTGCCTTCTTCGAGAAACGCTTCTGAGTAACATGATCGTGACATCCCCCACAAAGCAACGTCATCTTATTAGCATCATGAACCTTTGCATCCTTAAACTCAGGTTCAATGTGCTCATAGTGAGTGAATAAAGAGCCGCACATAACACAACCATAACCAGAGTCTTTTCGGATTTCTTCTTTTACTTCTGGAGGAATAGTTCGGGATAATCCATGTTTATTAATTTCTCGCCCCATAAGAACACTGCTGCTTATAAAATTGTAATTCTATTACAAAGTATTCTAAAAATTCAGGCAATAGATAAACTCTGTTAATGAGAGATAACGTTCATAAAGATTTGCTATTTCAATTTCAGAAATCTCGCTATCAAGTGACCTTATACTGCCTTTATACAAATACTCAGGATTTCCGCATACCTGATGAACAAACGCCAATTTAAACTCTAGCAGCAAAAGAAGCATACTAATTGGGACAGCTTTTCTGTATTAAACATGTAGAGCAACTTTAGTCTTAATAAACGACCGTTTAATGTTACCAACAATAGCCCCATCAGAAAGGTAACAACAAAATAGGGTTTATCTTTTATGTTACCTCTGCTATTGTGTTACCACATTAAATGTTACCAATCGGGAAAGTTCGCCATGACTAAACGTACCTTTGCTTACTGCCGTGTATCAACAATTGAGCAGAATACAGACAACCAAATACTAGCTATCCGTAACGCTGGTTATGATGTTCTTGATAGTCGTGTAATTACTGAAACTGTATCAGGCTCTGTAATGGCTATGGCACGTAACGAGTTTAAAACGATGGTTGAACACAAACTGGAAACTGGTGATACCTTGGTTGTGTTAAAACTTGACCGATTAGGACGTGACAACATTGATGTCCAGCAAACAGTCAGCATGCTAATAAAAAAAGGTATTGAGGTAATTTGTCTTGATTTGCCAGTATCAAACCTTAGTAGCAGTGAAGGTAAATTGATGTTGCAAGTGTTTATGTCATTTGCTGAGTTTGAGCGTAATCGCATTCGTGAGCGCACCAAGGAGGGATTAGAGCGTGCAAAGTCAGAAGGAAAAACACTAGGTAGACCAAAAGCAGTTAAGACTACAGAGAAAGTATTAAAGCTAAAATCTGAGGGATTAACTCAATCGCTGGTGGCAGAGAAACTGGGCGTTTCAGTTATGACAGTGAAACGCCACTGGAATAAATAACTACAATGCTTAATTTCGCCTTATTTTAGCCATTAACCATCTTCACGCTTTGCTATTGATAGCTTATCAATGATGACAAATGAAATGATAGCCATCTGAAAAATGTTATTTGTGACTGACATCATCATGAATCTAAAAGCCCATTCAGCGGCTTGTGATGTGAATACAAACAAGCTAAAGCCGAACGTTATAAACAGGCACACTATGGACGTTTTGAACAAGGTAAAAAACACCTCAGCATTGCCATCTTCTATCCAGCGTTTAAAAAACCTGTACTTTTGAAGACTGAAAATAAATGCAGCAATAGCAGCTAAGAAACCAAGCATTGTAAAGCTGAAACCAGCAACTACAGTCGCTAATGTTTCGGTTTTAAGGAAGCCTATAGACCAACCTGAAAAGTGCTTGAGAATCAGGTACAGAAAGCCTATCACCACACCAAAGATGGGTGAGAAGATGATCAATCTCTTTAACTTCCTTATCTCTGTTTTTTTCATTGATCTGCTTGTTGTTTAGTATCTAAGCCAGCAACATTATCGTCGTTGTCTGCTCGATCTAATAAACTTCTAGCTTGCTTCTTTTTTAATTGACCAAGGGCTGCTGCTACTATTTCCTTAGCGCCCCTTTCATCTTGTTTGTCTTCATCTTGAATAGCACTTAGAAGTTGCTTATACGTGGCTACATGTTTATAAGCATCAAGTTGTGGATGTGATTTCATCACATTCAGGTTAGGAATGTTGTCAATGTGACTTTTGAATACAGATTTCAGTCTTGTATTATTATCAACTTTATCCTCAATCTGCTCATGTAAGTTCATACGCTTTGCTCTAGGGTTTAGAGGGTCTGCAAGTTTACTGCTTTGATCTAACCAGTAATCAACAAGCTGGCCGTGAAGCTCATTGTGTTTAGCTTTAGCACCAATCTGAAGAATTTCACTATCATTCTGTTCTAGTGAATGTCGGTTCAGAATCTTTGTGAATGTATCTTTCATGTTATTAGATTCTGGCTTGATCGTGATAGTAATTTTACCCTTGAAATCCTCATCATCTGAACCAGTTAACCAACCAGAAACCAATCTACCAAGGGTTCTATCTGCTGATGTATCAATGAACATACTACTAACGACATCCATTTTCATAAGCTCTTCTTTAGTAGCACTTTCACTCAAGGCTTCTAGTTTAACTTTGAAATTGTCTAAACCAACTTTCTCAAATAGAAGATTAATGTAATCTTGGAGCGAATCAGGTCTAGGACAACCCGTACCATTAGCAAAACCAATAATTTCTCTTTCAGGACAAATGTAGACGTATGAAGTATGAACCACTTTTTCATGCACATTCAATTTATCTTGAAGTTCACCGATTGTGATGTTCTGTAAATCAATACGTTTTAGAAAGCTGTCATCACTCGTTCTAACAAAATAGAACAAGTTTTGATGGGTGGTTACTTTGATAAGGTATAACTTTTCATCACCTTTCTTGAAATCACCTTTAAGACTCTTGTTATCGTATTCACAGAAAGCATCAAAGCCTAATTTCAGGTTATACAAGATCTTTTGTTGTGTATCTTGTTGTCTTACGGTGTATGCAAAATAACGCAACTTCATTAGTGATTCCCAAAAATTGTATCTAGAATACCTTACTTCAAGTAAGCAAGCATTTGAAGAGAACTCAATTTATTTTGACTGATACATCACCAACTTAACTGTGTTTTATGTTTCACGACTGATAAATCACCATTGAGCAATGTCTAACAAGGTAGACACACTACCAGTTATAGAACTGATAACATCATCAATGAAGTATGAAGTTTTCTATTCTTCAAGCTGTCCAGTTCCACTTCTGTTGGATTTCTCATAACAGCTAAAGTGAGTTCTTCACCAACTTTCTGTAGTAGTTGGCAGAACGCTTCTGGATCATCTTCTAGGTGATTATTCGTAATCATGTGAGTAACCCTAAGACCGATTTCAGAGGAGTCTTATACAGCTTTGAATAAACTTACTGGTTCAGTATCTAAGGCTTCCTTGAAGCTATTAAGGGCATTCATTTTATTGTTATTAATACACCGCCAGAAAATAGCGACGAAAGAGATGTGACAAACCTTCAGGGCAATTCTAAGCCATCAAATAAGCTCTCTGACAGCCTTAATTTTTATCTAACCTATGGCATTAAAACTCTCTAATCCCTTACCACAACTGGGTTCATGGCGTTTTAACTATAACAGGAATAAGGTTCAAAAAAGTCTTACTTCAAATCTTAGTGATGACTTTGTCCGATACACAAACCAAGTGAAACCTGTAGTAAACCTACTGTTTTTGTCATCTTCTGCGCAGTAGTCAGAGAGGATCGACCAAACATTGATTTACGTGTATAGTTTTGAAGAACGCTATTGGAAGTCATCCACATAGAGTGGATAAGTTTGAGAGAGTTAGCTGTAACTTATTGATAAGATTGGCAAACAGCAGATGGGTGGAAGCCCCCACCAGCCACATCCCGGCACACACGTCACCCGCTGCGGTTGCTCCCTTCCGGGCCTGGCCGAGTTCACAGGTTAGTGTTGCGGGAGGACCAATGGGGGCCTCCATAGATTCTTTGTCTCTGTTCGAGAACGGGAGAGATTATCCAACAAGGCAGAACACAATGCAAGGCGTTAACGCCCTGCACGATGTCAACTGCTGATTTATTACCCAAACTGACGGCTAATCTGTTTGATATGAAAGAATTAACCGCTTTCTGTCGCGGTTCACTCTCGGTTTACAGCTCTTCTTCGGGTTCTTCGAGCAGGAACTCTCCGAGTAATGCCGAGCCCAAAACCAGCAACCAGGCCACTAGTACCGGGTTCGGGACTTCAAATTGCGGTGTGACAACTAGCGTTGCAAAAGCAACCGCAGGTAAAATCCAGACTAAACGTGGGATCCAATCACCAAGCTTCACTTTCTTCATGCCTTGCAGGGCTGCAATCAAGCCGGTAATACATAACGCCACCAGCGCGGCATGCTCCATGCCTCCGACCCACAGGGGGATCACCAAAAACAGTGGCCACCAGGTATTACCGTCCACATAACGCCAGTTTCTGGCTGCGTACCAAATCGCGGAAACAGCAACAATCTGAACTACAGTCGCTAACACACTGCCAGCAAGCTTGCCTTCGCTCTGCAGTGCCATCAGCCCGACATCCATCGCGAGCACAACCGAGATTAATAACGCCCCCAGCTGCCAATTGCTTTTGGGCGAGAAAGTCACAGAAAAAATAGGTAACATCATAAAGATGCCAATGGAAAGTGCGAGTGGTTGTTCTGGCAGTACAATACCAAAAGAAGCGAGCGCTATCAGTAACAGCCAGGCTGCAACGCCACCTTGGGGCAATAGCCAGAGCGCGGGTATAGCAAGGGCCAGTGCGGGAAGATCTCCCTGGCTATAACCTAGTGCACTGACACCTAATACAGTCAGCGCAATGCTGACCAAAACGAGTAACGCGGCATACAACATGGCAGCACCTCCTTGCGTTATCCGATAGTGCGAAGGAGAACTAATAGAAATCAGCAACTATCGGTATGTATCTTATTTATAGCTTCAGGTTTAAATATGGACGACTTTCCAAGTCAAATCTACACCCAAATTCACCAAATTCCTTCCGGCAAAGTCACAACTTACGGAGATATTGCTAAATTTTCCGGTTTTCCCGGTTATGCACGCCAGGTCGGGCGCTTAATGGCTAACCTGCCAGAAGGTTCAACTTTACCCTGGCATCGCGTGATTAATGCGAAAGGGATGATCTCGATGAAAGGCAGCGATTTGCTCCGTCAGAGAGCGAGCCTGCTGGCCGAAGGGGTGGAAGTGTCAGAGGCAGGCAAGATATCACTGCAAAAATACCGCTGGAATGGCGTACCTGTCTCAGACGAAAAGAAATGAGTGTTACTTTACTTTAGCTAACATTAAATTTAGCTTGTTCGTTGCTGCGGGATCGGTGATCACATGGTTGGCGGTATCAGTGATAAACATCAGCTTGCCATTGACTTCGATACGTGCGCTTACTGCATAGGTATGATTTTGCTTAACTTCATCCAGCTTATAGTCCAACTGGAAGTGAAAAGGCACTTGTTTACCGTCAGCAATAAATGACTGGCTACTGATCACCTCGGCAGCGGCGTCCATTTTAGACACATCAGCTAAAGTCACGGTAATGCGTGCATTGTCTGGTAAGGCAATAAGCTCAGCATAGGCCAGTGAACCCTTAACATTGCTCATATCTGTGTCAGTCTTAACCAGGTTAGTACAAGCCGTAATAACAAGAGCGAATACTAATGCAAACATTAGCGTAAGAATTTGTTTCATGATGATCCCTGATTAAAACCAAAACACAATTTAATAAAAGTATGATTACTATTTAATAGCACTTGATTTTGTGCTGTAGTTTCGTAATAACACTATCCCACCTGAGTCATTGAGTGATCACTCAGAAGGGGGGGTAATAATAGCATGGTAATTGGAGTCACAATGAGCAAAGAACTGAATGAACTTCTCAATCTGTTACACTTAGAGCGTCTGGAGCAAGGGTTATTCCGTGGCCAGAGTGAACATTTAGGCTTACCTCAGGTGTATGGTGGTCAGGTTATCGGTCAATCGCTATCTGCCGCAAAAGAAACGGTCGACAGTCAACGCCATGTTCACTCTTTCCATAGTTATTTCTTATTACCCGGCGATCCTGAAAAGCCAATCATCTATGATGTAGAAAAACTACGTGACGGCAGAAGCTTCAGTACCCGCCGCGTGAAAGCGATTCAGAACGGACGCCCCATTTTTTATCTCACCGCATCTTATCAGGCAGAAGAAGATGGATTTAATCACCAATCAACCATGCCTGATGTTGCCGGACCTGACGGGCTCGCTTCTGAAAAAGAGCTGGTTCAGTCAATCGCGCACCACCTGCCCCAGCAAGCCGTAGATACGTTCGGCCGCGATCGCCCGATTGAAGTTCGTCCTGTCACCGTCATTAATCCGTTGAAACCACAAGCCGCAGAGCCAAAGCAGTATCTCTGGATCAAAGCCAATGGCGAAATGCCAGATGACCCGCGGATCCATCAATATCTGTTAGCCTATGCATCTGATTGGGGATTTCTGGTGACGGCACTACAACCACACGGCGTCACCTTGCTGACACCTAAGATGCAAGTTGCCACGATCGATCATTCAATGTGGTTCCACCGCCCGTTCCGCCTCGATGAATGGCTGCTGTATGCCATCGACAGCCCGTCGGCCAGTGGTGCCCGTGGTTTAGTGCGTGGTGAGATATATAACCAGAAAGGTGAACTGGTTGCTTCCGCTATTCAGGAAGGGTTGATGCGCCAGCACCAACCATAACGGCGTCTGCCACAGGGGCTGCTTATCCCGGCTCCTGTCGCATCGATTTAAACTTAATACTTACACAACTTCCGCACCGGTTTCATCTTCCAGCTGGTGTAAATGCTCACCCGCCTGTTGCAACTGATACATTTGCCAGTAATGGCCTTGCTGAGTCAGTAACTGCCGGTGAGTACCACGCTCGGTGATATTACCGCGATGCAATACAATAATTTCATCGGCTGCCATTATGGTCGATAAACGATGGGCAATAACGACGATACTCATGTCCTGACGCAGCACATCCAGTGCCTGCTGGATCTTTTGCTCAGTTCCGGAATCAATATTTGCCGTCGCTTCATCAAGGATCAGTATTTTAGGTTGCGCCACCAGCACGCGAGCCAGCGCCAGCAACTGTTTCTGACCGGCAGAAAGGTTCACCTCTCCCCCGCCCAGGCGCGTGTCTAACCCGTCTTGATACTGATGGATTTGCTCTGCCAGGCCGATTTTTTCCAGTTCATGCCAGATCACCTCATCAGCCACACGTCGGCCAAGGCAAATATTATTCCGTACGGTATCATTCAGCACATGGGGATCCTGCTGCACCATGGCAATTCCCTGGCGCAATACTTGCTGGCTCAGCGTTGCCAACGGTCGGCCATCAACCAGCACCTGACCTTGTGTGACCGGATAAAAACCCATCATCAGCGATGCCAGGGTACTTTTCCCGCTACCGGTATGCCCGACCAGCGCGAGAAAACCGCGGTGCTTCAAACTGACATCTATCTGGTTCAGAACATTTTGTTTACCGTCATAACTAAAACTAACCTGTTGGCACTGCAAATCACCGAATGCTAATAGCTTGGTATCATCGCCATACGCTTGCTGTTTTGCATCAATTAAACCAAAGATCCGTTCACTGGCAACCAGAGCCTGTTGCAATAAAGACAGCTGCTGGGTCAGTTCAATTAATGGTTCCGTCACCCGTCCGAGATAACTGATAAAGGCGTACAGCACACCGACACCAATTAATTCAACCCCACTGACACCAAACATGGCAACCAGCGAAATCAATGCAACCCCAGAGAGAAAATCGATTAACGGACGCAATAACAACCCATTGAGCTTCATCACCCCGATCTGTGACTGTAAGTGGCGGCTTGTCAGGGATGAGAACTGATCGCTGAACTCTCGCTCCTGACGCATCAGCTGGATCAGGCTCATGCCCTGAATCGACTCGCTCATCGAAGCATTTATGTCGGTCAGTAAGTCGCGCATTTTTCGATAGGCTCCAGCACTTTTTCGCTGGTAAACCACCATAATGCACACCACAACAGGCAATAAAATCAGCACCACTATGGTTAAACGCCAACTCAGCATCGTCATCACAACCAACATCACACTGATCAAGGCGATATTTTTTAAGACAGTTGAAATAACAAAAACATAAAAGTCTTTGATTGACTCGGTATCGTTGGTGATCCGGGATATGAGTTTCCCTGCCGGCATGTAATCAAAGGCTGATAATGGCTGATTCAGTACTTTGCCAAACAGCTGTTTACGCACGGTCTGCACAACACCAATCGCTATTTCATTAAAACGGATCGACTGGGCATATTGAAACCAGGCCGCGAGGCACATCAGGCCAATATAAGCCGCGGCCAGCCCTGCCAACCCCTCGATGGGATAGTTATCTTTAGCAATATAGTTATCAATAAAGTGCTGGATCAACCACGGGCCGGACACATCTGCCAGCGAAGCGGCAATTAACAGCATTGCCGCAATCATCAATTTCTTCTTATCATGCAAGACATAACTTAAAAGACGCTTGAGCACGGCTTTGCTGACGGCTCCCTCACTCATTACGCCTCCTCAATGGCACGTTCTAACTTCTGATAACGATGCATTTCTGCATACCAGTTATCTTCCTGGATCAATGCCTGATGTTTCCCGCGCTCTGCGATCTGACCATGCTGCAATACGATAACCTCATCGGCTTGTTCTAACGCCGTCAGTCGGTGAGCAATCACGATCACTGCCCGCGTATTCTGCCGGGTACGCAGGTTCTGCAATATTTTATGCTCGGTTTTTCCATCAACCGCAGAGAGGGAATCATCCAGCACCAGAATTTCAGCCTCCAGTAACAGCGCCCTGGCAATTGAGATACGCTGCTTCTGCCCACCCGATAAGGTGATGCCTTTTTCACCCACTAAGGTGTCGTATCCTTCAGGAAACTGCATGATATCCTCATCAACACATGCCAACTGAGCGGCCTGACGGATCTGCTTTTGCGTTGCTTCTGGGAAACCAAGGGCAATGTTATCGGCAATTGAGCGGGAAAAGAGAAAAGGTGCCTGACTGACAACGGCAAACCGGCTGCGCCAGTGACTGAGGTTGGCTTCGGCAATCGCGACATCACCATATTGAATCGAACCGTGTTGCAATTCCTGCTGACGCAGTAACAATGATAGCAAGGTCGATTTACCGCTACCGATTGGCCCGGCAATGCCAAGCATCTGCCCGGCGGCCAGTTCGAAATTCACCTGTTGCAGGGCTGGCTGAGTCTGCCAGTTCCAACAAAACTGTTCAATATCGACATGCAAGGTTTGCCGGGTTTCACTCAATGGTGTGTCACCGCTGATAATATCCGGCGTTTCATTAAATATATGCTGAATGCGCTGCCAGGCGGCAGAGCCCCGCTCCAGAATATTAAACAGCCATGCCATAGCCAGCATTGGCCATATCATCAATCCCTGGTACAAAGTGAACGCGGTGAGATCTCCCAGCGTTAAACGCCCCAGAGAAATCAGGTAACCTCCACCGGCCACACTGAGAAAAAATGACATGCCGACGGTTAATTGAATTACCGGATTAAACTTGGCATCGATCTTCTCAACCGCTAAATTTTTACGCCCTGTCTCATCAACAACCTCGTCAAATTCAGCTTGCTGACGCTGCTCCAACCCAAAGGCGCGGATCATCCGTACCCCATTGAGCGATTCCTGGGTTTTATCTGTCAGGTTTGAAAAGGCGGCCTGCGATTTTGCAAACCTGGAATGCAATTGCCGACCGAAACGAAATACAACCAGTGTCATGACAGGCATAGGTAATAAAGCCAGCAGAGTCAACTGCCAGCTGAGCTGAGTCGTCATGATGACTAACACTGCCAATCCGGTGATCAAAGAATCTGCTGCCGTCAGCACCCCTTCACCAGCGGTCATCACAACAGCGTTAACATCATTGGTTGAGCGCGCCATTAAATCGCCGGTTTTATAACGCTCAAAAAAGACCGGGGGGTGTAACGAAAAATGGCGGTACAGGCGGTTACGCAGTACCGTGCCCAGCTTAGCTGCCGCGCCAAATAACCAGATCCGCCAGATAACCCGCAAGAGATAGATCAGGAACCATATCCCTATGATGGTGCCCAGCCACACCAACATCGTAGCAAGAGACATTTCGCCCTCGACGACGCCATCGACAATCCAGCCAATGGCACGCGGCGGGATCAATTCAAATACAGCGACGACACACAGAATAGAAATAGCACCGCCGTAGCGACGCCATTCCTGACGAAAAAACCATCTGAGTTGCCAGAATATCTGCATGTTCCCTCCACAGACGGCAGTTTGATTAACTAATAATGCGAATAAATAAGACGCGGCAATAACAAGGCTTTTGACCAGAGCTGAGTCATAAATGGATCCCCCAGCTCTATCAATCATATGAAGTAACGGGTCATTTCGCGAGAGTGACTCTGATGAGAGACCTGTATAACGACGTCCATTATCGAAGATTAAGCGACTGATTCAACAGCAAAATAGCGGTTAATTAAAAAACAGTTATTAATCCTGCTTTTGCTTATAATTGATTTTATAAATTCTTTTTTATCCTGCAAATTAAAGGGGTAGCGCAGTGGTATATTTTAACGGTTCCATGGCAAAGGTAGAGGTCACATTGGTCAGGCCCTCTACACTGTTAACCAGCTTCTTATAGAACAGATCAAACGCCGCCATATCGGCGACCTGTACTTTCATCATGTAATCGTATTCCCCGGCCATGCGATAGAATTCCATCACTTCCGGAAACTCCGACACCGTTTCGACAAAGCAGTGATACCACTCTTTTGAGTGGTTACTGGTTTTTATCTGCACAAAAGCCGTAAAAGATAATCCCAGTTTAACCGGATCAAGCAGCGCAACTCGCTGGCGTAATATCCCGTTTTCTTCTAACCGCTTTAAGCGCTTCCAGCATGGCGTGGTGGTCAGGTTAACGGCATCGGCCAGCTCTGCTAAAGCCGTGGTGCCATCTTGCTGTAATAGCCGTAGTAATGTTCTGTCTATGTTATCCAAGCCACTCATACGATTCCCTTAAATCAAAAGTATGGAGAAAAATATTCTCCATACTAAGCTTGCCGCAGCAAACAAAGCAAAGTTTTTTCCTTTATTTGCAGTAATACTATTATCAAATAGTTAGCCAGATAGCGGTTAACCCTAAAAGTAACAGGAAGCAATATGAACCGTGCCCCACTCTTGACGAGTCGAGATCCGCAATGGATTAACAGTGCGATCCGCAAAATTGAAGCCGACTATCAGCGCTCTGCCGATACCCACCTGATTAAGCTGGATATTCCTTGTTTGGCTGGCATTGATATTTACCTTAAAGATGAAAGTACCCATCCGACCGGCAGTCTGAAACACCGCCTGGCTCGCTCTCTCTTTCTGTATGCGTTATGTAATGGCTGGATTGGAAAGGACACCACGATTATCGAATCATCTTCAGGCAGCACGGCAGTGTCAGAAGCGTATTTTGCCCGGCTGCTGGGGCTGCCATTTATCGCGGTCGTTCCGCGTAAAACCGCCAGTAAAAAAATTGAGCAGATCGAGTTCTACGGGGGACGCGCCCATTTTGTCGATAGTCCAGGCGAGATCTATGCGGAATCCCGCCGCCAGGCACAAGCATTAAACGGTCACTATATGGATCAATTTACTTTTGCCGAGCGTGCAACCGACTGGCGCGGTAATAACAATATCGCCAACAGCATTTTTGAACAGATGCAGCTGGAAGAGCACCCTATCCCCAGCTGGATTGTAATGAGCGCGGGAACAGGCGGCACATCGGCAACGATTGGCCGTTATATCCGTTACCAGATGCATGACACCAAACTGTGTGTCGTCGATCCCGAGAACTCCATATTCCACGAATACTATAAAACCCGCGATCTGAACCTGACGAGCAATACAGGTAGCCGTATTGAAGGTATTGGCCGCCCGCGTGTCGAGCCAAGCTTTATTCCTGATGTGGTTGATGAAATGCGTACGATTCCAGATGCCGCGAGTATTGCAACAGTTCACTGGTTAGAAAAACTGCTGGGGCGAAAAGCCGGTGCATCGACGGGAACCAATTTATTTGGCGTACTGCAGCTGGCAAGTGAAATGAAAGCCCGTGGCGAGAAAGGATCGATTGTGACGCTATTGTGCGACAGCGGTGAGCGCTATCTGGATACCTATTTTAATACTGACTGGATTGCCGAAAATATTGGCGATATCTCAGCCCATCTCCGTCAACTGGAAGCATTTGAACAGACTGGAGTACTTTGAGGTCATTACCATCTCCGTAATGATCCTTCCATCCCATTTGCCGCAGCCTGACTGCGGCTTCTTTTATTTAGCGATTCCATTCTGCCGAAGTCTTTTCTCTCATGCCGCTCTGCGGTAGCATGGCAACCGCCAGCAGATCACGCTCTGTTTGGCATTTATATAAATTAGAGAGTCGGTACCGACTGTTTTTCGGTAAGGCTACATAACACAGGACACACTCCCCATGCGTAAAGCCGTAGTAGTATTCAGTGGCGGTCAGGATTCCACCACCTGCCTTATTCAAGCAATCGCCAACTACGATGAAGTACACTGCATTACTTTTGACTATGGCCAACGCCATAAGCTGGAAATTGAAGTCGCGCAGTCAATCACCAAAGAGCTGGGTATTACCGCCCATAAAGTAATGGATGTCGGCCTGCTAAATGAGCTGGCAATCAGTTCGCTGACCCGCGACAACATTGAAGTATCACACGAACTGCAAGCCAATGGCTTACCGAATTCATTTGTTCCTGGCCGAAATATTCTGTTTCTTACCCTGGCTGGGATCTATGCTTATCAGATCGGCGCTGAAGCAGTGATCACCGGGGTCTGTGAAACCGATTTCTCCGGTTATCCGGATTGCCGTGACGAGTTTGTAAAATCATTGAACCAGTCGCTGGTATTGGGAATGGATCGTCAATTAAACATCGATACCCCGTTGATGTGGCTTAATAAAGCAGAAACCTGGGCGCTGGCAGATCAATATGGCAAGCTCGACTTTGTTCGTGAGAAAACCCTGACCTGTTACAACGGTGTGATTGGCGATGGTTGCGGTGACTGTCCTTCTTGCGATCTGCGCCGTGCCGGCCTGGAAGATTACCTGAACCATAAAGAAACGGTTATGGCTGAACTTAAAGCCAAACAGGAAAAAGGCGACGCCTGATATAAGCGTCATATTTGAAAGATAAAAAAACCGGAGTGATCACTCCGGTTTTTTATTATCCGTCATTTATCAATTAATCGCGATAAATAGAGAACTCTTCCTGACATTCAAGCAGTTGTTCACGGGTCATCATAAATACCCCGTGGCCGCCATTTTCAAATTCAATCCAGGTAAACGGAATATGCGGATATTGCTCTTCCATGTGAACCATGGAGTTACCCACTTCACAGATAAGCACACCATCGTCTTTCAGATAGTCTGGTGCATTAGCAACAATACGACGCATCAGTTTCAGGCCATCGGTACCCGCAGCCAGACCCAGTTCAGGCTCGTGGCGGAACTCTTCAGGCAAACTTTCCATATCTTGCTGATCCACGTATGGTGGATTGGTTACGATCAGATCGTATTTATCTTTTGGTACGTCACGCAATAAATCCGAGCGCAGCGGGGTTACCTGCTGTTCCAGACCGTGGTCATGGATATTCTGCTCAGCAACAGCCAGAGCATCCGTCGAAATATCAACCAGATCCACTTCCGCATCAGGGAAAACATGCGCACAGGCAATACCGATACAACCACTGCCAGTGCACAAATCCATAATACGCGTTGGTTCTTGCTTCAAAAATGGTTCGAAGTGATTTTCAATCAGTTCGCCAATCGGGGAACGAGGAACCAAAACACGCTCGTCGACGAAAAATTCCAGGCCACAGAACCAAGCTTTGTTGGTCATATAGGCAACAGGTGTATGATCGTTAATGCGACGGATCACACGCTCCACCACACGTAAGCGCTCGCTGCTAGTGAGACGCGAGAAACGGACTTCCGATGGAATATCTATCGGCAAATACAAGGTTGGCAACACCAGTTGTACTGCTTCGTCCCACGCATTATCAGTGCCATGACCATAAAAAAGACCTGCAGCATTGAAACGGCTGACCGTCCAACGTAGCATGTCCTGCAAAGTATGAAGTTCGTTGACGGCTTCGTCGACAAAAATCTTATCCAAAATAGCCTCCGAATAACGCTACAATACCGCCATATAGTTGTTGGAATTTCATTATGAGTAACAAAAATCCAGACTTAGAAGATGATTTTGAACTCTTCCAAGATGCGGTAAAAGGCGTAAAAAAGTTCACGCATGATACCATAATCACGCCACGTCGACAGAGCACAACAGTCGATAAAGCGAAAGTCTCGGCCAAAGAAACGCAAAACCATGAGTTTTATTTTTCTGATGAGTTTGAACCGCACCTTAATGAGCACGGGCCGACCCAGTATGCCCGTACTGGTGTCTCTAAGTACGAAGTAAAAAAACTGCGTCGGGGGGTGTATGTACCAGATATGTTCCTGGATATGCACGGAATGACCCAGCAAGAAGCCAAGCGCGAACTCGCGGCTTTAATTGCGGCCTGTATTAAGGAAAATATTTCTTGTGCCTGCGTCATGCATGGCATTGGCAAGCACATTCTGAAACAGAAAGCGCCCCTTTGGCTGGCACAACACCCTGATGTGATGGCCTTTCACCAGGCGCCACTGGAATTTGGTGGTAACGGTGCTTTGCTGGTATTAATTGATATACCGGAGAGATAGAGGTTCGAGAAGCGAGTTACTGGTTTCGAGGCCAAACGCCCTCGAAACTCGCTTTCCGTCACTAATAAACATATTTCGCAAGTGCACCAACGTTAAGGACCCGTCCATCCTGAATCAGGGTAACTTCTCCGCTGTCACAAATCTGCATGCGGGTCTTCAACGCAGCCTCGCTGTAATAATGCTCACAAGAGCCATTGCGGGCACTGTCGATACGCGAGAAAATAGTGATCCCACCAGGGCTTAAGATGCTGGAAGGCGCGGAAAAAGTTAATGTACTGCCCGATGTCGAAATGTGCATTTCTTCACTGACACCGTTTGCCCACTTAATAGCACCATTAGCATTGATGCTGACTGTCTTTGGTCCCATCACACAACCTGCTAATAAGGCTGAGCAGACAATAACGAATAATTTACCTTTCATTGCAACGCTTTCTTCTGTCTTTGATGCGTGAATCATAACAAACTCGACAAGTGAATAAACCATGTCAGGTTGGATAATCCGCATAAGAGTACCCATTAATGAAATGAATAGAGGTATTGGCTTAATCGGCCGTTATTTCTATACCCAAACCACCTCAAGATGCGAGATTCAGAGCTTCCTCTGGGAATTCAATTCAAACGAAATATGTGTAGGAATGGCGATCCCTTTCAAACACATTTTGTGAAGAAGTGATTTTCCAGAGGAGCTCCCAAAGGGCGAGTTTCATTAGCTTTTATTCTATGTTAACCATTATCTAAATAGAACCACTATTCACTCAAATGGCTGCCTTGACTAAAAGCTAATGAATTCTCGCTGAACTCTGCACCTTAAGGTGGTTTGGGTATAACGCTTATCCCGCAGGGATGTCTTGCCATAGAAATTCTGAGGCCTCGGTATCGGGGTTATACTCAATCGCTGCCATCGCCGATGTCTGGAACATTGGCGGTTGCATGCCAGACACAACTTCTGCCGTCAGGTATCCAACCAGAGGTAAATGTGAAACCAGCAATACGGTTTCAGGCCGTTCAACAGCAATCGTTGCTTTAAGGTAAGCGGCGACCTCTTCTGCTGCACCATATGGCGTGATTTCATCAATATTCAGTACCGCCTTCGCCGCAGGTAACTGATCGGCCATCGCTTGCCAGGTTTGCTGAGCACGTAAATACGGGCTGACCCATACTATATCCAGCTTCTCTCCCAGATGGGGTGCCAGCTGATTAGCCATCTGCTTCGATTCCAGTTCGCCACGGGTCGTCAACGGACGTTCAGCATCGCTGGGAGCAAAATTCTGAGCTTCACCATGACGCATGATAAAAATTCGCATATCTCTTATCCAAAAATCAATCTTTCTGTCGGTATGCTAACAACTCCTTTTATTGCTGAATACTCATTCTGCGATTTCTCTTCCTATTCCGTGACCTCGTATTAATAAAAAGGAATGCATGCCGTTGAGATCTCAATTTCAACATAAATGATCATCGTGCCTGAAGCCTCCCTCCCCCATTCACGTTAAACGCGGTGAAAATGTGGTTATTTTATACCCAACCCAGTGTAATATGCAGAATTTTGCATATTGAGGTGATTGGGGTATATATAATTTCAGGATTTGCCAGCCTGCACTCTGAGCGTCATACTTAGCCTAATTCCCTTTGAAAGTAGGCCCTTCCTGTGCACATTAGTCCAAACGATCACAAGCAGTACCGCTATTTGACCTTAGATAATGAGCTCAAGGTACTTCTGGTGCATGACATCGATGCGCCTCGTTCTGCTGCAGCACTTTCTGTCAAAGTCGGACATTTTGATGACCCTGCTGACAGGCAAGGTATGGCCCATTTTCTTGAGCATATGCTGTTTCTTGGCACAAAAAAACATCCGAAGATCGGTGAATTCCAGACTTTCATTAACCACAGCGGCGGAAGTAATAATGCCTGGACGGGCACAGAAAACACCACCTTCTTCTTTGAAGTGAGTCCGCATACTTTTGAGGAAGGGTTAGACCGTTTCGGCCAGTTTTTTACCGCACCGTTATTTAATGAGGAAGCTGTCGATAAAGAACGACAAGCCGTTGATTCAGAATACAAACTAAAGTTAAAAGATGATGTTCGCCGTCTTTACCAGGTGCACAAAGAGACCATTAATCCAGCCCACCCCTTTACCAAGTTTTCGGTGGGGGACTTAACCACATTAGATGACAGAAACAATGTTTCTGTCAGGGAAGAGTTGCTGGACTTTTACCATACCCACTACTCGGCCAATTCAATGGGCCTGGTACTGCTAGGACCACAATCGCTCGACCAATTAGAAAACTATGCCCAGACCATCTTCAGTCACATTCCCAATACAGGCGAGCCTAAACCTGACATCGCGGCCCCTCTGGTGACCGAAAAAGAAAGCGCTCAATTTATTCAGATTGAACCCATTAAAGAAGTGCGCAAACTGACGCTGTCGTTTTCGATGCCTTCCGTTGATGAGTTTTATCAGCAAAAACCGCTCTCGTACCTGGCGCATTTATTAGGCAATGAAGGGCCGGGCAGCTTGATGTCATTGCTTAAAAGCCGGGGGCTTATCAATACACTAGCGGCAGGCGGAGGCGTTAATGGCAGTAACTTCCGCGAATATACTGTCAGCCTCAATTTAACCCCCAAAGGACTGGATGACGTCGATGCCATTGTGACGTCGGTTTTCCAGTATATCGCCCTGATCGAGCAGCAAGGCCTGGAAGAATGGCGCTATAAAGAAAAACAATCGGTGTTAGAACTGGCTTTCCGCTATCAGGAGAAAAGCCGACCGCTTGATACGGTCAGCTATCTGGTGATGAACCTGCTCCACTATGCTCCGGAAGATGTCATCTACGGCGATTATATGATGACGAGCTACGATGAACCGCTACTGCGTAAGCTATTGGGGTATTTACGCCCCGATAACATGCGCCTTGTGCTCGTCGCGCAAGGGCAACATTACGATAAGATCGCGCAGTGGTACCACACCCCATATTCTGTGGCGCCGTTTACTGCAGAGCAGTTAACTCAATGGCAGCAGGTCAAACTGGATCCTGAGTTATTGCTGCCAGAAGAAAACCCCTACATTTGCGATCAATTAGATCCCCATGATCTGGCACCTGGATCTGAACTGCCACCACAGCTGATCCAGGATCTGCCTGGTTTCCGTTTATGGTATAAGCAAGAGCATGATTTCAGGGTACCCAAAGGGGTCGCCTATGTCGCGATTGACAGCCCTCATGCCGTCAACTCTCCACGTAACATAGTGAAAACCCGTTTATGTGTAGAAATGCTGCTTGAGGCTATCAACGAAAAAGCTTATCCGGCAGAAATTGCAGGAATGTCGTATAACCTGTATGCCCATCAGGGCGGTGTCACCCTGCAGCTATCAGGCTTCAGTGAAAAACAGCCCCTGTTGTTGAAATTAATTCTCGATCGCTTTGCCAGCCGCAGGTTTAATCAGGAGCGATTTGATAATATTAAAGCTCAGATGCTGCGAAACTGGCGTAATGCCGCAGAAGATAAACCAATTTCTCAGCTTTTTAATGAGCTGACCGGGCTACTGCAACCCAATAATCCGCCTTACCCGGTATTGATTGAAGCGCTGGAGTCGATTGAAGTCGATGAACTCCCTGCCTTTGTCGAGGCAATGTTTGCCGAGCTCCATATTGATACCTTTATCTACGGCAACTGGCTGAAAGACGATGCTCTGGCACTGGCTGAAATACTGAAAAATGCATTCCGAGTGACCGATCAACTTTACGGTGAATCGCAGCGTCCGCTGGTTCAGCTGGCACAGTCAGGCACCAGAACGCATGAAATCAGCTGCAACCATGCTGATTCTGCGATTTTGATGTACTATCAGTCGCGAGAAACCACCCCGCGAAAAATTGCCATTTACACCCTGGCCAACCACCTGATGTCGACGACCTTTTTCCATGAATTGCGAACCAAGCAACAATTGGGCTATATGGTCGGCACGGCAAACCTGCCGTTAAACCGCCACCCTGGATTGATCTTATATATTCAGTCGCCGGTCGCCGGGCCGCAGCATTTGTCTGAGGCCATTGATGATTTCGCCAATGCCTTTGCTTTGGTGTTATTGGAGCTCAATGAAGCGCAATGGCAAGCCAGCAAGCAGGGGCTGATTGCACAAATTTCGGAGCCGGATACCAATTTACGCACCCGTGCTCAACGCTATTGGGTAAGCATTGGCAATAAAGATAATGAATTTAACCAGCGAACAAGAGTGGTTAAAGAGCTAACCGCGCTGAACCGTGCTGATATGGTGCGTTTTATTGTCGATATCGTTAAACCCCGAACATCCAACCGTCTGGTTATGCACTGTCAGGGCCAAGCGCATGCTAACCTTGAACCATTAGATATCGGCCAGCCAATTGAGTCGATAACCGAGTTTCAGCAACAAGCCAGGTAATACCAAATCCAATTCTCAAAAGTCATACCCTCCCTCGTCTCAAAATAAAAAGGCCTGCATCTGCAGGCCTTGAATTTGATCGTTAAAAAAAAGCGTTAGCCATAAAAAGACTGTTCTTCGTTGGCCATTGCTACCAGCCTTTCACAAGGCGTAAAGCGCTCGCCATATTTGTCAACGTGCTCCGTAAGCAGCTCAACGACACGTTTAGCGCCGAGTTTATCCATATAGCGGAACGGGCCGCCGAGAAAAGGCGGGAAGCCAATCCCGAAGATGGCACCGATGTCACCGTCGCGAGGTGATAGGATGACGCCCTCATCAAGGCAACGTGCCGCTTCATTGAGCATCATCAGCGTACAGCGCAGTGCAATGTCTATCCCAGCCGCCTTTTGCTGCGGTTCCAGAGAAAGCAGTTTATAAACGGATTTATCGACTTCTTTCTTCTTGGCATTGCTCTGCTTCGCATTGTAAAGATAGAAACCTTTACCGCTCTTACGCCCTTTCCGGCCATCATTGAGCAATAAGTCAAACACATCCGGTGCTTTAAAACGCTCGCCAAGTTCAGCAAGCAGGATCGGGCTGATCTTAGCGCCAATGTCCACCCCGACTTCATCTAACAAGGTGATGGGACCGACCGGGAAGCCAAAGTCAAGCAACGCACTATCAATATGTTCAATCGGCTCGCCACTCAATAAAACAGATGCCGCTTCATTCATATAAGGCGCAAGAATACGGTTAACGTAGAAGCCCGCTTTATCGGCGACAACAATCGGTGTTTTGCCTTGTTTTTTCGCCAGCGCCACCACGGTTGCGATGGTTTCTGCAGATGTCGCCTCTCCCGTTTCAGTGCCCTGATGCGGGATCACCTCTACCAACGGCATTTTTTCTACCGGGCTGAAGTAATGTAAGCCGACCACATTTTCAGGACGCTCTGCCGCCGCGGCAATCTGGTGGATAGGTAATGACGACGTATTGGTCGCAAAGATCGTTGTTGGCGAAGTCTTTTGCTCAACATCTAGCACCATTTGATGCTTCAGATTCAGATCTTCAAATACCGCTTCAACAACAACATCAACATTAGCAAAACCTTTAAAACTGGTTCCACCGGTAATTTGCATCATCTGGCTTTGCAGTTCTGACTTGCTGATAATTCGACGTTTGCACTTTTTATCCAGTAACTTGAAATTATAGGCCAGTGCATTCTGAATACCATCGTTGGCAATATCTTTAATTCGTACCGGATAACCGGCCTTGGTTGCAGTGACATGGCTGATCCCACCGCCCATCAGGCCACCGCCCAACACCCCAACTTTGCTGATTTTTGCAGGTTGAGCATCTGAACCCGTCTCTTTTTTCATCGCTGTCGTGGCAAAGAAAAGACTACGTAATGCCGCCGATTCAGGCGTCATTACCAGCTCACCAAAACGTTTGGCTTCTTGTTGCAGCCCTTTTATTACACCATGCTGTAAGCCATATTTGATAACTTCGAGAATAGCGTCAGCAGCAGGATAATTGCCACGGGTTTTCTCATGGGTCTTTTTCGCAGCCTGATCAAAAACAACAGAGCGGCCTAACGGATTGCCCCCCATCGCCCAGTCCTGAAACGAATGTTTACGCTTTGGCTTCTCGGTCAGAGCTTGCTTCTCGGCGACCTCTAGCAAAATGCTATGCGGTACGACTTCATCAGCCACGCCAAGCTTCTTCGCTTTTTTTGCACGAAGCTGCTTACCGGTCAGGATCATATCCAGCGCATTGGCCACTCCAATCAAGCGAGGCAAACGTTGGGTTCCCCCTGAACCGGGCAGTAAACCCAGCTGTACTTCAGGCAGGCCTAATCGGGTCTTGTCATCATCACTACAGACTCGGCTATGACAGGCCAGTGCCAGTTCAAGTCCCCCACCCAGACACGGACCATGAATTGCCGCAACCACATGGAACGGCAGTGATTCTAACTGTCCGAACAGCTCCTGCCCTTTCGTTGCGAGTTGCTGGGCCTCTTCAGCCGTCGTGCAGGCATCAAGCATGCGAATATCGGCACCGGCGATAAAGTTATCCGGCTTGCCGGAATACACCACCATGCCTTTGATGTCTTTTTTGGTTTTCAGCTCAGCCAGCACGTCAGAGACTTGATCTGCAAACGCTGACTGTAAGGTGTTCATCTTCTCGTCCGGCACATCAATCTTGAGCCAGGCAACACCATTTTCACTGTAAGAGATCGAAAATGCGGAAGCTAACGATAATGCTGAAACTTGTTCGTTTGAGGATTCATGCTGTGTCATTATTCTGCCTCCAAGATCATTGCTGCGCCCAGTCCACCTGCGGCACAGGCCGTATTGAGTGCTAAGCCGCCACCCCGACGCTGCAATTCACGCAGGGTTTGGGTGATCATCCTAGCCCCTGTCGCGGCAAACGGGTGACCGTAAGCCAGTGAACCGCCAAGGACATTGAACTTATCCATATCAATCTCGCCGATAGCCTGACTGCGTCCTAATTTCTCTTCAGCAAATTTCTGCGAACCAAACATTTTCACGTTGGCCAGCGTTTGAGCCGCAAACGCTTCGTGCATATCAATCAGGGTAAGATCTGCCAGCGTGATCCCGGCACGATCCAGGGCTATAGGTGTCGCGTATGACGGCCCCATCAACATGTCTTTTTCTACGCCAATGGCAGAAAACGCATAAGACCGAATATATCCCAGCGGTGTTAATCCAAGCTCTTTGGCCCGGCCTTCACGCATCAATAAAATAGCGGCAGCACCATCGGTCAATGCCGTACTGTTCGCGGCCGTAACTGAACCGAATTTACGGTCAAAAGCCGGGCGGAGTTTGGCATAGGATTCAAGCGTTGATTCTTCACGAATATTATTATCTCTATCAATCCACTGACGATACGGTTCAGGGAAAGCGGTCATCACCTCATCGCGAATCAAGCCATCGTTCCAGGCTGTTGCTGCCAGGGTATGGGAGCGGTGTGCCAGCGCATCTTGCTCTTGACGGCTGATCCCATGGGTTTTGGCCATCTGCTCGGCCGTCTGCCCCATGCTAATCCCCGTTGAGTATTCGGCAACCGCCGGTGGCACCGGCATTAAGTCTTTTACCTTCAAATTACTAAGTAGTTTTAAACGCTTCCCCATGGTTCGCGCTTTGCTTAACGCCAGCAAGGTGGCCGCTAATTTCTTGGAAACGCCGATAGGCAATACAGAAGAAGAATCTGCCCCGCCGGCAATACCAATATCGATGGTACCCGAGATAATGCTTTCCGCAACATTGGCCGCCGCTTGAAAGCTGGTCGCACAGGCCCGGGAGACACTGTAAGCATCCGTCCCGATGTTCATGCCAGTACCAAGAACAATTTCACGTGCAATATTAGGGGCTTCTGGCATTTGTACCACTTGGCCAAATACCACTTGTTCAATTAATTTAGGGTCAAAATCAAGCTCCTGGAGCATTTCATTGACCACCATTTTCCCCATATCCAGAGCCGGCACACCATTGAAGGCGGTAGCTTGACGAGCAAACGGGGTACGTAATCCACTTACAACGGCGATGCGCTCACCTTGGCGAGTGGTGAGATTCTGGAGACGTGTCATCGCTACTCCTTATTGTTAGGTTGTAGGGCACAGAGATGTGCGCTAGAGGTCAGACCACAATAATTGTAATTAAGTTGTTATATATTTCAAACAAATGTTTTGCTTTTGTGGCGAATAACGCGAAACGAAGGTAAAAAGCGGTAAGGAGAACGGGGGATATTATAGAAGCATAGTATTATGCAGTTAATTTTATACTGGTTGGTTAGGTACTGAGGATTTGAGGCTCTATACTTTGCTTTAGATAAAAAAAAACCATACCGATATGGTATGGTTGTAATTTACGCGGAAAGCTATTTACCAAATAAATAAGCCATCTACGTAAGATTGTAAGTCAATTAACATAAAGCCAATTGCAAATCAGGATAAACCTGATAGGAGAAAGTAAAGTCAGCCTTCAAAAGGAAGTTGTCATCTTGCTCAACAGATAGTAATTATTGAAAACAATGTCTGATCCTCAGAACTTGCTCTCTCTGACCACTATCAGATGACAGGCACTACTATAGCTTCCCGACCAATACACAATTTGAACCAGATCAATTTTAGGGCTGATTATCTAATTAATCGCACGATCGCTGAATAAAACTAACGAAAATCAATACAGCGGTTACCATCTTAATGGGCTAAACCCCCTATTGACGGGTAAATTTATGATTAAGCAATTTTTTCGTAAGAAAAAGTCAGATGCCTCGGTCTCTGTTGATATGAATAAACAAAGACGATATGAAGCCCTTGTCAGGGCATGGCATCGAGATTTATACCGCTACGCCTACTGGTTATGTCACGACCCTCATATTGCTGAGGATCTTGTACAGGAAACCTGTTTGCGCGCCTGGCGCTCTCTTGATAGCTTACAGGATGACAAAGCAGCAAAATCATGGCTGATCACTATATTACGCCGGGAGAATGCGCGTCGCTTTGAACGCAAGCAGCTGGACTTGGTCAATATTGACGACTATCCCATTGCCGATACCCATCAGCAGGGAACAGAAACAGATATTGAACAGCAACTGCTGCGCCGACAAATCATGAAATTAGCCCCTGAGTACCGAGAACCTTTAGTGTTGCAGGTAATGGCAGGCTTTAATGGCGATGAGATAGCGACGATATTGGGGTTAAACCGCAATACCGTAATGACACGCTTGTTCCGCGCAAGAAATCAGTTAAAAGACCAAATCGAAAAACAGTCCGAGCGGAGGGGGCAACAAAATGGACGATCTTGAATTCCGTCGCCGTATCTTGTCTGATCCTAACGATATCAGTCCAGACATGGCAACTGCCAGAAATTCTTCAGTGAACAATCGAAAGTTATCTGATGAATTACAGCAATTAGATGCACAAATCGACAATATTCTGAAAGTTGATGTACCGGATGATCTTGCCGACCGCATTTTATTTCATCAATCGGGACAGTCACCCGACAAGCCGAATAAGGCCCGTTTCCACTTGGCTATCGCAGCGTCTGTCGCCTTTGTCTTCGGGGTATTATTGGGCCAATACAATCTCCAGATATTGTCATCGGCTGAAACAACCGGGATTGGGCAGATAGCCTTGCAACATGTACACACTGAAGCCCCTTTTATTGAGGGGGTAGATGAATCGGTAAGCCTCAGACAAGTTAATGCCAAGTTGCAACCTTTTGGCTCCAACCTGAGTGAGCTGCCTGGCCATGTATACTATGTTAATCACTGCGGTTTCGGCGATCAGAATGCGCTGCATATGGTGATGGAAACTGAAGAAGGCAAGGTAACTGTCTTTGTAGTACCAGAAAAAAGCACTACAACTTCAAACTTTAACGACAGTCAAATGGAAGGCGTTGTCGTACCGCTTCAACATACCAGCTTAATTGTTGTCGGCGAAAAAGGTCAGGACGTCACCCCTATTGCCAACACCATTAAATCAGAAATGCGCTGGAAAATTTAACAGCTTAAAGCCACAGTCAAAAGCCATTATCAAAACTAATGATAATGGCTTTACTTATACCCCTGAAATATACCCCTTATTTTTATGCTACCTCTGTTGCATATTTGAGATTTCATTATCCCGCCGCTTACCTTAAATTCGGTACACTCCACCGCGAAATTGTTCACTTCACAATAACAATCAATGAAATAACAACTGGTCAGATTTGATAGAACAAGTTACACACCTACAATCTTGCGCGATCTGTCAAAATAGACAGGCACACATGCACGAAATGATTAGGAATAATAATAAGTATGAACAAGAAGCGTCTGTTTACAAAATCACTGGTTGCTGCCGCAATTACTCTCGCAGCATCTCAGCAAGCACTTGCTGCAGGTTTCCAGTTAAATGCACAATCCGCTACAGGTCTGGGCCGCGCATTTGCAGGTGATGCCGTTATCGCTGATAACGCCTCTGCCATGTCGCGTAACGCGGCGGCAATGTCTCTTTTCGATGCGCCAGCTATCTCTATGGGTTTAAATGCCATTGATACTGACGTAACCGTGAAAAATGCTAAATATACGAACGTATTCGGACAAACTAGTTCCTTGGATGACCAGCAAGTTGGCGATACGTCTTACGCACCAAACATCTACTACATCCACCCAATCAACGAGCAGTGGACGGTTGGTACAGGTATCTATTCTAACTTCGGTACCAAAACCGAATTTAGCAGCGACTATCCAGCGAATGAATATGGCGGCATGACCGACGTTAAAAGCGTCAACTTTGCGCTAAGTGCCTCTTACCGCATCAACCAGCAGTGGAGCGTCGGTGGTGGCTTAGATGTTATCTACGGTGAAGGTAAACTTCAGCGCTCAGGTTTAGGCATGGGGGATAAGCTGCTAGATGTCGATGCTAATGGTGTTGGCTTTGGCTGGAATGTCGGTACGGTGTTTGAATTGGATGAAGACAACCGTTTCGGCCTCTCTTATCACTACAGCCCAGAACTAGAAACTGAAGGTGATATGACTTACTTGGGTAACGACATTAGTAACGATAAGTTAATAATGCCACTACCCGATATGGCTGAATTCTCAGGTTTCCACAAACTGAATGACAAGTTTGCAGTACACTACAGCGTACAGTGGATTGGCTGGAGTGCCTTCGACAAACTAGAAACCGAAGGTAGCGCAAATGCAACGTTAAACACTTACGAGTGGCAAGACGGCTGGCATTATGCGATTGGTGGTACTTATTACCTGAACAACGACTGGACCCTGCGTACCGGTTACATGTATGACACCAGCGCTCAGGATGAAATCACCTCTATTTCTGTGCCTGATTCAGACCGACAGTGGTTCTCCGCCGGTTTCACTTACCACATCGATGCGAAGTCTAATATCGACTTTGGCCTGACTTACCTAATGGGTGAAGATATCAATGTAAGTGAATCTACTGCTAATCCAGATCCTGCAACTAATCCTATTTTTCCCGAGCTTTCAAGCGTTACAGCGACAACGCGTGCCAATGCCTGGTTATACGGTATTCAGTACAGCCGTTCGTTCTAATTTCAGCGAACAATCACTAGCTGTATGATTAAGGGAGCCTCAGGCTCCCTTTTTGTTTATTGACTCTTTAATCGCTTTTATTAGCTTGATACCCAAAGCGCTTCACTTTATTCAAAACCTTATCATCGCCTACTTTCAGTGAACAGATGATCGCTGAAACCCTTCAATTCGGATACAAGTGTACGCTGAAAACAGATCTGACCAGAACAATAAGAACAAAAGTTACCACTTATTAGCCCGTGCAAGTCAACAGCCACAGCAGAAAACACTGAACAGCAACTCAAGATCAAGAATAACTTAAAGCTTTTACTCTAAAGCGTATGATTCGCCTATTAAAATTTCAGCGAACAAAGCACGATCATGAATAAAAATAAAATCACATTAGCATTAGCGTTAGCGTTAACACTTGGCATGAGTGCTAATGCCTCTGCAGCAGGCTTTCAACTCGCAGAATACTCAGCGACCGGCCTGGGCCGTGCTTTCGCAGGTGAAGCTGCTATGGCTGACAATGCTGCGGCACAATTTCGTAACCCGGCGATGATGACCTACCTGAAAGGAACACAAATTTCGATTGGTGCCATTTACGTTGACCCGAATATTGATGTTGACGGTACAGTCAATGGCGCCGTATCTACCGAAGCGAAAGATATTGCGGATTCAGCCATTATTCCTAACTTCTATCTGTCGCACCAGCTAAACAACCAGTGGGTCGTAGGCCTTGCCCTCGCAACAAACTACGGTATGGAAACCGAGCTTGACGGCGGCTACCTGGCGACTCAGTTTGGCAACCAGGCGATGGTGAAATCGGTAGAGATTAATCCGAATGTGGCATACAAGATCAATGATCAGTTCAGCCTTGGTGGTGGTGTGCGCTATGTCATGGGCGAAGGGCATTTTGGTGCTGCCATGCCAGAAGCGGCTGGCGGTGCTGATCTGAAATACATGGAAGGCGATGATACCGCATGGGGCTGGCAGCTGGGTACTGCCTGGCAGATCAATGATAATAACCGTATTGGGGTAAACTACCGTTCTGCTGTTGATCTGACCTTAGATGGTGAGGCTTCTGGTCTCGCTTATGGCGGCAATACTCTACCTGGTAGTATGGATCTGACATTACCAGCAACCGCGGAAATCGCCAGCTTCCACCAGCTGACAGATAAGGTAGCTGTACACGCCAGCTTTAACTGGACTGACTGGAGCAGCTTTGAAAAACTTGAAGCTAATATTCCTGCATTTTCTTCTAAGCCAGATTTGATTAAAGAAGAGAATTGGGAAGATAACTACCGCTTGGCAGTAGGTACAACATACCAGTACACCAATGCGCTCACTCTGCGTACCGGTATCGCCTACGACACGTCCGCCGTCAGTGATAAACACCGTACCCAGACGATTCCTGAGACCGATCGCCTATGGCTAAGCCTAGGCGCGGGTTATGCGTGGTCTGAAAATCTAACTCTGGATGCAGGCTTTACTTACATCTTCATAAAGGATGCGCCAATGCTTGAAACAGATGAAACCTTGGGCGCTTTAGAAGGTGAAACCACCGGTAACATCTGGCTGGTAGGTGTTCAGGCTAGCTACCAGTTCTAAAAAACAGTCGCTAGAGAAGAGAAACGAGTTACTCGATTCTCACTGCTCGATCATTAAAAAAGAGAGTCGCTTACACAGCGACTCTCTTTTTTGGGCTTGTACAGAAGCTAGTTTCTAGTTTCTAGTTTCTAGTCTCGATTCTCGATTCTCGATTCTCGAATCTAATTTCTAGTCTCTGACTTCAATAATCATCAATTTCATCTAAGAAGTCATCAAGATACTCTTCTTCGACAGGCTCATCATCAGAGATTTCGCCGCCGCTGGCTTTGAAGTTTTTATGCTGAATATAAGCATCACGGGTGAACACATACGGATCAGGAGAGTCTTCCAGTAAGGCTTCCTGAGATACCAATGCTGCGCGATCTTCCATCCCTTCAAGCGCCCACTTACCTAAGCTTTGCCAGAAAGTGAGTAGGCTCAGTGGCAAATAAAGGCCATCTGCGGTATCACCTACCCCTTCACGCAAGGTGACAGGCCCGTAGAAAGGCACCATGAAGTAAGGACCGTTACCAACACCATAATAACCAAGGGAATCACCGAAAGCGCGACCGCCAGGCGTGGTAATATCAGCGGCTGTAGCAATATCAATAACTCCCGCCAGACCAAACACCGTGTTAATCCAGAAGCGGTTAAAGTGAGTCACAGCATCCTTCGGGTTCTGCATGATCAGACTGTTCACCATGCTGGCTGGTTCATCTAAGTTCGAAAGGAAGTTAGAAAGGCCAGTACGTAAAGGGCTAGGGACATAATCAACATAAGCCAGTGAAACAGGCCGCGCGATGTATGGATCGAGATAGTTATAGTTCAAATCCCACATTACACGGTTAAAGCCTTCTAACGGATCGTAGACATCGTTATGTGAGCCAGACTCCTCGAGCTCGATATAATCCGCTACGTTTGTAGCACCCGTTTCTGCTTCTTGATCCTCGGGGGTTCCGGCACAACCCGCCAGGGTGATCAGCAGAAAAACAGAAAAAATAATTCTTTTACTCAAGGGGTTATTCGCATCCAATAAAAAAGCAGACGGGATATGATATCCAGCCTGCTTCATTTGTGCCAGTGTTGTAATCAATATTGTTTATTGATTGTCACAATTGTTGAACCGCCTAATTGTGTTTCATCACTCTGGCCGTACCAATCACCTTGCTTGGTCATTACATTCCCATCGGCATCAATGCGAGCCTTTACGATCATCGCTGGCAATGACGATAACTTGCGCTCAGGGATCATGCTGTCATTGTCGTCTAACGTCACTGTCAGCGGGAACGTGCTAGATAATGGAAGTCGGCGTGCTGCCACTGGCATAGGTGCTCCGTCGGCAGTGTGTACCGAAATGATCACCAGCCCCTGTGCTGGTAATGAAACGGTCGGATCCAGATTCACTTTCACCGTTACGCTGGTTGCAGTATTGGCAGCTTTGCCTAAGCGCGACTGGGCACGTTCAATACTGCGGTTTAGCATATTTGCACGCGGATCATCCTCACCAATCAGATTTTTCATCATGGTCCAGTAAGAGACCGCCTGCTGGTAGTCACCGGCTTCAAACGCATCAAATGCCAGCAAAGACATCGCTCGAATATTGTTATGATCACGCTTAATGACTGAACGTAATAACCGGCGGGCGTAATCACTTTGCCCCGGATCCCCGATCAACATCAGAGTCTGGGCATAACCCAATTGAATCTCCAGATCGTTAGGTGCAAGAGCATAAGCACGCTTCATCGCGCCCTGTGACGTTTCAGCATCGCGGTTAGCCATACCGATACGTCCCAGCAACAACCACCCCATTGCATCATCCGGGTTGTTATGCAGTCGGGTACGCAGTGCCAGAGTCAGATCCACCATTTCCTCATCGGTTAATGGTGCTGCGCCCTGCTCGTCCATCAGACGTTTTGAGAGTTCTGGCAAACGTGAAGCCGTCTGCTGCCAGCTTTCCACCTTATTGATATTTCCAACGGAAAAATACATGCCATAGCAAATACCGACCAGCAGAATTAATCCCGGGAAGAGCATCAACGGACTCACCGTCACGGCTTGCTGCTTCGAGCTGACAGGAACATCATCCAATAGCGACTGTTGCAGCTCAGAAACCAACTCTTGTTGATTGACCACCAAACCTTCGCTGTCTTCTTCATTCAATTCGTTAATGCGATCTTTAAAGAACGCTTTATTCAGCTCGTCACGACTTGCAACGTCATCCTGCTCTTTCCCAAAGTACATAGGAGCAACAAAAACAACAGCAGCGATCAGAACCAAAATGACCGTTAGTATCCAAAACAGCGTCATTTCTTCACCTTACCGTTTTTATTCGGGGTTTGTTGTTCCATCTCTTCTAATAGCGTTTGTAAACGCTGCTCTTCTTCGGCTTCTAGCTTGACCTGGCTTTTCGCATCTTCCGTTTTACGTGAGCGCATAACCAAGATGGTAAAACCGATGATAATGAACAGAATTGGGCCCAGCCACAGAATCAACGTCGATGCCATGAGTGGAGGATCATAGGTAACAAAGTTGCCATAACGTGCAACCATGTAGTCGATCACATCTTGCTGACTCTTACCTTCGTTCAACAATTCGAAGGTTTTCTGACGCATATCTTGAGCAAGACCGGCATTGGAATCTGCGATGGTATTGTTCTGACACTTTGGACAGCGTAACGTTGCCGTCAGCTCCTGAAAGGCCTGTTCTTGCTTGACATTCTTAAACTCATAAACATCAATAGCCGCTAGTGCCGGCATCGCTGCAGCAACGATAAAACCCACACCGGCAAGCATGGCGAATAAACGTTTCATCATCCTTTCGCCTCCTCTTGCAGGGCTTTATACATGGGCTCTAATGTGCCGGCCCAGTTACGCTCATTCACATCACCGACATGGCGATAACGGATAATGCCGTTAGCATCAATCAGAAATGTTTCAGGCGCGCCATAAACGCCCAGATCCATGCCCAGCATACCGTTACCATCGAACAGGCTATGGATATAGGGGTTTCCCAGTTCATTTAGCCAGCTTACGGCTTTCAGGCGTTCATCTTTATAGTTAAGACCAATGATTTTTACACCTTTGCTCGCTAACTCATTAAGGTAAGTATGCTCAGCATAACAAGTCGGACACCAGGTCGCCCAAACGTTCAGCAGCAAAGGCTCGCCGGTGAAGATATCCTGCTGGTACACCTTGCCCGCTTCCACCAGATCTTCAAGCTTAAATTCTGGTACCGGCTTACCGACCAAGACTGACTCCAGCTTGGTGGGATCATCACCGCCGGCATTACGTGTCAACTGGATCGTAAAGACTATCGCCAGCCCCATAAACAGGACTAGCGGTACAAACAAAAATTTCTTATTCATCAGTTCACCTCTGCCTGTTTAGCCACTGCAACTGTGTCAACTTTCGCTTTTCTACGGAAGCGGTAACGTTTATCACTGATCGCGAATGCACCACCTAATGCCATTAACGCGGCACCAAACCAAATCCAGTTAACAAATGGTTTGTAGTAAATACGCACAGCCCAAGCGCCATCACCTAGCCTCTCACCCATTGCAACATACAGATCACGGGTAACACCGCTATCGATAGCCGCTTCTGTCATCATCGAGCCTGTTGTGCTGTAAAAACGTTTTTCCGCATGCAGGGTTGTCACCGACTTGCCGTTTTTAGTGACGTTGAAATCGGCAATATAACCATCATAGTTAGGACCATCAGCATCGCGCAGACCGTCAAACGTAAAGTCATAACCTTGCACCTGAACGGTCTCACCCGGAGCCAGACGTACATCATGCTCAAGATCATAGTTGGATACCAGCGTAATACCGATAACAGATACCGCCATACCTATATGAGCCAGCATCATCGCCCAGTGACTACGGCCAAGTTTACCCAGACCAGCCATGAAACTGTGGCGGTGAGTCGCACGCTGGTAAAGCTCAAAGCAGTGCATCACTATGATCCAGGTTGCCATCACCAGGCCAAGAACAGCCATTGGTTCAAACGTATCGGCAAAAATCAGTACAGAAACGAATGCAAACGGCACTGTTACCATCGCGGAAATCAGCATTTGCTTACTGACATTAGATACCTGATCACGCTTCCAGCGCACCAGTGGACCAATACCCAGAATAAAAGCAAACGGGATCATCAGCCAGGTAAACAGCATATTAAAGAATGGAACACCAATCGATACTGAACCCAGACCAATTTGTTTATGGACTAATGGTAATAGCGTACCAATCAGTACAACCAATAAAGCGGCTATTAATAACAGGTTATTAGCCAGCAACAGATTCTCTCGCGAGAACAGACTGTAACTACCACGCGAACGGATTTGACCACCACGCAAGGCGTATAACAGCAAAGAGCCGCCGATCACCACAATCAAAAAACCAAGAATGAACATACCGCGAGCGGGATCAGAAGCGAAGGCGTGAACCGAGACTAAAACACCGGAACGCACCAGGAAAGTCCCCAGTAAGCTTAAAGAGAAAGCAGAAATTGCCAGTAGTACCGTCCACGCTTTAAATGTACCGCGCTTCTCCGTCACCGCTAATGAGTGCATCAGAGCGGTACCGGCCAGCCAAGGCATGAAAGAAGCGTTTTCGACTGGATCCCAGAACCACCAACCGCCCCAGCCAAGTTCGTAGTATGCCCACCATGAACCCAGAGCAATACCCACAGTCAAGAATGACCATGCTGCAATTGTCCATGGGCGAGACCAGCGAGCCCATGCCGTATCAAGACGACCCGTCATCAGTGAAGCAATCGCAAATGCAAAGGCTACCGAGAAACCAACATAGCCCATATACAGCATAGGCGGGTGAATGATCAGACCCGGATCTTGCAATAACGGGTTAAGATCACGACCATCAATAGGAAAATAGGGCAAGGTACGCAGGAACGGGTTGGACGTCACAATAATAAACAGCAGGAAACCTACCGATATCATGCCCATTACCGCCAATACACGGGACACAGATTCTAGTGGCATGCCACGACTAAATCTCGCAACAGCAGCTGCCCATCCCGCCTGAATTAACACCCACAACAGCAGTGAGCCCTCATGCCCTCCCCACACAGCGACGATGCGGTAATACCATGGCAGTAAACTATTGGAGTTACTGGCAACATAACTCACGGTAAAGTCATTGGTATAAAACGCCCAGCACAATGCAGCAAAAGAGAGCATCAACATGCCAAACACACCGTATGACAACGGGCGAGCCATACGCATCACTGTCTGGTTGCCGACGGAGGCACCGTACAATGGATAGATACTGGCTAAAACCGACAGGCCAAGCGCAGCAATGAGGGCAAAGTGCCCTAACTCAGCAATCATTGAACACTACCTTGTTTTTGTACATCCGTGTATTCAAGAGGAACATGCGTTTTCTCCATCGCTTCCGCGACTTCAGGAGGCAGATACTCTTCATCGTGTTTTGCTAATACTTCATGCGCTTCAATCGTCGTAGGATTAAGCAGTACACCCTGTGCCACGATGCCCTGACCTTCACGGAACAGATCGGGCAGGATACCAGTATATTTAACCGTCACTGCCGGACCGACATCGGCCACGTCAAAACTCACTTCCAATGACTGAGGATCACGCTTAACAGAGCCTATTACCACCATGCCGCCGATACGTAAACGCTGGCCAACGTGAGGTTTGGTTCCGTCAGGCTTGCCTTGTACCAATTCGGTTGGGGTGTAAAACAAGTCCATATTCTGGTTTAACGCATACAACATTAAACCTATGGTTGAGCCGAGGCCAAAAACCAGCGCCAGTACAAGGGTCAGGCGCTTTTTACGTCTCGGGTTCATAATGTGTTCTCCAGTTTTTTCGCGTCTTCAATACGTTGTTCACGAGCCATTTTATTTTTAATGTCAGCCAGTAAGCGGCGCTTTTTACTTAAACTCGTCAATAAAATCCATAACATTGCGGCAAAAGAAATCCCGTATGCACCCCACACGTAAGATGCATAACCCCCCATCGCAAAAAAGTCACTCAATGATTCAAAATGCATTCTGGCCTCACTTCACTAAGTTACGTACCCAAGGTCGATGACTTTCACGGGCAATGATTTCATTACGCAGGCGCACTAGCGTCAGCGCACCAAAGAAACAGGCAAAACCAACGGCATTAATAAGCAGTGGCCAGAGCATGCTTGCGTCCATCGATGGTTTATCAAATTTAGTGATCGTGGCCCCTTGGTGTAAGGTGTTCCACCACTCGACCGAAAAATGAATAATAGGCAGGTTGATCACGCCGACAATAGCCAGAATACCCGCCGCTTTAGCCGCCGTTTTCTGATCATCAAAAGCGCTATGAAGGGCAATGACTCCCAGATAAAGGAAAAGCAAAATCAATTCAGAAGTCAGGCGTGCATCCCAAACCCACCAGGCACCCCACATAGGTTTGCCCCAGATAGCGCCGGTTAATAGCGCTATTACCGTAAAGACCGCTCCGATTGGGGCCATTGCTGCCGCAGCCAGATCTGACATTCTGATTTGCCAGACTAGCCCGATAAATGCCGCTATAGCCATAGACATATACGCGCCCATTGACCAAATCGCCGCCGGAACGTGCAAATAGATGATTCGGAAACTATCTCCTTGCTGGTAATCAGTTGGTGCAAACATCAAGCCCCAGACAGTACCGACAATAATAGATACAAAGGCAATGACAGAAAACCACGGTAACAGCTTGCCGCATAAACGGTAACAGTTTTCGGCTTTAGCATAGGGATGTAACCACTTCCACATAAATCTACTCTACTCAGTTTTGAAAGTATTCAATAATAATAGGTTATCAATTAACGCTTATGCGTAACGATGCAGCTACGGCAAACGGGGCTAACGTCGCAGAGCCTACCAACATGGCACCCATTAAGGCTAATTGTCCGTTATATGGCATGCCCAGACTGGCTGCATCAATCGCTGATGTTGCGAATATCAGAACTGGAATATACAACGGCAATATGAGCAAGCTCAATAAAACCCCGCCTTTTCGTAGTCCAACTGTTAACGCAACCCCTATCGCACCCAGAAAACTTAACGTTGGAGTACCGATAAGCAAAGTCAGCACTACTGCTTTCCATGTTGTCCAGTCTAACGACAATAAAATCGCCAGTAACGGACTAATCACCAGCAGCGGGACGCCGGTCAACAACCAGTGCGCAATCATTTTTGCCAACGCCAGAATCGAAAGTGGCGTTGGCATCAATAACATCTGCTCTAAAGAGCCGTCAACATAATCATCCCGGAACAAGCGCTCCAGCGATAACAGTGCCGCTAATAATGCTGCAACCCAAACAATACCCGGGGCAATACGCGCCAGTAAGCTTGGCTCGGGACCGATCCCTAGTGGAAACAAGGTGATCACAATAATAAAAAACCACAGCGGGTTAAATACATCTGCCTGGCGGCGAAAAGCGATCAGTAATTCGCGTCGAATTACTTGTGAAATGGCATTCAACATCCTTATTGCAGCCCCAACCTAATCTTGCGTAAATGGTTACTGTCCGCAAACATATCCTGATGGGTGGTTAAAATCACGATTCCGCCCCGCGCTACATGAGATAGGAATAGGCTTTCTAACACTTTCACCCCTTGCTTATCAATAGCCGTCAGAGGTTCATCAAGGATCCAGAACTTATGATTGCTGATCCACAATCGCGCCAGTGCGACTCGTCGCTGCTGGCCTGCGGATAACTGTCCTGCCGTCACATCTTCCCGTCCGGCCAATCCGACCTGTGCCAGCGCTTGCCATAAGCTATTATCACCTGAGACTTGGGGCTGGCCTGTCAGATCCTGATCTGTCTTATCAGTGTGCATCGCCTGAAAAAAAGCCAGGTTCTCATAAGCCGTCAGTTCACGTTTGACCCCGGTCTGGTGACCAAGGAACAACAAATCCTGATGGTAATCTTCTCGTGCTGATTCGATATTTTCATTATTCCAACAGACCTGACCGCTATCTGCATGGCCTAATCCCGCAATAATTCTCAGCAACGTAGTTTTACCGGCACCGTTATGGCCTTCAATCTGAACCAATTCCCCATTCGAGACGGTAAAATTCAAATTGTCGAACAGTACCCGCTCATCACGAACACAGCTTAATTTTTCTACTGACAGCATATGTAATGATGCATCCTAAGTGACACAATTGAGAATTCATATTACCACAATCACTTGCAATTTGGTTAGACACCGGGTTGTATAGATTAGTGACGAAGGTTAGTAAATGTGAAGTGAATGCGTATCCACAGCCCTGCAGCAACCCCCTCCCTGAACAATAGCAAGGCAGAGGGGCAACAGAAAATAGAAAAAATGCCAGTAAACGGTAGATTTTCGGCTAATTTTCAACCAGTTAATACTTCAGCTAAGATGAGCAACCAGACCACACAGTTAGATCAGCTATTGTTCCGGCTTGATGCGCTGCAACGTTTATTTACAACATTGTCACTGGTTTCGTCATTACCGGGACGTCCCCCCAGCCCCATTACACAGCTTTTGCCGCAATTATTAATCCCGCAACATCAGGCACTGCTGGTTAACTGGCTTAAACACGGCGCTGGTAATAAAGTGCTGGGTGAAATACTCACGCAACTTGCCAACCCGCAAAGTATGTTAATCCAATGGCTTGATGCACTTCCTGAAAGCCACCAAGATGACATCAAGGCGCTATTGCGGCTGGCCGCAGAACAGCGAGTCACTGAACCGGCCAAAGATTTGGATAATACCGCGATTCAACTCTACCTCCCGCAACCAAGCGGGCGGGAAATTCAGCTTAAAATTCGCCAGCAACAGGCAAACACCAATAGCAAGAAGAAAGACTTGCCCAGAAAATGGACGGTAGAATTAACATTACCTGTCGGTCCGTCTGACGCATTCAGTGCAACGGCTATATGGTGCGATGATCAGCTTAGCCTAGCCTTTGAAAGTGAAAACGCCGCAATGATCGACCGGGTAGAGCACCTTTCCCCACTTCTATTTGAACGGTTAGGTGCGATGGGAATAACAACCGACACGGTTAATTTTCGAGTAAGCCAGGCAGCAAGCTCGCCTTCGCCAGCCAACGGCTTATTAATAAAGGTCTGATAGAGTCCAGTGAGAATATGAAAAGCAGTAAAAAGGCGATAGCCCTAACCTATGATGGAGTGCAAGCTCCGCATGTCAGTGCCAAAGGCTTTGAACACCTGGCAGAACACATTATTGAGCAAGTGAAACAGCAAGGCGGGTTGATCCATAAAGACGAAGTGCTCGCCCAATACTTAAGTCAGTTTGAGATCGGTGATGAAATTCCAGAAACCTTATATCAGATCATTGCAGAATTGATTGCATTTTCCTGGTACTTAAACGGCAAAACCCCTCCGGGATGGGAGGGGCTTAAAAGCATCAATCAGAAAGTATAATCTCGACAGATTGGCAAAAACTAACGACGTCTTGGTGGCGCCATTTTTTGCTGAAGCCTTAACAATAATTCTGCTTCGGCTTGTGGCAAATCGCATTCTTGCATTAACTCGTTAACATCAGCACCTAATTCAACCATCTTACTGGCGCGGCTATAGAGCTTTCCATCCGGATCCTGCATTGCCATTTCACCTTGACGATCAGCGACATCTTCAAGGTGAAGTGCCATATCAGCCAATTTCTGACTCATCGCCATTGTACCAGCACGTAACTCATTAAATTGCTTTAACAAACTTTCATGCTGCTGACGGGCATTTTTTGACACCAGCTCCATCGCCTCGATTTTAGTTTCGAGTACCCGGCGAGCTTTTCGCTCCCGTCGAACCAGCACAAAAGCGATTACGATGGCTAGCACCGCAATCACCACAGGCGACCACTGTATGACTAGGTTAAGCATTATAGGTACGCCATGTCATCCCATTCTTCATCTGACAATAGCTTGTTCAAATCAACCAGGATCAATAGCTCACCATCACGGTTGCTGACACCTTGAATAAACTTAGCGCTTTCTTCGGTACCAACACTTGGCGTACTATCGATTTCAGAGCCACGCAAATAAACCACTTCCGCAACACTATCAACAAGAATACCAATAACCTGCTTTTCTGCTTCAATGATCACGATACGTGTATTGTCAGAAATTTCACCTGGCATCAAACCAAAGCGTGAACGGGTATCAATAACCGTGACCACATTGCCACGAAGGTTAATAATACCCACTACGTAGTCTGGCGCGCCTGGTACAGGTGCAATTTCTGAATAACGTAATACTTCACGAACCTCCATTACGTTAATGCCATAGGTTTCATCTTCCAACTGGAAGGTAACCCACTGCAGTACTTCGTCTTCTTTTTGAATCTCGGCTACACTAACCTGCGACATGTTTTTTCCTCTTTGGCCTATCGTCACATAATACCCTTAACATCTAAACCCTCATTCAGCATTGAGATAAGAGCATTAACATGAATTAAAGCACACATTTTTTCTTTAACCATTCCAGCAAGCCAAGGGCGTTTTCCTGCCTTTTCCCGCCAGCGAACACTTTGCTCTGTCAGGGTTTCAGTGCCATGGAGCTTATCACAAGCCAGCCCCCACTTACTCTCACCTAACATCACGATATAACGATAATTTTTCTGATATTCATCAGTATCTAGTTTTTCTGGCATCACCCAGCAGGCCGTATCCACCACATCGAACTGTTGTTCACGATTGGTCATTAATCCTAAATACCAAGCTGGTCGACCGAGTAAATGATTCAATTCACCCATTTGGTGAATGCCACCCAACTCATTCAACGCCACGGCAAAAGTTACGCCATTAACCTCGAAAAACAATGCTTGGAATGCCTGCTCAGTGCCAAGTTTACGCCATTGCTCAGGCGGCTCATCACCACCTTCTTTTGCCTCAAGTGACGTTGACACATCTGGTTTAAGATCAATTTGAGCCTCTTTCTGAACAACAGATCCAATGTCCGGTTCTGTTATTGCAGGCTGAAGCTCCGCATTGTTAACCTCAGCAAAAGCTTCAACCTTAGAAACCGCTTCAAGATCAGGTGCGGCTTCAAGATCTGTAGCAGTGTCATTCTCAGCAACGGCCAGAAATTCAGCTTCAGTCTGTGTGGCAATCAGTACATCACTTTCCAGTTGGATCTCTTGTTGCATCCGGCTCATCTGACTCAGCAGCCGTTGAACGCCCTGTAACTCCGAACGTTCATTGTCTAATACTGCCGTTGCCGGTGAACTGTCACTCGACCTCGGTTGCACCTTAGCGGCAGGTTCTGCCCGGGGTACCCATCCCGATGCCTGACTTCCTCTTGCGGGCCAAGCCACTTCAGAAGCCATAGCACCAGAACCGTTGTCAATCTCAGATAACGCATCCTCCGAGTCTGATGGCTTTTCTAACCCATCAGATAATTTCTCGGTATCACCAGATAACTGATCAAAATCAAACGGTGCCGCGGTTGGCGCATCTTCATTATCAATCGAGTGAATACTTTGCAGATCCCGGCTATCCTGCTGTTCAGCAAGGCGGTGACCTTCTGGATCCGCTGAATCCTCGCTCAGATTACCTTTATTATGGCAATCTTGCTCAATAGCAGGAACAGAAGAAAGAGAATCCGCACTTTCTTCAATTACGGCGGTCTTTTGCTCTGCAGCGCTTTCCTCGTCAAAAATTGACGGTTCAGCCAGCAAGTCAAAAAAATAATCATCCAGCGCTTGCTCGCTGGATAAACGATTTTTATCGTTCATCTTGTTCTAATCGCTCAAGATAATTTAATAAGGTTTTATAAGCAAAAACACCACGGCAATTACGAGCAAACAAAGATGGCGGCATATGTTTGATGCTGGCATCACGGAACTTGGTATCGATAGGGACAGCCGAAGCCCACACCTGTTCGGGAAACCTGACTTTAAGCTCCTGCAATGTGTGCAATGATGCCCGGGTTCGCTTATCGTACATGGTTGGCACAATACAGACCTTAAACCCTGCAGGTTTTGATTTCTGCATGATCTGCAAGGTGCGCATCATACGTTCCAGTCCTTTCATTGCCAGAAATTCAGTTTGTACCGGGATCAGAATCCGATCACTCGCCGCTAACGCATTGACCATCATGACACCCAGAATAGGCGGGCAATCGATCAACACATAGTCATAATCATCAACCAGACTCTGCAATGCTCTTTTCAGCACTAAGCCCATACCGCCCCGATTTCCCATTACCCTGTCGAGCGTTGCCAGCGACATATGGGCAGGAATAATGTCGATCCCTTTAAACGCTGTGCTCAATATTAAAGGCTGCACGGCGGCACGAGAAATCGCAGGTAGCTGAAACAGATCAAATAAACTTGCCGGTACATGATCCGCGTCAAAATTCAAATACGTAGTCAGCGAAGCATGGGGATCGGTATCAACTAACAATACCCGCTTATTACGCTCGCTTAACAAGCCAGCCAAGGCCACCGTCGTTGTCGTTTTACCAACGCCGCCTTTTTGGTTGGCAATGCTCCAGATAATCAATGCCCGCTCCTTATCCTAGTCCAACCTCAACCAGAATACGCTCCGCAATACGCTCCAGCGGCAAATCTTCACTAGAAATCCCCGCTTTAGCAACTGCTTGCGGCATCCCGTAGACCACACAACTCTCTTCATCTTGAGCCCAAATGGTCGAGCCATTTGTTTTCAGCATGCGTGCACCTTCCCGGCCATCTGCCCCCATACCGGTCAATACCATAGACAATACTTTGTCATGGTAGACTTTGGCAGCAGAACCAAAGGTGACATCAACACATGGTTTATAATTCATGCGATCACCACCATCAAGAATGCGGATACGCGCAGCCCCCGGACGTCCTTCTACCATCATTTGCTTTCCGCCTGGGGCCAGATAAGCGACCCCGGCTTGCAAGGTATCGCCATCCTGAGCTTCTTTGACACCAATCTTACAAAGGTTATTCAATCGCGCAGCAAACGCCGCAGTAAACGTCGCTGGCATATGCTGGATCAGTACGATTGGATACGGGAAATTAGCGGGAAGCTGGGTCAATACTTTCTGCAGTGCAACTGGCCCTCCGGTCGATGTCCCGATTGCCATTAACTGGTATTTTTTCCCCGAGGCTTTAAAACGAGCCATCGGCTTAGCCGTAGCCGGACGTGCTAACGGACGCGTCGTCGCAGCGGGTCTCAATGACGTCGCGGCTGGTGTTACCCGTCCTGCCGACAGAGGTTTAGTCAGCTCACGAGTAGCCTTGGTAGCAGGCGCTGCCGTACGAACAGCACGGCGCATATATAAACGCTTACGGGCTAATTCACCCACGCGCTTTTGTAATAACGCTACCGCTTCGTCACGATTACGAGCGATGTCTTCAAATTTTTTCGGCAGAAAATCCAATGCACCGGCATCCAGTGCATCTAACGTTGATTTCGCGCCTTCGTGAGTCAGTGATGAGAACATCAAAATCGGCGTTGGCGCAATTTTCATGATTTCACGCACAGCCGTAATGCCATCCATTACAGGCATCTCAATGTCCATGGTAATAACGTCTGGCTGCAACTTCTGAGTTAACTCAACCGCTTCTTTACCATTAACGGCATTGCCGATCACTTCAAGGCGAGGATCCGAATTAATAATTTCACTTACTCGGCGACGAAAAAAACTCGAATCATCCACCACCAAAACTTTTACTGCCATGTAGTATTTATCTCGTCGTTATAAATTACCGGATCTTAATGTTCAGTCAGGGGCGCGAGCCCCTAACATTACTCGCAATCAATGAGTCACTAATTAATGACCAACGTAATGCTTCAGCAGATTTGGAACATCAAGGATCAGTGCTATGTGGCCATCACTGGTGATGGTTGCACCAGCCATACCTGGCGTACCCTGAAGCAGCTCATCCAGAGGCTTGATCACGACTTCCTCTTGCCCGATTAAGGCATCAACCACAAAACCAATTCGCTGGTGGCCAATCTGGACAATTACCACATGCCCATGAGCGCGCTCATTTTTTGATACGCTTGCACCCACTAACCAGTCTTGCAGGTAGAACAGCGGGATGGCTTTATCACGAACAATGATCGTTAACTGCCCGTCTACGCGATTTGTCTTGCGCAGATCCAGATGGAAAATTTCGTTAACACTGGCCAGAGGTAAAGCAAATGGCTGATCAGCTACACCCACCATCAGAGTTGGCAGAATGGCGAGTGTCAGTGGCACTTTAATATCGATACGAGTGCCTTTACCAAGCGCTGAATCAATATAGATAGAACCATTTAACTGGTTAATCGCAGTTTTCACGACATCCATACCCACGCCACGACCAGAAATATCTGAAATCTCTTTCTTGGTCGAGAAGCCCGGTGCAAAAATCAGGTTATACGCTTCGTTATCAGAGATACGAGAAGCAGCATCAGCATCCATCACACCACGCTCAACGGCAATAGCACGCAGTCTGTCCGCATCCATACCACCACCATCATCTTCGATAGTGAGTAAGATATGATCCCCTTCTTGTGAAGCAGAGAGCAATACGGTACCAACGCGTGGCTTGCCGGCCTTCTCACGAATGTCCGGCATTTCAATACCGTGATCGACGGAGTTGCGTACCAAGTGAACCAATGGATCCGCTAGGGCTTCAACCAGGTTCTTATCAAGATCCGTTTCTTCTCCGCGCATTTCCAGCACGATATCTTTCTTCAAAGTACGCGCAAGATCGCGAACCACGCGAGGAAAACGACCAAAGGCTTTCTTGATTGGCTGCATACGGGTTTTCATTACCGCGCCCTGCAGATCGGCGGTCACCACATCCAGATTGGATACAGCTTTTGACATTTCTTCGTCGGCGGTGTTCAGGCCAAGACTCACCAGGCGGTTTCGTACCAATACCAGCTCACCGACCATATTCATAATGGTATCAAGGGTTGAGGTATCAACACGCACTGTCGTATCAACTTGCGGTTTAACTTTATCTTTCGCAGCCACAGCCTTTGTTTTACGTACTGCAACTGGCTGACTTTCTGGCGCAGGAGCCACCGGCGTAGCAGATGCAGGGGTCGACGTGGATGCCGGTGTTACAGAAACCGGAGCTGGCGCTGGTTTAACACTCGGCGCCGGATTAATTTCAGCGATCATGTCAGCAACGGGTTTCGTCGCCATCTCTAATTCTTCTATTGTAGGACCTTTGCCACTACCGTGCAGTTCATCTAACAGGCGTTCAAATTCATCGTCTGACATCAAATCATCGCCAGCGGCGCTCGAGCCGCTATCGGCAGGAATTGATGACACCGGCGTCGCAACTGGCGCCGAGGCGACGGGTGCAACTGGAGCACTCGGACTATTCGCAGGTCCATTACCGGCACCATGCAATTCATCAAGCAAGCGTTCAAATTCATCATCAGTGATGTCGCCAGTTTCAGTCTGGATTTGAGAAACCACATTCTGGTTTGCCGCTGATGGTGTACTCGTGGCTTTCGGTTGCTCAACTGACGGGCTCGAACCTTGCCCGTGAAGCTCATCAAGCAGACGTTCAAATTCATCTTGAGTCATATCATCAACAGAACCGCCCGCCATTGCTGATGAAGCGGGAGCTGGCTCTGCCGGCACTTCGGCTATCGGTGCAGGGGCTGGCGCGGGTTCTGCTGCTATAGATTCTGCCACAGCTGGCCCAGCTAACTCAGCTGCCGTCGGTGGATGGCTAAAACGATGCAGTGCATCAAGCAAACTTTGCTCTGCCGGATCAAGGGGTTCACTTTCCTGAACCTGACCAAACATAACATTGATCGTATCCAACGCTTCTAAAATCACATCCATCAATTCAGACGTAACCTGGCGTTTGCCAGTACGAAGCAAATCGAACACGTTTTCCGCACCATGGCACGCATCAACAAGTTCAGTTAAAGAAAGAAAGCCTGCGCCACCTTTAACGGTGTGAAAACCACGGAAAATGGCATTCAACAACTCTGAATTTTCAGGGTTGCGTTCAAGCTCTACCAGCTGCTCAGAAAGCAGCTCAAGAATTTCTCCTGCTTCAACCAGGAAGTCCTGCAGGATGTCTTCGTCTAAATCAAAGCTCATAAATTTCCCCTAAAATCCAAGACTAGATAGCAAATCATCAACGTCATCTTGAGAAGACATCACATCAGAGCGTTCTTCAGCGTTGACGATTGGCCCTTCAGGGGTAAGCGCATTCGCTTCCTTGAGGGCTTCGGTTCTATCATCTTGTTCCATGCCAAAAGCTTTCAGGATATCGACCAACCGATCTTCCACTTCATGCACCAGTTCGATCACCCGGCGAATAATCTGACCGGTAAGATCCTGGAAATCTTGAGCCATCAGGATTTCCGTTAAATGATTTCGAAGTTCACTGCTATCACCGTCGATCTGTATCAGTAGATGATCAATGCCATGGCAAAGAGTTTTGAACTCATTGAGTTCAATCTGCCCCTTCATTAATCGTTTCCACTGAGGGTGAACCTGCAGCAAATTCTGATGCAATTTATCAGCGATAGGTAATGTAATTTCGACCGCATCCATTGTTTTATTTGCTGCCGCTTCGGTCTTGTCTATCACATAGGACAAACGGCCACGAGCGTCAGGTATTTCGGTCTTCGCTAAATCATTGATGCGGGGATCCAGGCGAAAATTTGCCAGCGAGTCATGTAACTGCCGGGTTATTTTGCCCACTTCCGCAAACATGGGATCATGGCTATCGGAAACCAAAGTCTGCACAAGCGAGTTGGCATCTGCCTGTTTGCCTTGTTCCAACAAACTGACCAGCTGTTTTGCCTGATCGAGTGAAATCATTATTATTATTATCCTTTTAGCATCCGACTAAAGATGATTACTGCAACCGCTCAAAAATTTTATCTAATTTCTCTTTTAGCGTTGCTGCGGTAAATGGCTTAACAATGTAACCATTTACACCGGCCTGTGCGGCTTCAATAATCTGCTCGCGTTTTGCCTCGGCCGTGATCATCAGTACCGGCAGGTGTCTTAATTCAGCATCTGCACGAATGTGCTTCAGCAAATCAATACCTTGCATACCTGGCATATTCCAATCGGTAACGACAAAGTCAAAATCACCTTTCTTCAGCATGGGTAGTGCAGTCAATCCGTCATCCGCCTCAAGGGTGTTATTAAAACCCAAGTCACGTAGCAAGTTTTTAACGATACGGCGCATTGTTGAAAAGTCGTCAACAATGAGGATTTTCATGTTTTTGTTCAAAGTTGCCTCCACTGAGGTCACAGTGTTTTTTATCTAGGTTTAATTTAGTAATACTAAACAGTATTAAAGAGCCCAAGCTTTCAGCTTGGATCGCAAACGTTGCATAGCCTGACTCTGAATCTGGCAAACCCGGGATTCACTCACCCCGATAACGGCCCCGATCTCTTTAAGATTGAGTTCTTCGTCATAATAAAGAGACAGAACCAAAGCCTCTCTTTCAGGTAATGTCTTGATGGCTTCAGTCAATGATTGACGAAAATTATCATCTACAACACCCTGAAAGGGAAGATTTTCTTCCAGTGACTCTTCACTTGCCACTGCATCTTCTGACACGCCGAGATCATCCATCCCAACCAGACGTCCACAATTAACATCATTTAACGCCTGATGGTACTGATCGAGTGTCATTTCGAGATATTCAGCTATTTCTTGATCATTCGGGTCACGTCCCAGTTCATTTTCTAACCGGGAAATGGACTCACTGATACGTCGGCTATTTTTGTATACCGAACGAGGTACCCAGTCGCCACGACGAAGATCATCGAGCATCGCTCCCCGAATACGAATACCGGCAAAGGTTTCAAAGCTCGCCCCTTTAGTCGGATCGTAGTTTTTTTGTGCTTCCAGCAAACCGATCATACCGGACTGAATCAAATCTTCTATGAGCACGCTAGGAGGAAGCCGGCCCTTAAGATGATGGGCAATACGTTTAACCAGCGAAGAATAACGCTCGATAAACGCTTGCGGACTTTCCTTGTAGCGTCCGTAAGTGAGTGCTTTATTCACCGACTGACACCTCAACAGGTGCTTTTTTTACGATCAACTTCTCAACAAAAAATTCCAGGTGACCACCCGCATGTGTGGGGATGGGCCAAGTCAGCGCTTTGTTGGACAGAGAAGTTAACGCTAATGATGCCGGACAACGTGGGTATGCATCAACGACAATTTTCTGACGCTTCACAGCCTGGCGGACGCGATCATCAAGTGGAACACATGCCACTAATTCAAGATTTGCATCTAAAAAGCGTTCAGTCACCCGGGTCAGTTTGGTGAATAAATCACGACCTTCGCGATAACTACGCACCATATTGGCGACAATTTTAAACCGTTGAACATCGTATTCACGGCTCAATAATTTGATTAATGCATAAGCATCTGTAATTGACGTCGGCTCATCACACACCACAACCACTACGTCCTGAGCAGCGCGAGAAAAACTCAGCACCATATCGGAGATACCAGCGGCAGTGTCAACTAACAGCACATCAATATCATCCTGCAAGCTGCCAAACGCACGGATCAGGCCGGCGTGTTGGGTTGGGGTTAATTCTGCCATATTTTGCGTACCAGATGAAGCTGGCACGATTTTTACGCCATAAGGACCTTCAACAATAATATCCTGAAGCTCACATAACCCCGCCAATACGTGCGACAGATTGCGTCCGGACCGTAGCCCTAACATAATATCAACATTGGCCAGACCTAAATCAGCATCCAGTACCATGACTTTCTTACCCTGGCGGGCCATAGAGATCGCCATGCTTAGCGTAACATTGGTTTTACCAACCCCGCCTTTACCACCGGTTACTGTAATAACCTTGGTGGATGATAATTTTGTCATACGGCGCAGGCCGCTCGCTTGATCGTGCATCATGTTCTCAATCATAAAAATCCGCCGCCTGATTTTCTGAGTTATCACTACTCCAGAAATGAGATTGCTGACTAATTTCTTGTTCTAATAATTCATTAGCGCGTGAAACAATATAGTTACCCGTGGCAACTTTAATGTCTTCCGGCACACGTTGACCGTCTGCTAAATAGGCAATAGGTAATGCATTTTGTATTGTTACGCACATCACTTCACCTAAACTTAACGACTCATCGAGTTTTGTCAGCACACACCCTGAAAGCGGTATCCGACGGAAGTGTTCAATGGTTTCCTGTAACACCCGACGTTGTGCCGTTGATGGCAATACCAGGAAACTACGGATATGTGCGCCACTGTTTTGCATTAATGTATCAAGTTGCTCAGATAAGCGAATATCTCGCTGTCCCATACCGGCAGTATCGAGCAACACTAAACGGCGATGTCGCAACTGGTGAAGTATATCGGCAAGTTCTTCAGCATCTTTAGCAACTCGTACCGGACAACCCATAATTCGACCGTAAGTGGCCAGTTGTTCATGAGCGCCAATACGGTAAGTATCTGTTGTTACGAGCGCAATCTCATCAGGTCCGAAGTCCATTGCCGCTCGTGCTGCCAGTTTTGCAATGGTGGTTGTTTTACCCACGCCAGTGGGACCCAGAAGAGCCACGACACCACCGGTATCTAAAATACAATCATTGGTGGTGATGATCTGATCTGACAGTAAATCTAATACTGCCGGCCAGGCTTCATGAGCCGGTACATCTTCAGGGATATAACAAGCTAGCTGGTCTGAGAGTTCCGGGGATAATCCCATTTTTTCCAGACGTTTGATCAACATGGCGCGCATTGGCTCACGGCGTTCAACTTCCTGCCACATCAAACCGGACAGCTGATGTTCCAGCAAACGACGAATGGATGCCATTTCATTGCGCATCACGTCAAATTCATCATTCTGACGGCCAGATTTTGAGTCATAACGGGTAGGGTCAATACGCGGTTTATTCGTCCGCTCGCCACCTCGTCCAAACTCAGACTGCTGATCATGGCGCGAAGCTGAAGGACGACGAAGATCACCGCGGTCCATGGCAGAATTTGTTTGCCGCTGCCCCAAACCGGCAGATCGAGACTGCCGCTCATCAGCACCGCGTCGAGCAGCCCCCTGCCTGAAGCTATCTGCATTCATCATGTTTGGTTTTGGATCACGTCGAGGCTCGTTCTGGCTGTAACCGTTACGGTTCAGACTCGTGTTATTACGGTTCTGACTGCTGCCGCTACGATTAAGGTTATTACGTTCTGGCTGCGCACTGTGTGCGCCATGCTGCTTCGACTGACGCTTTAACAGCGCTGATAATGAATCAATTTCACTCTCGTCGTCGGCATTATGCTGTGACTCACCCGCTTGCGGTTTATCACCGGTATAGTTTTGCAGCACATTGGCAAAACGGCTGACCGCTGACGGTTGTTTTAACTGCACCTGATCATCAGCCAGCTTACGCTTAGCTTGTCCGAGGCGACTGGCCAGTGCATCGCGAGTGGCCTGAAGAGCTTTCGGCGGCTCATTGGCAACGTCTGTATCAATGGCGGCAACAATTTCGACACCACCCGTGACTTTCTTATTCGACATGATCACGGCATCAGCACCGAGCTCTTCTTTCACTTCGCTCAGTGCAGTCCGCATATCCTTGGCAAAAAATCGTTTAATTTTCAATTTTGTCTTCCCGTCAGATGGCGCTTCACCATGCTTGTACGTTTTACTCAATTACCGACTTGTTCAGTTATCTGCTGACCTAGCCACAATCTGTTTCGTTGCTACGGGCTTAGTTACCCACCGCATTCACAATGCGTATCTGTTTTTCATCAGGCACTTCCTGATAGGACAGTACGCGTAAACTCGGAATGGTATTTTTAACAAACTTCGCTAAGGTGGATCGTAACACACCAGAAGTCAGCAGTACTGCTGGCTCCCCTTTCAGCTCTTGCTGTTGGGTCGCCTCGGTGAGCGAACGCTGTAGTCGTTCTGCCAAACCAGGTTCAATCCCTGATGATTCACCACCGGCAGACTGCATTGTTTTATGCAAAAGTTGTTCCAACTCTGGAACCAATGTAATCACCGGCAATTCAGGCTCTATTCCATTGATTTCTTGTACGATTAGGCGTTTTAAGCCAATTCTGGCAGCGGCTGTCAGTATGTCAGGATCTTGACTCTTCGATGAATATTCAGACAAAGTCTGAACAATTGTTCGAATATCACGCACCGGAATGGCTTCATTGAGCAGGTTCTGCATCACTTTCACCACAACGCCCAGAGATAACTGATCCGGCACAAAACCATCGACTAGCTTAGGTGTTGATTGTCCCAACATCTCAAGCAGATTCTGTACTTCTTCATGACCCAGCAACTGAGACGCACTGTTGGTTAAAATCTGGCTTAAATGGGTGGCCAGCACCGTTGCCGAATCCACCACGGTATAACCCAGCGCCTGAGCATGCTCCCGTTGGGCTTCCATTATCCATACGGCTTCCAGACCAAAGGCCGGATCGGTCGTGTTTTCCCCGTCAATGGTACCGAATACCTGGCCCGGGTTAATCGCCAGCTCCATATTGGGATGAATATCCGCTTCACCACAAGCCACCCCCATCAAGCTGATACGGTAGCTATTCGGCGGCAATTCCAGATTATCCCGAATGTGGACTGGCGGGATAAGAAAGCCAAAATCCTGGGATAGTTTTTTGCGGACCCCTTTCACTCGGTCAAGCAACTCACCGCCCTGCTCTTTATCAACCATAGGGATCAGACGATAACCGACTTCAAGGCCGATAATGTCAACAGGTTGAACATCGTCCCACGAAAGTTCTTTTTGTGATGGTTGCAGTGCCAGTTCCGTCGACGGAGCCTCTTGTTCAACCAATGCCGCTTCTTTTTCTTTTTTCACGCGCCAATAAGCAAAACCACCAATCATCATTGCAAAAAGAAGGAAAGGAACATGGGGCATGCCCGGTACAATGCCCATTACAAATAAAATACCACCCGTAACAATCAATGCTTGCGGCTTATTGAATAACTGGAAGTTCAGTTGCTGGCCCATGTCTTCGTCAGTATTTTGACGGGTCACCATCATTGCCGCACCGATAGACAATAATAAGGAAGGGATTTGAGCGACCAGGCCATCACCGATAGTCAGCAAACTATAAATTTCAATGGCATCGCCAAATGGCAAGCCATGTTGACCCATACCTATAATAAGACCACCCACGATATTGATCACCAAGATCAAAATACCGGCAATGGCATCACCTTTTACGAATTTTGACGCACCATCCATCGAACCGTAGAAGTCGGCTTCTTTGGTTACTTCAAAACGGCGGGTACGCGCTTGTTCCTGATCAATCAGTCCGGCATTCAAATCAGCATCGATTGCCATTTGTTTACCCGGTAAGGCATCCAGGGTAAAGCGGGCACTCACTTCAGAAATACGGCCAGCACCTTTGGTAACCACCATAAAGTTAATGATCATCAAAATCAGGAAGACAACCAAACCGACAGCATAGTTACCGCCAATGACCACAGAACCAAAGGCATCAATCACCTGGCCCGCGGCATCTGAACCTTCATGGCCATACAGTAAAACCACACGGGTTGAAGCCACGTTCAACGCGAGACGCAATAAGGTCGCAATCAGAAGTACCGTTGGAAATGCAGCAAAGTCCAGTGGGCGACGTGTATAAATGGTGACCAGCAATACCACTAAAGACAAAGCAATATTAAAGGTAAAGGCCAGATCCAGTACCAGCGGAGGTATCGGTAATATAACCATCGCTAAGGTTGTAAGCACCATGATTGGTGCGCCAACAGCTGGCATAGACTGTAATCGGGATAACGGTAACTTATCCGTAAAAGGTATCAAAAACTTCATGAAATATAATTATTCGGTGCGCCGCTGAAATTGCTATTGAAAGACTCTTTTAAAATGTTTGAGTCCGATTAGGAACCATGCTGAATGCAAGAACCATGCCCTAAGTCACTGTCATTTTTTTGACCCCGAGAGAGACTAACAGAAGTCTGGATAAGCAGCTAGAAGACGAGTGAGTTCTGTGACATTTTGCCTTCTTTAAAATGATTTTAATTTTACATAGCGTCCCGGTGCGCCAGTTAATATGAGCCAGGTATCGCATTATTGACGTAACTCTGGTGGAATATCCATCGATTCTTTCGCCAGCATCGGTCTTTTTCCTCGCCCTTTGCGGTACTGTTTTAACTGGAAGACATAAGCTAATACTTGAGCCACGGCGGTAAACAACCCGTCAGGTATCTGCTGTTCAATTTCTGTGGAATGATAAATCGCTCGTGCCAATGGTGGTGCCGGCACGATATCAATACTGTGCTTATTGGCAATTTCACGAATTTTAAGTGCCATGTGATCGGTACCTTTCGCAATAACAACCGGCGCCTTATCAAGATCGGGATCATAACGCAAAGCAACCGAGAAGTGTTCCGGGTTGGTGATCACGACATCGGCTGTAGGCACATCTGCCATCATCCGACGCTGTGCCATTTCCCGCTGCAACATACGAATACGCCCTTTCACTTCCGGTTTACCTTCAGTGTCTTTATATTCGTCTTTCACTTCCTGTTTGGTCATTTTCAGCTGTTCATTGTGCTGCCAGATCTGATACGGCACATCAATCGCCACAACCACCAGCAGTGAACAACAGATCAAAATGACAAAGCTCAGCAAAAGATCTAACGCATGAAAAATATTGGTCGGAAACGTTTCAACACTAAGCTGGAAAAAATCATCAAGACTGCCGTACATCAAGTAAAGCGCTACGCCAGCCACTAAACCGATTTTAAGTATTGATTTTATCAGCTCAACCAAGCTTTGAGTGCCGACCATACGCTTCAGGCCACTTAGCGGGTTCATCTTTGATAGCTTCGGTCTCGCCGCTTCGGCAGAAAAACTCACCCCACCTAAACCCGCAGCACCAATTAACGCAGCGGAAAAAAGAAAAAGCAGCACTAAACTCAGCGGTAATACGATGTGCCAGATAGCCAGGCTAATGATTGAGAACAGTTTATTCAGGTCAAAGATGTCATCACGGCTTAACGAGAACATTTTCGTCATCACCTGGGCGAGCGACGTTCCCAGCCCTTCACCAAACCACATCAGCGCAACGGCACCTGCGATCAGTACCGCAACTGAAGCCAATTCTCTTGAGCGCGGAACCTGACCTTTCTCCCGCGCCTGCTCCAGCCTTCGCGGGGTGGCGGATTCGGTGCGTTCCTGACCGTCTGAATCTGACATTTAGCTCTCTAATCTCATCTTTAACAATCAACTCGAACCAGGCTGCATATTTGTTCGAAACCAAACTGCCAGTTGTATTCATACTGCGGCAGCATCCCCATCACCAAAAACCAGCTGATCAACAAACCTAGCAACAGAGCTAATGAAAAACCAAGCGAAAAAATATTCAGCTGAGGTGCCGCCCGGGTCATAACACCAAATGATAAGTTCACCGTCAACAAGGCAATAACACCAGCCAGCGCCATATTTAACGCCGCTTTGAACATATGGCCAAACCACTCGGTCAACTGATAATAATCCACCGGCTGTAACATCGCCTTGCCAATCGGTAACGTTTTAAAACTGAGCACCACCATATTGAGCATGGCCAGATGGCCATCGGTCGACAGGAACAACATGATCGCCAGAAACAGGTAGAGCTGACCAAGTACCGGCGTATTCTGCCCATTTGCCGGATCAACCATAGAGGCGAAGCCGAGGCTCGATTGCATACCGAGGATCTGCCCCACCAAGACAAAAGTCTGGGTAATAAACTGAGTCACCATTCCCATCGCGACACCGATGATCACTTGCTGGCCGGTCGTTATAAAACCTTGCAAAGACAATAAGGCAATATCCGCCGGCACCTGAGGCAAAACGGGCATCACAGCAAACGTGATCGTTACTGCCAGATATAAGCGAATTTTAGGCGACACAAACCGGGCACCAAAGAAGGTCATCGCCATCATCATGGCTGAGATGCGGGTTAAGGGCCAAAAGTAATTAGCAATCCAATCAAGGAGCAGCGCGGACGGGTAGGTCATCGGGTTACTCGCTTATCTCTATACGACATGACTTTTTAATACTCGGCACTTTGATACGCAACCCTTTGATATACAATACTGCTTTCAGATACTGACTACCTTCTGTTAGCCGAACTAATATAACAGCTGAGGTATTCGTTCGACGATCCGAAAAAAGTAATCCATCAACATCTGCGTCATCATATGGCCGAAAAACATCAAGGCCAGCAAGGTAACGATCAGGCGAGGCAAAAAGCTCAACGTTTGTTCGTTAATTGATGTCGCCGCCTGAAAAACCGCGACCACCAAACCAATCAACAGGCCCGGAACCACAATCGCACAGACCATTAGCAACACCATGTACAGGGCTTCCTGGAAAATTTCGACAAACGCTTCAGGTGTCATAACATTTCCTTTCTGAATTGGTATCAGATACCAAAACTCCCCGCCAGGGTAGACAAAATCAGGTTCCAGCCATCAACCAGCACAAATAACATCAATTTAAACGGCAACGACACAATCATGGGCGACAACATCATCATACCCATCGCCATCAGTACCGATGCGACCACCAGGTCAATGATCAAAAAGGGTAAAAACAACATAAAGCCGATCTGAAAGGCTGTTTTTAATTCGGAGGTGATGAATGCCGGGATCAGTACCGTAATCGGAACATCTTGCGGATCGGTTGCTGTTGAGCCCGACATATTAACAAAGCTTTCCAGATCTTTGACTCGGGTCTGCTTCAGCATGAACTGCCGGAGTGGCTGCTGGGCAGCATCGAAAGCTTGCTGCGCGGTGACTTCTTCATTGATATACGGTTGGATAGCATCGGTATTGATCTTGTCGAGTACCGGCGACATGATAAAAAAAGTCATGAACATCGCAATACCGATAATCACCTGATTAGACGGAGTCTGCTGCAAGCCCATTGCCTGCCTTAAAATCGACATCACCACCACAATACGGGTGAATGACGTCATTAAGATAACTATCGCCGGCAAGAAGCCTAAGGCTGTCATCAATGCCAGGATCTGCAGAGTTACCGAGTAATCTTCCGTGCCGTCAGGATTGACGGTAACAGAAAAAGCCGGAATACCACCACCGCTGCCTTGGGTTAACAAACGAGATGCGCCTTGTTCCTTTTGCATCGCGCTGGCAGTAACACTCTCTCCACCTGCCGACAATGCCGGCAACTCATTAGCCGTGGTTTCCGCCGTTACAGGCAAAGTAAAGAAAAAGGCAAAAGCCGCCAAAAAGGCGGCAATAATATTATTTCTTATCATTTTTTTTCAACAACTTGCTTAGGTGGTTAGAAAAATCCCCACTTTGCTGTTCACCCATGGGCAACGGCTCTTCTAACTTGGTTAGCAACGAGATATTGTGCTGCGTTACCCCGACGAGCAATTGCTCGTTACCGATCTGCACTAACACGATACGTTCCCGCTGGCCGATAGGTAACTGCTTCAGCACCTTTAATGAACCGTCTGCCCCTTGAATACCTGGTAACTTCATTCGTCTTACTAACCAGGCTAAAAACAAGATAAGCAGCACAACTAACATCAACGAGGCTAACGTCGTCGCGACATTGATCTCGGACGCTGGCGCAGCCAATACAGGTAGGCTGACAAAGGCAAATCCTACACCAGCAAATAGAGATAGCGGATATTTCATAGTTAACCTTAACGAAGTTTTTTAATGCGCTCGGTCTGACTGATCACATCTGTCAGACGAATACCAAACTTGTCGTTAACCACAACCACTTCGCCGTGCGCAATCAGCGTACCGTTAACCATCACATCGAGTGATTCACCGGCAATACGGTCTAACTCCACCACTGAGCCCTGATTCAATTGCAGCAAGTTACGAATACTGATTTGAGTGCGGCCCACTTCCATCGAAATGGTGACCGGAATGTCCATTATCGAATCGAGCTTACGCCGCTCATCGTCCGAAATTGGCGAGCTTTCATCAGTGAGTTCTTCAAGAGGAGCAGGCTGCGCGGTTTCTTCAACCACCTGCTCTGCAAGTGCAGCAGCCCAATCATCAGCAATTTGTTGGTCATTTTGAGACATAACTTACACCTGTTATTTAATTGTCTGATTTATCACTATTAATTTCTGTCAATGCGGAGCCTAACTCATCACGGTCGAGAAAAGCCAAATCAGTTTTCATCATATCCGGACGCTTGAGTTTCTCGGTCACCTTCAAGGCGATGTTATCACCAGATTTACCCATTTTAGCGCGGTAGGTTGGCAGATCTTCGACAAAAACAGTCGCCGATTCCGGTAAGTCAATCGGAATGATATCGCCGGCCTGCAACTCCATCAAATCACGCAATGATAAATCAAGATCCAACAGATTGGCGCGAAGATTCACCGGCACATCCATGATTTCATCACGCAGGGCTTTGCTCCAGCGTACATCGGTATCCATCTTGTCACTCTGCACACCGGCATCGAGCAGTTCGCGGATCGGTTCGACCATCGAGTACGGCATCACTACGTGGAAATCACCACCACCACCATCCACTTCAATATGGAACGAACTGACTACAATCACTTCTGTCGGGCTAACAATGTTGGCCATGGTCGGGTTTACTTCTGAGTCAAGATATTCAAACTCAACGTCCATAACCGGCGACCAGGATTCACGGTAGTCTTCAAACACCAGTTTCAGCAGCATCTGGACAATACGACGCTCTGTCGGGGTAAACTCTCGCCCTTCGATCTTGGCATGGAATCGGCCGTCACCACCAAAGAAATTTTCCACCAGGATAAAGACCAGGCGGGCTTCCATAGTAATTAAGGCCGTACCTTTAAGCGGCCTGAATCGCACCATGTTCAAACTGGTCGGAACGTACAATGTATTCTGGTATTCACCAAATTTGATCATCTGTACGCCGTTAATTGACACTTCTGCCGTTTTACGCAGCATGTTAAACAAGCTGATGCGCATATGGCGGGCAAAACGCTCGTTGATCAGTTCCAACGTTGGCATTCGGCCCCGGACAATTCTGTCCTGAGATGAAAAGTCGTAATCGGCTACACGGCCGTCACCAGCAACCTCTTCCTCTTCATCTTCTACGTCATCAACACCATGTAGCAGGGCATCAATTTCGTCTTGAGTTAATAAGTCACTCACATTAAACCTATTGCATTACGAAACCAGTGAAGAGCACTCGCTCGACGACTTGTTTACCAGAGACTTTCATCATCGCAGATTGTATCGCAGACAGAGCCTGCGTACGTAAGTCAATACGACCACTTGGGGTACGCAATTGCTCTACCGTTGCCGCACCAAATGCTTGTAATAACGTACTTTCAATCAACGGGGTATGTTGCATGGCTACAGCTTCATTACTATCACCACGCACCATTAACTGTACTTTGACTTGTACCAGACGATCGCGTTTATCACCCGTGACATTAAAAATAAATGGTTGCGGAAGAATAACATAATAAGCAGGCTCAACCTGAGTCGCTTGCTGTGTCGCGACAGCGCTCTTTTCCGGCTCAGGGGAGTCATTTCCCATCAGTAACCATGCACCGACGCCACCACCCAGTAGCACAACGACGAGCGCGACGATAATAATAAGCTTCTTTTTGCTTCCCGTATTTTCAGCGCCTTCTGCCATTCTTCCTGTTATCCTTTTTTATCTATAATTTTTCGGGATTTTCTTTAAAATCAATTTATTGTCAAGCAAACTTATGTTCAACGCCTTACAGCTTCCAGATAGGGGCATCTTCTAAGTTTAGCTATTTTCTAAGCATAATAGTCCACCCGGTCATCAGCTTGTTTCACAAACATTTCTACCGCTTCTGAGCCTGAATGCCCCATTTCCGATTCACTGCCTGTTTGATGGCTGCCGTCAGAGTGTTGCTGGGTACCACCTTGCTGACCAGATTGTCCTGCCAATTGTTGACGCGACCCATCTTGCTGCACCGTGCTTTGGGCTAACTGTAACCCTTGCTGGTGAAGCATCTCACGTAATCTAGGCATTGCCTGTTCAATCAGATCACGGGTTTGCTGATTACCGACAGTAAACTGGACCGAGGCCTGATCCTGATTCACCGAGAGTTTAATCTGTAACTTACCTAACTCTGGTGGATCTAAACGGATATCAACATGTTTGAGGTTCTTCGACATCATCATGTTTACTCGCTCGGCCACTTGATCACCCGCTTGTTCTTTAGACAACTGCAACGGGCTTTGTGCCTGCGCTAGGGCTTCACTTTTTGCTTGCCCGTTAATACTTTGTTGCCCGGACAATGAGCTGATCTGATGTGAAAGATCTGCCGGTTTCGTCTCTGCATTCACGCTACTGCTCGCATCGACGGTCGCAGCCAGAGCTGCGCTGTTCATCGCCGTATCTATCAGAGCCGTATCACCGGCAGTCGGATCTGCTGCTCCAGCGGCTGTCATCACCATTGCGCCCGCCAGTACCGGCGATGCCGAAGTGGTTGCCCAGGGTATTACCGGTGCACCGTCTACCGGAGCCGCCTGAACGGTACCGTTGACGACGGTTGCTGGTGTTGCAGCTGCACCTGAAGCCGCTGACGTACTTGCCAAGGCTGCCATTGCCAGCTCTGAAGTCGTTAGTGACGGCTTACTTAGGCCTGCGGTTTCGTTGGCAACACCCCGCGTCTGCATTTCTGCCGGTAACATATCCGCAGGCAACGTGACTTTGCCTCCGACTGCCTGCTCACCATCCGTTGCCGCTAGCAGCTGCGGCTGTTGTTCTGATAATCCGCCTGATTGGGCTGTCGCTGCCGTTGGCTCCGCCATACCCGCTATCACTTGAGGAGCAATCACCTGAAGATCAATGTCTTCACTGACCTGTTGCGGTTGCGTCAACTCAGCGGATGGATCTGCCGAGATCGCTGTTGCTGCCGTTGGTACCGTCATACCTGCTATCACTTGAGGATCAATCACCTGACGATCAATGCCTTCACTGATCGGTAATGATTCACTCGCTTGACTATCCGTCGCAGTTACCTGTGCAGATGGCACTGCAAAAACGTTAGCCAGTTGCTCCTGGCTGAGCTCCGATTTGTTCTGAACGTCCGCTTCAGATAAAGGCAGTCCAGCAAATTGTGCTGACGCATTCTGAACAAACGGTTCAGAATCCCCCGTAAGATCTTCCTCTCCTGCCGCCATCGTTGTTGTTGCCGCCACATTGCCGATGTCGACACTTGTATCAATTGCTGCCTCTCCGTTCATCGAGGCCGTCGTTTTGTTCATCAAAGGCTTAGCCATATCACTTGTTATAGCGGCTGGCGGCAAAGTCTTGCCAGCAGTTGAATGTGGCTCAGACAGTTGCTGATTGGCTGCCGATAAGCGGTTAAGCAGTTCTTCACCGTCCGCCATTATCTGCTGCTTACCCTCTGGATCAAGCGCTGTTTCTTGTGAGCCAGCCTGCTTGCCCGAGATTTGCTCGCTATCAGTACCAGATGCCCTTATTTTGCTCACTTCGGCGCTCTGTTTTACTTCTGCAAGCTGAACATCATCACTCACTGCATCTGAATCAGTATCGGTAGCCAGATTTGAAGCGGAAACAGAACCAAGCTCCTGATTTTCTGAGTCAATGTTATCTGAATTCGCCTTTTTGGCCGCCGTCGCTGGCGTATCTTGTTCATCGCTGATTACGTTTTTCAGCTCGTTAGCAAAACTGTCTGATTCACTGCTCGTCGCAGACAGTTCCGGATCGCCCTTTACGCTTTCAGCCGTCGCTTTTCCCTCAACGGCCACTTTGCCTTCACCCGACCGAGGTAATGATGTTGAAAAATCTGCTGACAATAGGCTAGACGAATTCATTGTGACTCTTTACATTGAGAATACCAGTAAGCACTTTATGCAAAAAACGCACCAGATTATAAGATTCAGCAAGCGAGTAACTAGTTTCGAGTATCTCGATCCCTAACGCCTGCGAGCAAACTGCAGGGTCGCAAATTCATCCATCATCAGTTGTTCTTGCCGATCGAGCTTTTGCTGCCGTTCCGTCTGTTTTTTGTCTATCAGCCATTCGATCGAACGACGCTTTTTTCTTACCTCGTGCCAATGTTCGCTGCACTGTTCCACCTGATGGTCAAACTGATAGCCGGCTTCTTTTTGTTTAACAAGCGTCTCATCAAGCTGAGTCAGGAATTTTTGTAAATGACTATACGAACTGGCCGTTAACCCTTGCTGACCACGCACTGAAAACTGTTTACAGTAATCAAGCCGGTACTGCTCAATCTGCTGCAGCTGCTGAAGATAATTTTCTCGTTCTAACCGGGCCTGATTCAACGCGAGCGATGCCTGGTGTTCTTCATCTTTGGTTATATTTAAAATCAGTTCTAATGCACTGTCTGACATAGCCGTTCCAATCTTCTCTGGCCATTAGCCTTAGGGCCTGTTTATCTTTCGACATAATTGCTGCGTTTTAATCTTTTATTGACCACTTAAGGTTGAGCGCAACATATTGACGCACATATCGTATGGTACAGACTCTTTCATTTCCTGCTGCAGGTAAGCGTCTAATTTTGGCTTGAAGATGAAGGCCTGGTCGATACTCGGATCCGTGCCGGGTTTATACGCACCGATTGAAACCAGATCCTGGTTCTTCCGGCAAATAGACAAAATCTGCCGCACTGCTTTTGACATTAACATGTGCTCGTCACTCACAATCGCAGGCATTACCCGGCTAACCGAACGTTCAACATCGATGGCCGGATAATGTCCGGCATCGGCCATTTCTCGGGATAATACAATGTGACCATCGAGGATCGCCCGCGACGCATCAGCGATGGGGTCCTGTAAGTCATCGCCTTCGGTCAGCACAGTAAAGAAGGCTGTAATTGACCCCTGGCTCTCACTACCATTACCCGCTCGCTCCACCAGCGCCGGTAATTTTGCAAAGACTGAAGGTGGATACCCTTTCGTCGCCGGAGGCTCACCCACCGACAAGGCGATTTCACGCTGAGCCTGAGCAAATCGAGTCAGTGAGTCCATCAACAACAGGACATCTAACCCCTGATCCCGGAAATATTCCGCGATAGTCAGCGAAGTTTGACAGCCTTTTAAACGCATTAAGGGTGAAGTATCAGCTGGTGCGGCAATCACTACAGCACGCTGACGTCCTTCTTCACCGAGGATCTCGTCTATAAACTCTTTAACTTCCCGACCACGTTCACCTATCAGCCCGACCACAACAACCTGCGCTGTCGTACCGCGGGTCATCATGCCAAGGGTCACCGACTTACCGACACCTGAGCCGGCAAATAATCCGATACGCTGGCCTTTACCAACAGAAAGCAAACCATTAATGGCTTTAATACCCACATCAAGCGGCTCTTTAATCGGCTTACGCGCTAATGGGTTGATAGGAGTGGCATTGAAAGAGGCGCGGGTGGCGGTAAATATTTCGCCCAAACCGTCAAGTGGATTTCCGACACCGTCGATCACCCGGCCCAATAATTCAGGCCCGACAGGTAAGCCGCTGTCCTGTAGTACCGGAGTCACTCTGGCACCAGGCATCACACCGGTGAGCTGCTCACTGGGCATCAGAAATAAGGTTTCACCCGAGAAGCCAACAACTTCAGCTTCCATCTCACCGTTCAGGGTTTCCACCCGACATAAGCTACCAACAGGCGCACGGCAGCCAACGGCTTCTAACGTTAGTCCGACGACGCGAACCAGTCGTCCGGAGGCTACGGGACGACACGCTAAGCCTTCCGTCTGGTGTTGAGACAGCCGCATTGCCAGTGAAGAAGACATTACTGCCCTCCTGCCGGCTGGCTGTTAACTCCATTAAATTGCTGTAATAAGTGGCGAATACGATCTTCAATAAAATAATCGACCGTCGAGTCTTCTGACCGTACCTGCAGATCCCCACGATTCAGTGATGGCTCCGGTTGTAATGACCACTTGCGCTCTGCCAGATCTTCTTCGCCGTATGCCTTGCGTACCATATCAAGATCGTCAGGATGAAGACTTAGCTTTGTCTGACGCTCGGCAATCGGTAGAGAACCAATCACTTCGCGGATGGTATTGAGTATGACTTGAGGATTGGTCTGTACTTCTACCCGAATTAATTCACGGGCCAGGTTGGTTACCAAATCCAGAACCTGATTTTCGACATCGGTATCAATTTGTTGCAATGGCGTGGCAAGCTGCTCGATCAACTGAGTAAGATGCGATACCTGCTCACTAATTTGGGTTTGTCCCTGCTCCAGCCCTTGTTCCAGCCCTTGCTCGCGGCCCTCTATCAGGCCCGTTTCAAGTCCTTCGGCTTTACCTGCCTCAAAACCTTCAGCATGCCCGGCAGTTTTGCCCTCGGCAACCCCTTCATCATAGGCAGATTGACGGATCTCTTCTAAGTCAGAAGCCGTTAAAGGGGGAGGCCCTTGCTCTTCTTCCTCTTCAAGTTCCTCTGGCTGCCAGCGCGGATCGTAGTTAAGGGCATTATCACTTGGTGCCTCTTGCTGCTGGCTGTAGTCAGGGTATGCCCAGCGCTCAAGCTCCTGCGCCTGATGCTCAGATACACGGAGAAAACCACGGCGGCGTTCATTCGTCATACTGATAACCTATGACTGGAGTTCATTCGCTTACAGGAATTCATCAGCACCACCGTTACCTGCGAGCATTAATTCACCGGCATCGGCTAAGCGACGGGCGATAGAAAGAATTTCTTTCTGCGCAGCTTCCACATCGGCCACACGAATAGGACCCATTGCCTCCAGATCGTCTTGCAGCATTTCTGCCGCACGTTTTGACATATTACGGAGAATTTTCTCACGCAGGGTATCATCCGCACCTTTAAGGGCTTTCTGCAACAGATCTTGCGGTACGTCACGCAGTAACAACTGGATCCCGCGATCGTCCACTTCAGAAAGGTTTTCAAACACAAACATTAGATCTTGGATTTGAGTTGCCATGTCCTCGTCATTTTCGTGGATCTGATCCATCAACAAGCCTTCGACATTATTATCGAGGTAGTTCATGATTTCAGCCGCTGCTTTCAAGCCGCCAATTTTGGCAGCCTGAGTACCAGCCTGACCGGCAAACTGTTTCTCCATGATGTCATTCAGTTCATGCAGTGCTGCTGGCTGAACTTCTTCAAGATTGGCAATACGCATCATCAGATCAAGCCGCACGCGCTCTGGGAACTGAGACATAATTTCAGCAGATTGCTCAGGCTCCAGATATGACAGCACGATCGTCTGGATCTGCGGGTGCTCGTTAAGAATAATACTGGCAACCTGGCGCGGATCCATCCATTTCAATGAATCCAGCCCCCGGGAACCACTGCCCATCAGGATCTGATCTACAAGGTTATTCGCCTTATCTTCACCTAACGCAGCAACCAGGGTATTACGAACAAAGTCTTCGCTGCCCGTACCGATACTGCTGTATTTCTGAATATCCTCAAGGAAATGGCGATGTACTGCAGAGGCCTTCTCCTGGCTCAAATCTGCCATACTCGCCATCGAGCTACCGACACGCTGTACCTGTTTCGGTTCGAGGTGACGAATAATACTGGCCGCATCCTGCTCACTGAGGCTGAGCAATAAGATCGCCGCTTTCTCAGTGCCACTTAAGCTCATGACATCAAATTTTTTATCTTCTGTGGTTGCAACTTCATTAGCCATCTTCGTTTAACCAACCTTTCACTACTTGCACCGCTAAATCTTGCTCATTCGCCACCAACGCTCTGACCGCTTTTAGCAGATCTTCATCTTTATGCAGGTTTGGCAGATCTAAATTACTGCTACTCAATTCAAAACTTTCCATGCCATCGAGCTCTGCACCTATCAAGCCAATACCCTCTTCGCTATTGGCAGGAACCGGTAGGCCATTGGCGTCCAGCGGTGTACCATCTGAGGCCTGATTCGGATACAACAATTTTTTCATTGCCGGACGAACCAGTACAATGATCACGACAATAATCACCAGGGCGGCAGCCAGCCAACGTATCCAGGTATTGAAATTCGGATGATCCCAAATTGGCAAATCAACCAATAGCAGCTCTTCCGGAACCGCAAATGCGACCGAGATGACTTCCAGCAGATCACCCCGTGACTCAGCAAATCCAACCCCGCCCATTAACAACCTGCGAATTTTGACCAAATCAGCTTCACCGACCGGTACCCGGGTAATTTCACCGGTTTCAGGGTTAATCACCTGCTTGTAATTGATCGCCACAGACACGGTCTGACGACTGATCGTGCCAGATTGAGCCCGCTTATGACTAATAGTGGTATCTAATTCAAAGTTACGGGTGGCTTCACGGTGAACGGAGCCGTTGCTTGAACCCCTACCTGACTGCATATCAGCAATATCTTGCGGGATAGAAGCGTCTGCCGGGGGCTGATTACTTAACGCGCCGGGAATGCCCGCAACAATATTGCCGTTATTGTAATCTTCCAGCGTATATTCACTGCGGGTTGATGAGGTCGAGGGATCAAACTTTTTGCGCGTTTCTTCAATCGCGCTGAAGTCCAAGGATATATCAACCTGAGAGGTATAATTCCCTAACCCTAAAACAGGAATTAAGATCGCATCAATTTTTTCACGCAGGGCTTGTTCCTGTTTACGCTCTAATTCGTATTCTTTACGTTTCGCCGTTGCTGCCGGATCTTCCGTGCCCGAACTCAACAGCCGACCATGTTGATCGGTCACTGTCACCCGGGTTGGTTTCAGGCTAGGTACCGCCGTTGCCACCATATCAACAATGGAGTCAACTTCTTGCTGACCCAGCATGCCATTCGATGACAAGGTCAAAAATACCGTTGCTGACGCTTCCTGATTATGACGTACAAACACGCTTTGCTTGGGCATAGCCAAAAGCACCTGGGCTTTGCGTACCTTACGGATCTGTTCAATGGCACGAGCAAGCTGACGTTCCCGACTGAGCTTCAGGCGCTCACGTTCAAGACGCTGAGAAACACCAAAGCCCATATCTTGCAGCAGAATATCATCGCCTTCAGACACTACCGTGTTTAAGCCGGTACGGGTTAAGTCCAGCTTAATTGCAGCAAAATCATCGGCCGGAACGCGAATCGTGTTCCCTTCAAGTTTGTAGTTCACTTGCTTTTGATCAAAATGATCAAGGATCGGAATGAGTTCATCTGTGGAATACGTACCGAGCGGACGCATCTCGGGCTCTTTTATCCACATCACCACCATGACAATTAATGCCACACAGATAGCGACAGACAGCACAAGGATAACCTGACGTAATAAGTCCAGGTTTCCTAACATGCTATCAACACGAGTGGCGCTTTTTTCTTCCGCATCGGGATTATGCAGATCAAGTTCACTGTCTGTGACAACAGGAGCCGGTGCATTTCCCGCTACAGCTAATTCGTGGTTTGGTGTTTGTTCCGACACTAACTATTCCTGGATTACACTGGCATATTCATTAATTGTTTATAAGCGTCCACCAGTTTGTTACGAACCTGTACGGTAGCTTCAAAAGCAACACTCGATTTATTTCTTGCAATCATCACATCAGATAATGACACACTGCGATCCCCTTGATCGAAACGGGTACTGAGATCACTTGATTGTCCCTGAAGCTGATTAACCGACTTCACCGCATCATTAAGCAATGCACCAAAATCGGCACTGACCTGCTGCCCCGTTGCCGGGCGAGAGGCATTTTGAGCTTCCAGCTTCAGGCTTTGCATTTCAGTTTGTAGTCCATTGACTTTCATTGTCTTCCTCGCGCTGTCATTATATTGACGTTGGTGTCGATTATCACTGTTTTTGCTAATTAAATTGCAAGCTTAACGCCAGTTTTATTAATAAACCGTAATAAATCACGATTAATCTAATCAGAGTGGGATCTCAATTCCGGCATCGCGCATTTTGGCTAATTTGTAGCGCAATGTTCGCGGGCTGATACCCAGTTGTTCAGCCACGTCTTTACGTCGGCCTTCACAAGCTTTAATGGTATCGAGAATAATCGTGAACTCCTGCTCGCGCAGTTCATTTCCTAATCCGTCTCGTGACGTTGCAACCGAGACAGGTTCGACATTGGGTAGCTCTGCATTCGATTGTACCTCTGTATGCGATTGCACCTCTGTATGACATTGCACCTCTGTATGAGATTGTACCGCGGTCTGCAGGCTTTGTGCATCCAGCCAGTCCAGTCCTTCTAGTAAAATATGTTCACCTTCAACACTGTGGCTGTCACATAAGATCAATGCACGCTGAATGACGTTATCAAGCTCACGTACATTGCCCGGCCACTCGTATTGCTGCAATTTCACTTGCGCACTCTGGCTCAGTACCGGTACCGGTAACCCTTGTTTCATGCAATGGCGTTCAATGAAATATTTTGCCAGCGGTATGATATCACCTTTACGCTCAGTCAGTGCCGGCCATACTAATGGAAACACATTCAGACGATAATACAGATCTTCACGGAAATGTCCTTGCGCCACATACTGTTTTAAATCGCGGTTACTGGTCGCCAGAACACGGATATCCAGCTTGATGCTTTTACGGCTGCCCAGGCGTTCAACTTCGCGCTCTTGTAACACCCGGAGCAATTTCGCTTGCAGGTTTAAATCCATCTCACTGATTTCATCAAGTAAAATAGTACCGCCCTGCGCCTGCTCAAATTTTCCCGGACAGGCTTGCACAGCCCCGGTAAATGCGCCTTTTTCATAGCCGAATAACGTAGCTTCCAGCATATTATCCGGGATCGCAGCACAGTTAATCGCAACAAATGGGCCTTCACTGCGGCTGGAGTGGTCATGGATATAACGTGACATGACTTCTTTACCGCAGCCGCTAGGGCCAAGTACCATCACATTGGCATCCGTTTTAGCCACCTTCTCAGCTAAAGCGAGTAGTTTGAGACTCTTCTCATCGGCCACAATAGCATGGCTTGACTCACTCTTCACCGGCGCATAACGACTCACCATGTTGAGCAGCACTTCGGGGGCGAATGGCTTAGCCATGTAATCAATCGCCCCTTCTTTCATTGCTGATACCGCATCTTCAATGTTGGCGTAGGCGGTCATTAACAAAACAGGTGTCTTCGGCCAGTGCAGTTTGATATTACGCAATAATCCCAAACCATCCATACCGGCCATCTGTACATCAGAGACGACAATATCAACAGATTTCGATTTTAATGTCAGTAAAGCTTGCTCTGCACTGTCTGCTTCTAACCATTGGTAGCCAGCCAGCGCTAATGTATCAATCAAGGCTTCACGTAAGCCTTCATCATCTTCTACGACTAATACACGGCTTTGATTCATCGCAATTCTCCTAGCGCTGCCTGCTTATAGGCCTGTTGTTCATTGTCCGAACAGGTATTAGCCTGTAGCGGTGCCTGATTTTCCGCCAGGGGTATCTTTAAAGTAAAACACGCCCCGTGACCTAATTCTGACTCTAATAAAAGGTGCCCTTTATGGGCATTTGCCACCATCTGTACCACAGCCAGCCCCAACCCGGTCCCTTGCTGACGAGTCGTAAAAAACGGTTCTAATATTTTCGCTTGCATATCAGCCGCGATACCCGGCCCGTTATCGGTTACCGACAGATAGACATCATTGTTATACCGCGTACAACTCACCGCGACTTTACATTGTTTACCCGACATCTGGATCGCATTGGTGATCACATTACTTAATGCACTGGCTAAGGCATTGGCATTGCCTAAAATCGTCGCACTTTCATCATCGCAATCAATACTGAAGTCGACCTGGTTCGCCACCACCTGCGCTTCCACCATAGGCTCCAGCTCATTGAGCAAGCTGTCGAGGTCAAAGCGATTAACTACCTTGTTATCTCCGCCCTTGGCAAACAGCAACATGTCGTTGACTTGCTTCTCCAGGTCGTGCAGGCGATCAACTAATTTTGTCTGAAAGCGTTGCCGGGTCTGCGTATTCAAATTAGGCGCCGATAAATTAGAGGCATACAGCATCGCACTGGATAAAGGGGTCCGCACTTGATGCGCCAGTGAAGCGACCATTTTTCCCAGAGATGATAATCGCTGCATTTCACTGAAACGGGATTGCAGCAGACGCGTTTCGGTCATATCGGTTATCAAAATCAGCTGACCGGCATCAGAAGCCGAAATCGCTAATTTAACTTTACGTCCACTACGTAAAGACACTTCATGACCGTCATCCTCCTGAGGAGCAAAAGCACGCTGGATCACCGAGAACCAGCGTTCTCCCTCAAGCGGCCCCCCCAACAGGCGGTGGGCCTCCGGGTTTGCTTCACCCACGCACCCCATAGGATCAAGCAAGATCACCCCCGCAGGCATGACATCCAGTACTTGTTTATAACGGCTGATTTGCTGAGTTAGCGTTCCCAGCGGAGATTCGATTTCACCCATGCGATACCTAACAAAAGCGCACAAAATGCTCTATAAAGCATTTTTCATGCCAAATTAAAACCAATAGTATCAGCAGGTTGAATAAGAGGAAAGGATACTGGCGGAGTCAAAAAAATGACACCGCCATAGAAAAGTGACAATTTAACGTAAATCTTCTTTGTTTAAACCATACTTACGCATTTTCTCAACCAGAGTCGTTCGGCGCATACCCAGCATATCTGCAGCACGGGCAACAACCCCCGTCTGAGCTTCAAGTGCCTGGCAGATCATCTCCACTTCAAGTTCAGCCAGCATCTCTTTCAGATTCACCCCTTCCGGAGGCAGATCATTTGAGCCTGACATTTCTTCCTGCTCATCATATGAAGAGACGAACATATCGGCTAATGCTGCGCGTTCCTGATCTTCTGTCGACAGAAAATTTTCTTCTGGCTGGAAGTCAGGAATATGACTATAGCGATATTTCATCGGCAAATGATTCACATCGACCATTTCACCCGGATAGAGGATGAGAAGGCGTTCAACCAGATTCGCCAGTTCGCGAACATTGCCTGGCCAGTCATGCTCCATCAACGAGGTAATCGCCCGCGGCGTAAAGTGGATTAACTTCGCCCCTTCCGCTTCCATTCTTGCCAGTAGTTCTTGCAGCAACAGTGGCGTATCTTCGATACGTTCACGTAACGCCGGCATTTCGATAGGAAAGACATTCAAGCGATAGTATAAATCTTCACGGAACCTGTTCTCGTGGATCATTGTATCGAGATTACGGTGTGTTGCCGCAATAATGCGGACATTGGTTTTAATGGTTGCATTACCACCCACACGCTCAAAACAACGTTCCTGAAGCACACGCAGTAATTTCACCTGCATCGGCATCGGCATATCACCGATCTCATCAAGAAATAACGTGCCACCGTCAGCCAGTTCAAAACGCCCCTTACGCGAAGCAATCGCCCCGGTGAAGGCCCCTTTTTCATGGCCAAACAATTCACTTTCAAGCAGATCCGGTGGAATAGCACCACAGTTAATAGGCACGAATGGACCGTCGCGACGAGAAGAATGATAATGAATATTGCGCGCGACAACTTCTTTACCGGTACCGGACTCCCCAAGGATCAAAACACTGGCATCTGTTGATGCAACTTGATCTATAAGGTGGCGTACCTCGCTGATGCTTTCACTGCATCCGACCATGCTGCGGAATAACATATTCTTCCGCCCGATCTGAGGCACCTGAAAGGTACGCTTACCAAGAAACTCCTGGCAATGGCGCAGTGCATCGGCTAATTGACCGTAATTTAATGGTAACTCTAACTCACCCACATAGTTGGGCAATCCTGCCAGTTCACGGGCATGATCAGATAAGGCAATCACCGGGATATGGTTATGAATGCGCAAGTAGTCCAGAATTTTCTTAAGTGACTTATTAGAACCAATTTTACCCAGTAAACAGGCACCCCATGCCCTTTCCCAGAGTGGGTTTTCTACTTCATCGGTTGATACAGCTTCATGCTGCTCACCAACAAAGTTAAGAATGACACTGAGGTCATGACGGTGCTGCAGATCGTCATCAATAACGAGGGTCTTTGCTATACCTTGCATAGGACTGATATTGCCTGCCTTTTAAGAATTTTCTATTTTGTGGCGTATTCGAGAGGAACAGCAACCAAAAGTTATGGGCTGCTATTGTAATAAATGCACAGGAGAAGGCAACCGGGGACGCATAAAAGCTGTGACCCCAGTACAAAGGAATAAATAAACTAAGACAGGATTTGGTTAAAATTGGATCTATTCAGCATATTTCTGTAGTTATTTAGCTGTCCTCATTGACTATAGACAATAAGAATAACAACTACACATCAAGCTGAGTCATGTTGTGATAATCCGCCGGGATCTGTTCCCATGCAGATTTGATCTCACGCAACATATCGATCACATCATCAATCGGATCAGGCTTATTCTCCTGGTTTGCCAGGTAAATTTGCTGGATCATGAAGTCATACAATGCATCAAGGTTGGCCGCAATCTCTCCGCCGTCTTCCATCGACAGGCAGCTGCGTAAGCTAATAATTATATCTAGCGCTTTACCCAAACGCTCACCTTTTACAGCAATAGAACCTTGCTGCATCGCTGCTTTACCCTGGATAAGGCGTTCTATTGCACCACCCATTAACATCTGAATCACCCGATGAGGAGATGCCGACGTTAACTGACTGTCTACTGAGACTCGTTTATAAGCCTGTAGCGATCCTCTCATTGCCATTTTATTACCTTACCGAAATTTATTATAAACCTGCATCGAGCGTTGCCCGTGCTGTAGTCGTTGTAGTTGACTTGCTGACATATCTCTGTGGTGACGGATCCGCGCAAGCAAACACGTCGTCCGTTCAACCGCAGCCTGCCACTCATCTTTATTTAAGCGTTCAGGCTCAGCCATCAACTGTCGTAAAAGAGACTCACGTTGCTGCAATAACTGTTGCAACTCATCAGAAGCAACGTCACCTTCAACAGCTAAAATCGCCTCCAGTTCATTGTCTAACTGATTTAAACGTTGCATAAAGGCTCTCTTTCATCATTACATCTGGGGCATCATGCTCATCATAGAGCCAAGCTGACCCTGCATTTTACCCATTGCTGAATCCATCGCCGTAAATTGGTCATGCGTGCGCTGCTTAACACTATCCATACGGCGATCAAGGTTAGCCTGTTCAGTATTCAGTCGCATCACTTGGTCGTTCAAACTATTCTCACGGCCTCTGATACTCCCAGTCGTTCCCGTATAACTATGGATAAGATCTTCAATACGACGAGCAAAACCATTTCGACTATTGAAAAACTCGCCGACATCGGCAAAGTTTTTCTCAAGCTGTTTATCCAGCATATCGTAATCAATTTCTAACCGACCCGCCATGGTGGTGGTAATGCCCAATTCACTCAAGGTTGAAATCGAATCTGGTGCATCTTCTATCGGCGTAGCAAAAGCACCACGAAGCTGGCTTGTCACCGAACGTACAATGCTATCACCCACTAGCGGGCCTTTCTCTTGTGTTTGTGGATCAAATTTAGCTAATTGCTGCGACAAATCAAAAAATTGATTATAGGCATTAACAAACTGCTCGATAGAACCACCGACACGATCTCGATCATAACCGACATCAACGGTGACATCGGGAGTTTCCGCGTCATCGGTCAGCTGAATTAAATTAAGATCAACACCTTGAATTGCATCTTCAATCACATTGGAACTGCTGGTTACAACAGCAAGCCCATCGATCAATACCCGCGAATCCGCTGCTTTTTGCATTTCACTCATCGAGTTCACGTCATGGTTAGTATTAAAACCAAACTTTTGCAGTGTACTAAATGGTGGCGCATCCACTTTTACTTTAATGGTATTGTCTTCGCCGCTCTTATCTGACGCTAACACTAAACGGGCCCCCGTATCATCTTTGATGATAGACGCCATCACCCCTGAATTTGATGGATGCCGATTTATCAACCGCACGACATCAAGGATTTTACTTTCATCTTCCGGAATATCGACAGTAAATTGAGAGCCGCCAAGGCCAATAGACAGTTTGCCCGCTCCCATTTTTTCTTTTTCATCAAAGGAGCTGGAAACAATTTTGTGGGATTCTGCAAGTTGTTGAACGTTAACCGTATACTTACCAGGAATAGCTTCATGGGAAGCGGTGGCGGTTAAAACGTCAGTGTCATCAGAGCTCGCCATTCGTGTAGACAATGTATTATTACGACGAAAGTCCGACATTAGATTTTTCATTTCATCTAATGATCCTTTCAGACGACCATATGCACTTAAATTAACATCAACTTGATCACGTTGCTGATTAATTCGAGCTTCTTTAGGTGCTCGCTCAGACGCCACGAGCTTATTAACCATGCTGTTAATATCAAGACCTGAAGCAGTGGCTGTTGCGCCTATGTTCATTGACTACCTCAAATGATGCCAGGGTTACACTTTCGTCGTTACCAGCCCCCCGGAATGCGATGCTAGCTGCCGGGAAAGTTCTAACATATCTTCATCAGGGATCTGTCTGACCACATCGCCACTACGTTTTTCATAGATAGTGACAACATTACGTCCAGATTCTTCATCGATACGAAATGCCAGCCCTTTATTCAGCGTGCCGACAAACTCTTCGATTTTTTCAACCATTTTCTCAAGCTGTTCGCGTTGGATCTCACCGTGCTTTTCCAGCGCTGCGGATTGCTCCACCCGACGTGCGTCCGTTTTACCTTTATCACTGCTGTGATCAAGGTTTGCTGGATTAACGGGGTTAGATGCTGGCGGCAAGCCCTGAGAATCGTCTAAAATACTAGCAACATTTGTGCCATTTCTTGATAGCGGTGAGGGCTGAGATGAAGTTGATACGGGTTTCATATCCATGATCATTCACCTTCTTACTTTTCTGAAAGCTGCATATAGCAGAAAACGGCAAGGGAAGACCCTTGCCGTTTTTAGTGGAATTAACCTAGTAGGCTTAGTGCAGCTTGTGGCGCTTGTTTTGCTTGCGCAAGAATTGACGTCGCAGCCTGAGAAAGGATCTGGTTCTTCGTCATATTCGTTGTTTCTTTCGCGAAATCAGTATCACGAATACGGCTGTTAGAGGCTGATACGTTTTCGTTGACGTTATCTAAGTTGTTGATGGTGTGGCTCAGACGGTTCTGAGATGCACCCAACTTTGCACGGTCAGAGTCAATTTGCTTCAGGGCGTTATCAAGCACGGCAACGGCTTCTTGTGAGCCTCCAACCGATGTTACATCGATCTTCTGAACAGAAGCGCCACCCGCACCGGCTGCTGCATCAGCCATACCTAGCGCAGCCGTTGTTTTCCCGCCTTCAAACTTAATAGCGGTATCTGAATCAGAAACAACCTGTAGCGCTAGCTTTTCAACATCATTACCATTTGCATCTTTTTCAGTAATCGTTGCAACAGAGGCATTCACGCCATCAACACGACCGTTGATCTTGGTCGCAAGCTCTTCAATGTCATCGCCTTCTTTCATCTGAACAGCTGTGCCATTGATTTTAAGATCTTCACCGGCCATCTCTTTAGACACTTTCCAGTCCGAACCAACGCCAGCCGTGCCTTTCGCCGCGGTGCTATTCATCGCATCGGCACGAGTATCAGTTAAAGAAAGCTGTACCGCTTCACCTGAATCGGCACCGACCTGGATAGAGCGGCTGCCAAACGTGCCGTTCATCAGTTTGGTACCACCAAAAGAAGTGGTTTCGGCGATACGGTTTATTTCGTCTTTCAGTGCGGTCACTTCTTCTTGAATGGCGACACGGTCATCAGCGGAGTTAGAACCGTTGGAAGACTGTAGTGACAAGTCACGCATACGTTGCAAGATACTAGTCGTTTCCTGCATCGAACCTTCAGCAGTCTGCGCCATAGAGATACCGTCGTTGGCGTTACGTACCGCCACATCCAGACCACGGCTCTGAGTCATCAAACGGTTAGAGATTTGCAGACCCGCCGCATCATCTTTCGCGCTGTTGATCTTGCTACCCGTCGCTAAACGCTCCATTGATTTACCTGAAGCTTCAGTCGCCTGGCCTAAGTAACGCTGAGCGGTCATTGCAGAAACGTTAGTGTTTACTGAAACAGCCATAATGTATCTCCTTAAGTATTCAAAATGGCTTGACCAGCCCAGCCGGCAAAACCTTGTTATTCTTAGTACATGAGTTGTAACGGCATGCTCAGGAAAACCTTTACGTTTTTTTTTAGAAAATTTTGAAAACCGCAAGAAATGTGATCAAGTTAATAAAAATCAACTCGATAATGGAAAAAAGGGGTTCTGGGGTTCTGCTCTAAAATCACTTCCCCATATCAAGCTGTTTGCTCTTCCTAGATACTCGAAACTAAATACTCGCCCCTATACTTCCATAGAACCTTAGGTTCATAGGACCGTTCTTTCCATACAGGACCATAGGTCCGCTCTTCCTGCTCTTCCCATAGGGCCTTAGGTTCATAGGACCGCTCTTCCCGCCTTTCCTAGAAACTAGAAACTAGAAACTAGAAACTAGAAACTAGAAACTAGAAACTAGAAACTAGAAACTAGAAACTAGAAACTAGAAACTAGAAACTAGAAACTAGAAACTAGAAACTAGAAACTAGAATAAATTTTCTCCAGACAACAAAAAACGGCAAGAGATTGCCCCCTTGCCGTTTTGTTATTTCTGAACAGGAATGTTATTGCAGCAGCGTCAGTGCTGCCTGTGGCACCTGTTTTGCCTGAGCCAGGATCGAGGTACTTGCTTGTTGCAAGATCTGATTCTTAGCCATTTCCGTCGATTCTTTGGCAAAGTCTGTATCACGGATACGGCTGTTCGAGGCCGATACGTTTTCCGAAACATTGGCCAGGTTATTGATGGTATGGCCCAGACGGTTCTGTTTGGCACCCAGATCCGCACGCTGGCTGTCGATGTACTTCAGGGCAGCATCAATCGTACCTACGGCTTCCTGAGCACCGCCAACCGTGCCTACATCAACTTTTTGTACCGTGATTGGCTCACTGGCTGAACCACCGAACAGATCCACACTTCCGCCAGCCGCATCTTTACCTTGTGCGAGCTTTGTTGTGCCATCAATGCTGACAGCCCCATTTTCCGAGAATAGCTGAAGCTCACCCTTGTCGCTGACAGAGGCTACAACAGCGGTTTGCTGGCCGTTAATACGCGTCGCCACCTCTTCAATATCATCGCCTTCAATCATATTGACTGAAACAGGATCCGTTAAGCCCGCAACACTAAGGTCCAGTTTATCGCCCGCAGCCGCTTTCCAGTCAGCATCCGCCATCCCTTTTGCCTTGATGATATCTCCACCCATGCGCGAGTCATCGGCACGAACACTGGTCAGGCCCATGATGATCGCTTCACCGGAATCCGCACCGATCTGGAACGCCGCTTCGCCAAACTGACCATTCAATAACTTACGGCCACCAAAAGAAGTGGTTTCAGCGATACGGTTCAGCTCGTCCTGCAACGCTGAGACTTCTTGCTGAATTGCCACCCGGTCATCATCTGAGTTCGAACCGTTGGAAGACTGCAGTGACAGATCACGCATACGCTGCAGAATACTGGTGGATTCCTGCAATGCACCTTCTGCCGTCTGGGCAATCGAAATACCGTCATTGGCGTTGCGCATGGCAACATTCAGACCGCGTGTTTGCGCCACTAAACGGTTGGAAATCTGCAGACCCGCGGCATCATCTTTTGCACTGTTGATCTTGCTGCCCGTAGATAGACGCTCCATCGATTGGCTAAGCTCACCAGATGCTTTATTCAGGTAACGCTGCGCAGTCATGGCAGACACGTTGGTGTTTACAGTTACACCCATTTTGCTCTCCTTTGACTTTCGCTTTCAAGCGAAACAGCCTACCCGCAACGATCAGTTCAAAAGACAATGAAGCGGGGCCAGCTATAATTTAATTTATTGGCAATTAATTTGCCACCAGACAAAATAAAGCAAACAACGTGCCAAGATTAAAACTATTATATAACAGTACGTTAGTGACAGGGAGGCAACATTGGCACATAAAGGCGGCAATAAAATGCCTTTTAATACCAATCGGTATAAGAGGCCGTATTCAAAAAAGAAAAGCCTTTGCATCTACAAAGGCTTTTCATTCCTATACCCAAACCATTTAGGACAATTAAATATAATTAAACAGGTTCAAATCTTTCGTTTTGGCAAAGGCTTGCTGTGATGCCTGCAGTGCCATCATGTTTTCATTTAGCTCAATGACGGCAGTGGCATAATCTAAATCTTCCAGGGTGCCGCGAGCCTGGCTCATCACGATCTTAAAATCCTGGTGCATATCTTCCTGACGATCTAAGGTTTGCAGACGGGTACCCACCTCTGAACGCGTTCGGTTTATATGCTTGAATGCTTGTGACAGCTCCTCTGCGACCTGATGCAATTCGGCGCTGGATGAGGCATCCGAAACATCTTTATCCGCCAGCTCAATACCTCGCTTAAAGGCATCGAAAACGCTGACATGCTCCTGGCGATTCAACGCCAGGCTATCGCCGTCGTTAATATCGCCTTCCAGGTCAATTTGTAGTGTTCCCCACTGGATCCCGGTTTGTGGATCAAAAGGAGCACTGTTAACTAACGTGCCATTTTGAAAAAGTTCGTATGACGTCCCAGAGCCGGACGCTGAAAACTCCACCCGATATTCAGACTGATCAGTATCATTGCTATTGCGAGCCTGCGATAACAGCAACAATGAGCCGCTCTGCAGATCATAATCAGCCTGGTAGTCACCATACGGGTTGGCAACTTCCATGAAAAGTTTATCTCCGGCATCATTTACCGGAACATCAACCGAAGGGGCCACTTTTGCCATCCGCTGATAACTGTCACCGGCGTAGGTCACATTGCCACTATTATCTCGGAAAAAAGGCTGCTGGCTGTATTGGGTGCCGGCAAAAACAAAATTACCTGACTCATCTTTGCTGTTGACCAGATTCATAAATGAATCGTATAAACCCTGCATATCCTGTTTATGCGCGATACGGTCATCACCAGACAGTGAACCGTTGACCATCATCATGGATTTACGTTTTGCCTCATCCAGCAGGTTTTCAACTTCAGCGACTGCGGTTTCTTCATTGTTCAGGCGATTTCTCGCCATGGTAATACTTTTAATCGACTGATCTATCAGGGTGTTCTGTTGATCGAAGTTCTGGATATAGATGGATGAGACAGGGTCATCGCCTGCCGTCAGCAGACGTTTGCCCGATGCTAATTGCTGGTGGTTTTCCTGAACCTTCACTTGCTGACGATTCATATCGTTGGCCACAGAGCGATAATTATGGAAGCTGGCAACACGGCTAATCATGACTTATGTAACTCCTTATCGCGACGCATTAAGCAGGGTTTCGAAGGTTTCGTTGGCCACCGTCATAATACGCGACGATGCCATATACGCTTGCTGGAACTTCATCATGTTGGCCGCTTCTTCATCCATGTTTACCCCTGAAATTTCTGCAACCCGGCTTTCAGCTGCATCTTTTTCAACTAATCCGACTTCCTTCAGACGTGCCGCCGAGGCCTTTTGCACCCCTATCTCGGTATTAAGCCCTTCATACACATCAATCACAGTCGAACGGCCGTTATCCATTAGTTTCTGTGACTGTAATCCCTGCATTTTTATCAGGTTACCGTTATCACCAGAGGCGGAATTCAGGTTAACCGCAAAGAGATCGCCCCCCATCGCACCTCCGGTTAAGGTGAAACTTGTCCCTCCCACGTTCACCTCTGTGGCCGGGGGGTAAGCTTGCGGGGCCTGCAAAATGTTGCCCTTCATATCTAATACGGCAAATTGGCTGGCATCCGGAGACACCGCTACCTGAAACTCATTCAGCGTACCTGCAGCCGTAATACCAAGATCAGCACTGCCATTCACTTTGGTGGCAGAGCTTAAATAACTTTGCGCCGCAAGCTGCGCAGGATCGCCTAAAGTCACCCGTATTTCACCCGCCGCATTTCGGGTCGGGCGTAACGAAATATGCTCGCCAGCCCCTATCGGTGCATCCATCTCTACCCGGAAACCATCCATCGAGAAAGCCGGTGGCGTACCGCTAGGGATCACGGTCTGGCGGGTGCCGTCAGGAGAAATCAGCGTGTGTTGACTGCCATCAAAGGTTAAATCGTATTCACCGATTTTTAAGGCATTAATATCTTCGATATAGACTTTTAAATCGGCACTTGAACCGGTCGGTATTCTTGCTCGGGCAGCTGCAGAGCCGGGATCATTGACATCATGAAACAGATTGGCACCCACCTGACCATTGAGATCCAGACCTTGCGATTGCAGTTCATTAACGGAATGAGCGAAGCCGATGGCAATCCGCCCCATCTCATCCATGCCCTGTGACAACGTTTCATCACGATACTGAAACAGTGCCGCCAGCTTGCCGCCGATATCATCATTGCGAATGGTTTTTAACGACTTACCTTCAACAATAGCCAACTGTGTTTGCTGTGGATCCGGCTTGCCGCTGACCATACGCAGCTCGCTCGATTCAGTCCCCGAGACCAGAGTATGACCGCTGCCAATCATAATATTGAAGACTTCATCGTTTTTACGGGTAACGGTTACTTTGGTGTACTGCGACAATTCATTGACCAGGTTTTGATGGCGATCCATCAAGTCATTATCTGCACCTGAAGCTGGTGTTTTCACTAAGGCTTTATGGATATCAACCAGCTCTTTTCCAATATCATTCACACGATCCAGGGTACGCGCCAAGACGTCATTAGCGACCGTTTTCTGCTGCGCCAATATTGTGTGGTTATCGTTTAGCCCGGCAGCAACCAATTTTGCCTTTTCAAGCACAACTTTGCGCGAACCCATATCATTCGGGCTGTCAGACAGGGCTTTTACCGCGTCGTACCATTGGTTCATGTCTTCAGGGATTTTCTTGGCGCTGTTTGCCAGCATATTATCTAAACGGCCTAACTGCCCTTCCCGCTCTGTCGCATAACTTAAGTTTGTCGTCGTCAAGTTTAGCTCATTGGTGGCAAATTGATCATAACCGCGGCGAACTTCTGCCGCATGCACACCGGTACCGTACTGACTACCGCCCCACCACGTGGGGTTATTGGTTTCCTGAACCACTGACTGGCGGCTATACCCTTCAGTATTAACATTGTTGATGTTATGGCTGGTCGTATTGAGCTGCCGCTGTGCAGTAAGCACACCTTGAGAGCCCAAACTGAGCAGATCAAACGCCATAACGCCTCCCGTTAATTACAAGGTTCAGTAAATCAAACAATTACCCATTGGAATGCAAAAATCATTCCAAAGTTTAAAACTATTTAATTGGTTGATTTTTATATGATTTGATTTGGTGGCGGTGGTTATTTATTGAACTGAGGCAAAGGGTTGCCGAAGAAAAGCAGTAACGAGTATCTAGAATAGAGTTCAGAGGAAGAGCAGAAACCGAGTAGCGAGGTAATTGAGGATTCTGTGGTCCTGTGGTCCTGTGGTCCTGTGGTCCTGTGGTCCTGTGGTCCTGTAAGCAGATTTCAGAAGCACTAAAGTCCTATCAAGCTTTTCGCTCTTTCCATAGGGTCTCAGGGCCATAGGTCCGCTCTTCTCCAGGAACTCGAAACCAGAATCTCGCCCCTGTTCTTTACTCCATCAAAGACTTCACTGTATTCATGACATTGATAACTTTGTCGGAATAGTTTGGATCGGTCGCGTAACCAGCCTGGTGCAAGTTCCGAATAAAATGGGTGGGTTCGGCAGGTTGTTCTAACGCTTTAGAATAACGCGGGTTATCGTTCAGAAAACGAACGTAATCATTGAAGCTGTCCTGATAATTATCATAGGAGCGAAACGCCGCTTTTTCTTGCACCGCAATACCCTGGTGGAATTCTAAGGTTTTGGTCGCCATTTTGTTACCTGACCAACGAGGATCAGCTTTGATATTAAACAGGTTATTACTGGATCCCGCCGCATTTTTAATGACTTTCTTTCCCCAGCCCGTTTCAAGCGCTGCCTGAGCAATGAGCACGGAAGGATCAGTTCCTATCGCACGGGCCGCTTTTTCGGCGTACGGGCGCATTTTGGTGACAAAGTCTTGTGGTGTATCAAATGATTGCTGTGGTTTTGCCGCTAGCATTGGCGGTTTCGCCATGTTCATGGTGCTGGCCTGCATAGCTTTTAATGCATCATCCGCCGCTTTATCTACCATCGCCTGATCCGGCTTTTTACCCTGCCCGTCGACAGGCAGGCGTAGTGGCGCATCATGCACCGCATTACGGATCACTTGATCTGACTCCTGAGCGTCTTCACCGCCCAGCTGCGCAACAATCATGTCGGCTAAACCCAGTGAACCCGTAGAGCTTAATTCACTGGCCATCTGCTCATCATGCATCTGCTCAAAGAACTTAGTGTTGCTACTGCTCATCAAATCAGATTCAAACGCTTCATTGGCCTGACGCATTGACTTAAACAACATCTGAGTAAAAATAGATTCAAACTGCTCTGCAGCAGCACGTAATGAGCCGGCCTCATCACCATTAATGCCTGCTCGTAATCTCTCTAAATTCGAAATGTCATGTACAAAGCCAATGTCAGGAGTCTTCATCGTTTCATTCTTTATCTGATTGCATTTAACTAGGGTCTGTTTGTCTTTTAACCGTTTTTTCTACTAAATAATAATGAGTTGGCCTTCAATGGCTCCCGCCTGCTTTAATGCCTGCAAGATAGCCATTAAATCTGAAGGAGCGGCACCAACCTGATTCACAGCACGTACCAGCTCGTCTAAAGTGACGCCCGGTTCAAACTTAAACATACGTGAATCTTCTTCTGTCACTTCAATATCAGAGTTAGGCACAACAACCGTTTCACCGCCGGAAAAGGCATTGGGCTGGCTAGCCTGATAGTTTTCTTTTATCGAAACGGTCATACCACCATGGGTAATCGCGGCCGGTTTCAGTTTCACGTGCTGGCCAACGACAATGGTGCCGGTACGTGAGTTAACAATAATTTTGGCAGCGCCATCAGCAGGATTGAACTCAAGATTTTCAATCGTTGATAAGAAAGCAACACGCTGGCTGACATCACGTGGAGCACGGACGCGTATCGATATCGCATCCACTGCGGCCGCCATTTGCGGGCCTAAAAACTGATTGATGGCATCAGACATGCGCTGCGCCGTTGTAAAATCGGATTCAAACAGGTTGAAGGTAAGAAAGTCACCACGGCCAAATGGGTTAGGGACTTCCTGTTCGACCATCGCACCATTAGAAATTCGCCCCACAGTCGGTATATTACCCACCACTTTCGAGCCATCGGCACCGGTTGCACTGAAACCACCAACCACCAGGCTGCCCTGTGCCACCGCATACACTTTGCCATCCAGACCTTTAAGGAAAGTTTGCAGCAAGGTACCACCACGTAAGCTTTTGGCAGAACCAATGGATGACACCGTAATATCAATAGACTGACCTTGCTTGGTAAAAGGCGGCAGTGTGGCATTTACCGCAACCGCAGCCACATTTTTGGTTTTTGGCTTGGTACCAGCAGGTAACTGAATACCAAAGTTTTGCAACATGGCGTTAAAGCTCTGATCGGTGAAAGGGGTCGTTTCACCCGTACCCGGCAAACCGACCACCAAGCCATACCCCACTAATTGGTTACTACGTACCCCGGCAACTTCTGACACATCTTTAATGCGTGCCGCCTGCAGTGGCAATGCCAACATCAGCACCAGACTGATGCAAAAAGTACGTAATTTCACTTTAGCGCTCCGCAATTCACTATCGAATAACTCATGGTTAAAAATAATTTTGTAGCGATTTTACTCGCAGCTAATTCAGTTAAGAACAAATAAGTGGAATGGCGACTAAAGGCTGACGTTAAAAAAGCGCGCCAACCACCCCTGCTCTTGGGTATCTTGTCTGTCACCAGTGCCTGAATACTGAATACGGGCATTTGAAATACGGGTTGAGGTAATGGTATTTTCCTGGCTGATATCATCCGAACGAATCGTACCACTGACACGAATATATTCATCGCCCGTATTGAGGGTTAACCACTTCTCACCTCGAACCATCAGGTTGCCATTCGCCAGCACATCAATCACTTCAACCGAAATAGAGCCCTTAATACTGTTGCTTTGATCGGCAGAGGTACTACCAGAAAACTTGTTGGCGTTAGCCACTTCATAAGAGAGATCTCGCTCGCCTATCGTTAATGGCTTACCACCTAAAACCAGAGGATCCATCGATAAATCCGTTGATTTATCAAGATCGGCACTGGCACTCTTTTTCGCCTGGGTTTTCTCTTCTAACAATACCGTGACGATATCACCAATACCGCGTGGTTTAGTGTCATCATACAGATCTTGTGCCTGTGCCAGGCTAAACAATGAACCCGTTGCCGTTGCATAGTGCTCGGGTTTAGGTTGCGGCCGAACCGTATTCCAGGCCGGATCGCCTGCCTGCGGATCTTCACGACGACGCAGCATATCAATCAAATCAGGACCTTGGTCGGTTGAACCTTCCACAGCATCAACCGATGTTGTCGCTTGGGCAACGTCGGACTCTTCCGGGATCTCCGGCATAATTTCACAACCGGAAAGCATGATCGCCAGACATACGATTAACTTATTCATGTTAATTTAGCTCCCAGTTACAGCTGCTGGTTCACGTAGCTCAGCATCTGATCAACGGTAGAAATCACTTTCGAGTTCATTTCATAGACCCGCTGCGCTTCAATCATGTTAACCAGCTCTTCGGTTACATTCACGTTTGATGTTTCCAGCATCGACTGACGGATCGCTCCCATTCCATCAAGACCCGGAACACCTTCCTGGGCATCACCGCTCGCCCCTGTCGGCAAGAACAGGTTCTGACCAATCGGTTCAAGGCCGCCAGGGTTAATGAAGTCAACCGTAGTGATTTGCCCTAAGACCTGATTCTCCTGCTGACCACGAATTCGGGCTGACACTTCACCATCATTACCGACTGTGACGCCCACTGCATCTTCAGGCACAACAATTTCAGGTTGCAGCACGTAACCGGATCCTGTTGTTACCAGCTGACCTTCGCCATTGATGGTGAACTGACCATTACGGGTATAACCCATATTGCCGTCAGGCAAGAGGATCTGAAAGAAGCCATCCCCTTCAATCATCATGTCCATGGCGTTATTGGTCGTTTGGGTATTACCCTGGGTAAAGACCTTTTGTGTTGCCACCACTTTCGAACCCGCCCCCAGCATCAGGCCAGTGGGTAATTGGGTATCCTGCGATGATTGACCGCCAGGCTGATTAATATTCTGGTAAAACAGATCTTCAAAGACCGCACGGCTTTTCTTAAAGCCCACGGTCGAGGCATTCGCCAGGTTATTTGAAATGGTCGAAATATTGGTTTGCTGGGCGTCAAGACCGGTTTTACTTACCCACAAAGCTGGATGCATATTCGTTTCCTTTTATCGGATTAGCCTAAACGCAGCAGGGAAGAAGACGCCTGGTCCATTTCTTCTGCGGTTTTCATTATCTTGACTTGCATTTCAAAATGACGCTGAAGATCAATCATACTGGTCATTTCCCCCACCGCATTAACATTGCTACCTTCCAACGCCCCTTTCAGTAGGGTGACACCCGCGTCAGCATCAAATACCTGAGCCGGTGTTTTCGATTTAAACAGACCACTGACGTCTTTATATAAATCACGGTTATCCGGGCGTACTAACTTCAACCGATCGACAATTTCCATCGCTTCCGGTGGTGCCCCCTGAGGTAATACCGAAATCGTACCGTCGTTGCCGACTTCAATTTTGCTGATTGGGAGAGGGATAAAGATCGGACCGCCATTTTCACCCAGCATCAGATTACCGTTGCTGTTTTGCAGCATGCCGGTTTGATCGATTTTCAGGTGGCCGGCACGGGTATAGGCTTCCTGACCAGAGGCATCCAATACCGCAAGCCAACCGTCACCTTCAACGGTCACATCAAGATCGCGCCCGGTCGTCATAACGGAGCCTTGTGAAAAATCTTGTCCGGGACGTTCTGTCATCGCAAAGACCCGAGATGGCAAACCTTCGCCGTATGCCTGCATACTGCGCGCTTGCTCGAGATCAGCTCGAAAACCCGTTGTTCTCACGTTGGCAAGGTTGTTGGCATGTAACTGCATACCATACATGTCTTGCTTGGCACCACTCATGGCTAAATACAGCGCACGATCCATTATTGCTCTCCCATCTCAATCTAATGGTATTAAGCAATAACTATGCCAATGATATAAATTGCATATTAATCAATGCGTTGTGAATTTACAGGCGTGAAGAGGAAATATGAAAAGACAATTTTATGGCGGATAAGAACAAAATTTGCCGCCTGATGGCCAGGCGGCAACTGTTATTTATGGTGCTAGGGCCTTTTTATCTTTCAGCATAATTACTGCAATGTTGAAAGATAAACAGGCCCTCTAATCGTTATCGAATTTGCAGGATAGTCTGCTGTAGCTGGTTGTCCACTTCCAGGGCACGGGAGTTGGCCTGGAAGTTACGCTGAGCGGTAATAAGATCAACCAGCTCCTGAGTCATATCGATATTAGACTGTTCCAGCGTGCCACTTTTCACTGCACCGAATGCGCCCTGACTGGCTTCACCCCAGATAGGCGCGCCAGAGCCCTGGCTTGTTACCCACTGAGTTCCGCCTTTAGATACCAGCCCCTGCTCGTTAGCGACGCGTACCATACCCACTCGGCCCAATGTCACGTTTTCACCATTACTGTAAGTGCCAACGATAGAGCCTTTGGCATCAATATCCACCTTGGCCAGATAACCTGTGGTCGCACCATCTTCGCTGAAACGACGCATTTCAAACGGGGCAGCATACTGAGTTGGTCCATCAAAATTGATATTTAAGGTCTGGGTATCATCCGCACCATTCAGCTCGAGCCCCGCCCCGCCTTCACCTTTACCCAGGCTCTGGGTCACAATTTTCTGGCCATTATTAATAGACTTCACAGATCCATCGGTACTAAACTCAAGATAGGTACCAACATGGCCACTACTATCAGGTGCATCTGCTGCGCCTGTTGCTACTTCACCATCACCTTCTGGTGTCGTATTAACACTAACTTTTTTCTCACCGGTGGCATCCGTTACCGTATAGAAAGCAGCCCAGCGGTTTGGAACACTATTCGTTGCTCCCTCAGCATCAGTAGCACCAGCATCTTTCACGTAATAGGTCGTCATTTTATATGGCTGACCGAGTGAATCATACATTGTCACAGATGTTGATTTGTTATAGGTATCTGAATCGTTAAAATCAAATTTCTGTGCATCTTTGGCTTCAGCTGCGGCAGGTAAATTAACACCAATATCGATGTTTTTAGAAGATCGAGGCTGACCAAACTGATCAGGAACCTTCAGCGCCTGTGATTCATAAGACATTACCTGATCCGTTTCCTGATCAACCCCGTAACCTAGCAGATACTGACCTTCGGAGTTAACGATTTGGTTCTCTTTATTCAGGTGAAACGCACCATTACGTGTCAGGCTATTATTCTGAGGTTGTAGCTTATCATCAGCCACAGCAAAGAAACCGCTACCAGAGATACGGAGATCCATCGGGTTGTTAGTGTAAACACTCGAACCTTCATGGAATTGCTGTGCGACAACAGACGTTTGCACACCACCACCGGTCGTGGTTTTCGCATTTGAAAAGATTGAGCTAGAGTACACATCACCAAATTCAGCACGTGACTCTTTAAATCCGTAGGTATTAGAGTTAGCAATGTTGTTACTTGTGGTGTTCAGATCTTTCTGTGACGCACCAATACCACTCAATGAAATATTAAATCCCATGTTCTGAATCTCCTAATACCTGTTTAGACCTTGCCGACTTCTAACACTTCAGCAAGTTTAAATGGCGAGTCAAAGCCCGCGAGGTTAAGCATGACATTGCCGTCACCATTACCAAGCAACACACTGTTGACATTCGCGTAGGTAGACACATCAAATTCTTGGTTTTTACCGTTAACTAAACCAGCCACTTTCAACTTATAGCGGCCTTCCGGCAACTGATTGCCCTTTTCATCGGTGCCATCCCATTCAAGACGATGTTCGCCGGGAGGCTTAGCACCAAGATCAAACGATTTAATCAACTGACCCTGTTCATTTTCAACGCGTACCAGCGTGTTATTAAGCGCTTGAGGCAACTTAACCATGCCGGTAATACCACCGTCAGCTTGTTTCACGCCGGTGGTACTTGGGATCAATACATCACGCCCGACCAATGAAGACGCTTGCAGCGCCTGATTTGACGTCATGGCAGAGTTTAAGCTGCCAAACTGTTCATTCATCTGGGTGATCCCGTCTACCGTGGCAAACGATGCCATCTGGGCGATCATCTGATCATTACCCACCGGTTTAAACGGATCTTGCTGGGCAAGCTGCTTTGTCAGTAACGACAGAAAGTCTTCTTGTTTGAGCTCGTTCTGACCCGTTACTTTTGATTGCGATTCTTGCAGCTTTTTCTCTTGCATCCCCTTGAGTTGATCAAGGTAGGACAAGTTGCTTTGACCTGTGCCTGTAATACCGGTCATAACCGTGACTCCTTAACCCTTATTTACCCATCTGCAGTGTACTCATCAGCATCTGCTTGCTTGCATCTGCGACTTGGACATTGCTCTGATAGGAACGAGACGCCGAAATCATGTTGGCCATTTCTTCCATCACGTTGACGTTAGGTTTGTAAATATAACCTTCCGCATTCGCCATCGGATGTTGCGGGTTATATTCCGCACTAAGTGGTTTCTGGCTTTCAACAATACCTAAGACCTGCACCGGTACACTTTCCTGGCGCTGAGCACCTGCATTTTGCAGGGCGGCGGCAAAGATCGGGTGACGCGCTTTATAGGTTTCTTCCGCTGAGCTACTGACGCTATTAGCGTTAGCAAGGTTACTTGAAGTCGTATTCAGACGAACTGACTCTGCGCTCATGGCAGATCCTGTCACATTGAAAATATTAAACAGGCTCATCGATTACTCCCCCCTCAGTGCCTTGCTCAGATTCTGGAATTTAGAACCTAAAAAATCCAGTGATGCCTGATATTCCAGCGAATTTTGCATAAACAGATTTTGTTCTAATTGCATATCAACCGTATTACCGTCACCAGTATCAGGCTGGGTCGGAACACGGTACATCTGCTCACCCATAATTTTTGTAGAGGCAGAGATATGCCGCCCGTCGGTTCGGCTCAGGCCAATGTTTGCCCCTGATGTTGCCGCTTTTAATGCGCGCTCAAAGTTCATATCTTTTGCTTTATACCCGGGGGTATTAGCATTAGCTATGTTGCTCGCCAAGGTTTCAGCACGCTTACCGCGTACGCCAACCGTATGCTGATGAACACCTAGCGCTTTATCAAAAGAAATGGACATACTCGCCTCCACAATAACTTGATATATGTAAAGCAATTACAGTGCCAAGTTTTAATTTTGAGAGAGATGGCCGGGTTTCGAGTAGAGAGTAGAGAGTAGAGAGTAGAGAGTTTCGAGGCGCTAATTGGCTCTTTCCAGAACTTATTACCTCGAAACTCGAATTGTTACTTCAACTTATAGATGATCCCCGGATTACAGCGGATCATCTCAAATTTATCCGTTAGCCCCGTCAGCGATTCAGACGCCCCTAAGAATAAATACCCGCCTGGGTTTAAACTGGCGGCCATTTGGTTAAGCACCTTAGCTTTCATCTCAGGAGAGAAATAAATCAATACGTTACGGCAGAAAATAATATCAAACTTACCCAGTAACGCATAGCTATCCTTTAAGTTTTGCGGACGGAAGCTGACCATGCGTTTCACTTTGTCATTTACCCGCATGCGACCATCACCATTATCTTCAAAGAAAATACGGCGACGCTCTGGTGACAGGCCTCGACTCAGGGCCAGATTGTCATAAGCACCAGCACGACAGGTATCTAACATGGTTTGGGAAATATCTGTCGCAGTGATCTGCACCCCTGTCGGCAACATTCCCGGACGACGGTTCTGAGTTTCCAGTGTTGTCATCGCAATGGAATAGGGTTCCTGGCCTGAAGAGCTCGCCGATGACCAAATCTTGATCGGACGCTTATTAGCTGCTAGTTCAGGCAAAATTTTGTCGGCCAGAACAGTGTATGGGTAGGAATCCCTGAACCATAAAGTTTCATTGGTTGTCATTGCATCAACAGCGGCGACACGCAGCTCTCGATTTCGACCACTGATCACTACTTGCAGTAATTCAGATAGAGATGATAGCGAAAATCGGCTGACTAATGGACTCAGGCGGCTACGCACTAAGTACTGTTTACTATCGCCAAGTACAATACCGCATTGAGCTTCTAAAAAACGGCAGAAATCTCGGTACTCTTGGTCCTTTATTGTTATAGCTGTCATCTACTACTCTTTGTCAGGATTTTTTAGGCATCGCAGCTTTAACAGCAGCCCCCAGCTCATCTGGGTTAAATTTAGGAATAAATGCGTTTGCACCGACACGCTCAACCATTGCCTGGTTAAATACTCCACTCAAGGATGTGTGCAGGATAACATGTAAATCTTTTAAGTTGGCACTGTTACGTATTTCAGCCGTCAGTGTATAACCGTCCATTTCCGGCATCTCAATATCTGAAATCACCAGAGCAAGCTGATCATAGATACTGCCTTCCTTCGCCATCTCCCTCAGTTTGTCGATAGCTTCTCTACCATCTTTCACTAAGACACACTCACAGCCAATTGCTTCAATCGCTCGCTGCACCTGCTTACGGGCCACACTGGAATCATCGGCAACCAAGACACGGCGGACCTCGGGTAAATCATTGACTAACTCTTCAAGCACAGTACCGGTAATATCGGTATTTACTGGTGAGATTTCATCAAGAATTTTTTCTACATCCAGAATTTCAACCAGTTCGTCATCAATCTCGGTTACCGCTGTCAGGTAGTTTGCTTTACCAGCCCCTTTGGGTGGCGGTAAAATCGACTCCCAGTTCATGTTGACAATACGCTCAACAGAAGAGACTAAGAAGCCCTGAATAGAACGGTTGAACTCAGAAATAATAACAAAACAGTTATCAAGATCCTCAATCGGGCGACCACCTGTCGCCAGACTCATATCAATCACAGAGATCGTCTGACCACGAATGTGCGCAATCCCTTTCACCAATGGATGCAAATTTGGTATGGATGTCAATTTCGGGCACGGGAGTACCTCTTTCACCTTGAATACGTTTATTCCATAGCGCTGACGTCTGTTAAGCTTGAATGTCAGAAGTTCCAGACGATTTTGACCAACAAGTTGGGTGCGCTGATTCACCGAATCAAGTATCCCCGTCATAAGGTGACTCCATTTTATGTATTTTTTATATTTGGGAAAGTGAAGACAAGAAATCTCATCTGTAATCACATACTATGAGCATTAAGACTAACAATTGTAGCCCCATAGACTGTTAATAAAGAGTAAAATCGTGACCCAAAGAACACATTTAAAACTCTTCACACTGATCTTCGGCCTGTTACCGATTTTCTTTAGCGCTATTATTTTCGCAGCACCGCAAACTGTACTTGATACGGTACGAAGTGCTGCAAAAGAGCATGTCGCACAAATCATTCAAGTACCGGCAAAGGGACAGCTCAACATTAACGCTTCGCCATTAGACTCCCGGCTAAGACTATCACAATGCTCTGCCCCACTGGAAAGCTCTATTCCAGGTAAGCAATCGCTCTCTGGTAATGTCACGGTATTAATCCGTTGCTCTCCGGAAGGCTGGCAAGTTTATGTCCCTGTTAAAGTACAACTATTACTGCCACGGGTTGTTGCCGCCAAACCGCTTGCACGCGGTACTTTACTCACCGCCTCACATTTGAGCATTAAGCTGGTTGAAAGCCGCTTTCAGCGCGGGATCGTGTTTGAGCATCCATCTGAAATTATTGGTTCAACAGTAAAACGTACCGTTAACATGGGCGAAGCGGTGCAAGGAGGAGATATCTGTCTGGTTTGCCGAAACGACTCTGTGATGATTAAAGCAAGTGGTGGCGGGTTAAATATAGTGACCAAGGGTACCGCTTTAACGGATGGATCGCTGGGTGAACAAGTCAGGGTACAAAATAGCCAATCGAAACGTATCATTGATGGTATTATTACCGGCGTTGGTGAAGTAACCGTAAATTTTTAAAAAAATGCTAAAGTTATTATACCAGCCAGCCGATAGCATGGCTGTCTCTAGTTTATTGTTCAAAGGCTAAATTTATGGCAAGTATTGATCAACTACGCTCCGGTCAGCCAATGACAACGGCACGCAGTAATCAGAACAATGTGTCAAACTCATCATCAGGAGCTTCAGGGGCTAAACCTTCTGTGGCACCGCGAGGGCAGCATGACGCCGTGTCGTTAAGTTCGCAAGGTAAAGCGGTTGGGCAGATCCACCAGCAGCTTGCTGCTGAGCCAAGTTTCGACAGTGCAAAAGTCTCGGCAATTAAAGAAGCGATTGCTAGCGGTGCTTATGTTGTTGATGCTGACAAACTGGCATCTAACATGATGAAATTTGAAGATGAGCTGCGTGGGCTGTAAATCCGCCCATCGCTCTCTTTTTCATTTGTTTGCCGACTGTAATCAGCGAGAACGTAATGTCCCAGAGCATAGAGCAATTACTAGAACTTCAGTACGCGACTTTAATCTCGCTCTCACGTCTGCTCGAACAAGAGAAAGGTGCCATTGTTAACCGCCAGTCAGTTGAAATTGATCGTCTGGCCAAAGACAAACTCGCACTGATTAATCAGATCCAACAGCAAGATCACCTCATTGCCAGCCACACTCATCGTCAACAATTAGTTGATAATCCAGAGCTTGTACAAAAAGTCGATCAAATAAAAGTGATTGTGACACGCTGCAAAGAATGTAATACCGTCAATGGTGAGGCGCTGCAGCGCGCGCAACTCAGCTTCCACAAACTCAATAACTTATTTCAGCAAAGCCGTGGCAAGCAGCAGATGACCTACAACAGTGAAGGGGTTGCACAGAATATCCGCTCTTTAGGGACGAATATAAAAGCATAGGTGCTAGGTACTAGGTACTAGGTACTCGATACTAGGTACTAGGTAGCACAAGACATCACTTCTTAGTCAAAATAATGCCTTTTCTTTTCCTAGTTCCTCGAAGACTCGACTCTTTCTCTACTCTATTCTATAACTTAAAACATCGTCTCTTGATTAGACGGCACATGGAACACTTCGCCATGCTGCTGCATCTTCTCCATTTTACGCAAATCTAATTGCATTTCAGTCACATAGCTATCCCCTACCGGATAACTGCTAATGACCTCTGCGCCACGAATAATACCATCAACGGCACCATCCGTACTTTCAATGCCCAGCTGCTGATCATCCATTTCCGCACGTGCACTGATCCGCATGCCATAAACCTGTTCAGTCAGTTCACGGTAGGCATCGATTTTAGACGCACGCATCGCACGAATACGCTTTTCTTCATTAGTACGTCCTCGCTGCTCACTGATCGTTGCATATCCAACAGCGGTGATTTTTTCATCACTGCGCATTTCGGTTAAAGGCTGACAACCCGCTAACAGTAAAAAAATCACCATCATCCAGCAACGCATAACAACTCCTAAGGCTTCAGAACTACAGTATTACGATCAAATTGTGCGGTTTCAGAACGGATAATAACACCATTTTGGATTCGCATTTTATTCAAGGAGTCGAGATCACGTCCAATACGATCTGCTGGCAGAAAACCCTGTGCAGAAGCAATCACTACACGAGAACGCATACCTATAATACGGGCATTGACCAGAACACCAGCGCCCTGGCGCAACATGGTGCCGGTTAAGACATAGTCAACAGGCTGCTGAGCGGCAAGCTCTTTCCAGTTACGACTAATAGAAAAATCACCATCCGGCGTCACTTTTATCGCCCCTGTCGCTTTATAATCAACAACCGTGTATCCACGTTGCTGCATCTGAAACATAAAGCTTTCCGTCACCGAATTACCCAGCCAGTTTGTTTCCGTCATCTCTTGCAGATCAACAAATGAAGTCACGGCCAGCGGTGTTTTTGCTGTCAGGTACTGGTTCGAATTGATCAGCTGTTCGGTTAACCCTTCAACAAAGAAGTCCATCGTGTGGCGAGGGGTTTCCGTTAACAAAAAAGCACTCCCCGTATACGGTTCTTTACCATTGTAAATCGGAGAGTAGGTACATGATACCGTCATCAGTGACAGCAGCAAGGCTATCCATTTTTTCATTCTAACTGGCTCCGGATGAAAAAAGACTTGTAGCCTGTTATCGTTCGTTGAAAGAAAAACTTTATCCATAATTTCACTATTACCATAGAAAATGCTTTTAGGAACACTCTTTGCATACGCTCTTTGCACACTAGCAGTGTTGTCATGTTCAACAATTCACTTAAAATAGTCAGGCAAGCATGAACACTAACTTGATATAGGAAACGGCAAGTTTTATCTTCTGCTAATCGCTTTACAAGCAAATTCCATACCTAAGTTGAGACAATATGAAAAGAAACATAATAAGATGCTTAAGTAGCTTGTGTTTAATCGCATCGTTCTGCGTGAATGCTGCTTGGCTTGAGGTCACCGGTCAAGCCGCTATGCTTGAAAGTGAGAGTACGGCCCGAACCAACGCCCTTGAAGACGCCGTCTATCAGGCCATGTTGTATTCCGGCGCTGATATATCAAGCTTCTCTCATATCAAACCATATCTGGCGTCAGAGCGTGAAGAATATCAGTTCAGTGGTAATGAAGTTCGTCATGTCATGGTGTTAAAAACCCGGAAAAAAAGCGGCAATTTTTACATGACCGCGCGTATTGATATCTACCCATCGGCAAATACTTGCCACAAAATCCAATATAAAAAAGGACTGCTGCTCGGTCAGTTCGACATTGTTTCACCTCAACATGCCGCTATGGGGGGGATTTACCAGCTGGGTGACAACTTCACCGCAATGCTTAAACGTCAGATTGAAAGAAAATCGCAGAGCTTTGTTGTCTCTGGTATCACTCGAGTGCCGATTCGGCCTGAGCAGCCTGGCGCGATGACCATGCTCGCTGAAGACAATGATGCCCAGTACATTGTCAATGGCCAAATTACCGATCTCACCTCAACATTAGATCAGAAGCTAATAAGAAGTGATCAGGTAAACCGACAATTTGCGCTAACAGTACAAGTGATGGACGGCAAAACCGGAGAACAACTCTTTCAGAATAATTATCGGGAAGTTGCCGAGTGGCCTTTTTCACGAGTAAGCCAGGTTGATACCAAAAGTGCGCGATTCTGGCAATCCAGTTACGGCCAGGCTGTACAGCGAATTAGCCGTAACGTAATGCTAGATTTAGAATCATCGCTGTCTTGCCGTACCAGCTTACCGGAAGTGGTGAATGTTCATGGTAATACCGTACAAATAAATGTGGGCCGTATTCATGGGGTAACCCGAGGGGATCAGTTACAGCTTTGGCATAGCGCGGGCTTTATTGATCAAATGGGGATCCCGCGTAACCGTATGGTTCAGACAGAAATCACCTTGACCGTAGAACGTGTCTACGAGAAATCAACAGAGTTGTCAGTTAACCAGGCCGATCTGGCCAGCAGTATTCAACCTGGTGATTTACTGACCAAGCAAATACTCCGTTAGCAGTAATTACTTAAAATCAGAGAGAATTTAGGTATAATGGCCTTCAAGCACTTAGCTTGAAGGCTCCCTTAGCTCAGCTGGATAGAGCGTCCCCCTCCTAAGGGGCTGCTTTTTGATTAAATTACAATCGCAATATTTATCGCTAATTATAATTATTATCTAAAACCCCTTATAATCAACCAATTAAGGTCAATAATCACTACAGCCTACCTTGCATTATTCATTCACGTTAATAATGTAACACCCTTAAAAAATGCTATGGTAAATGCTATAGTGCTACACAAAGTGCTATAGGGAAAGTAGGATTGATGAGTCGTAACGGTGTAAATAAAGCGGATTTTGAGCTAAAAAGGTATGTGAAAGATAGCCATCTATTGCATCCTAAAAAACAGACTTCGTTCCACTTTAAAGATGGGCTTATCAAGAAGCTGCCATTAATCAAAGACGGCAGTAAAGATCTGTACGACCTCACCAACAACGTCAAAAAATTTAGTCTTGTACTTAGAGTCAGTAAGACTGCAAAAACTTTCTACATTAAGCCAGCACAGCGCACTATGATAAAACTTGGTCGTTGGCAAGAACCCAATGCTAACACTCATATCAAACCCGATGCTGGTTACATGACTGTTTCAGGTGCTCGTGCCGCTTTTAAGAAACAAGTAAAAGAATTACTAGCTGAAGAACAGTTAACACCTGAGACGTTAGGTATCAGGGAGTGGTCGATTGAAGATTACTTAGGTAAGCAATACACCAAAGACAGAACCAAATACAAAATCAAAAATGGCTCTATCCGCCCTATCTCGCCTAAATCACTCAATGCCATCAAACGTGATATCAAACCACTACTCAGTCAAAAACTAAAAGATGCTAATAAAAGTTGGTTAGAAACCTTGGCGGAACACTGGATGAAGGAAGTGGTGAACCCCACTAATGATGTTATAACTGTTAGATGCCTCGACACCAATCGCAAAGCCTACACACAAATTAATGCAATGTTGAATATTTGGGTGGGCGCTGGTTATATAAGAAAAAATCCGATTGATGGTGAAATTGCTCGCTTTAAAGATGAGCATGCCGACCAACGCGAAGTAATCACATTCGATAGCCTTGCTATCGAAAATACTTTGCGCTATCTATGGCAAGATGACGTACTTGGATCAAAGGCGGCAAAGCTTGTCCTTGCCACCATGATAGTGGCTGGCGTTCGTAACTCAGAAGCTTATCGAAACATTAAAGATAACTTTCGTATAACTGATCGTGTCATCTTCATTCCATCGCGGATTAGCGGCAAAACACGTAAAAGCCGAACGATTCCAATTGAATCTGATTACTACTGGCAGATGATAAGTGAATACCTTGTATCTGATGAATATTTCGAAAATGATCATAGCCATATGTTTCCATCTCGAAAAGGCTCAAAGACAGGCCATATAACCGAGGGAGCCACACGCAAACCTTGGCATGATCTTAAGGATTATTTTAAGCTCCCCGCAGAATCTCGCCCTTACGATTTTCGCCATACCTTTGCATCTAACATTGCTAAGACAGAGGGAATTGAAGTCACATCAAAGCTACTAGGTGACAACCCAGATACGGTAATGAGGTACTACATAAAGCACGATACTGAAAGTGTGCGCCCTGCCCTACGAAAGATGCAGAACAATAATAGCCACAGGCGAAATGAACAGAGCAACAACCAAGAGCATGATCCGATAGTGGCTGTATCTGAAAATGATATGCCAAATGAAGTGAAGCGGTACTTCAAGGCCTTTATAAATGGGTTAGAGATACCTGAGCAAGGAAAAATTTACCATAGCCAATGGAAGAAATTTGTTGATGCCGTTAGGAGGTTGAACAAATATAAGAAAATGGAAGATATTAATAATTGGTTATGGTTTCAATAGAATTGAAGCACCTAATAATTTCATTAAAAACACCATGCTTATGAAATATTAACAAACTCTTTATAATTTGAAATTAGCATATTCTTTTTATTTATCGCATAATTATTTTCTGGCTCAACTTGCAATAGATAATTTAGTTTCCCGAGCAATTTTTCATAAATCATAGGTTCAAAATTTGGCATTTCAATCAGGTTATCTTTATTTTTTTCCAGCTCAAATATTTCAGCTCTAAGGCTTCTTTTGAATGCTTTAGGTGCTTTCACCTCTCCACTCGAAATAGAAACACCTGTTATTATTTTTTTACTTCCTTTTTTCTTTAACTTTGTCTTTCTCTTATTGAGAGTGAATCCATAATCAAGTAATATTTCACAAACTATTTTACCTACAACGTTAGGGACATAATCACCTGAAAAAGCCAAATCATCTGCATACCTTGAGTATTTCAACCCAAAAGATAATGCTAACTTATTCAATCTATTATCAATATCGCTAAAGACTATATTACTTATAGATGGGCTTGTGCATGCTCCCTGAGGTAAAGAATCATTAAGAGTACATAAATAAGAGAGATAATTTGATTGTATTTCTGACAAACCTTGACGTGAAAAAGCCTTAAAAACATTCTGTCTAGAAATGTTAGGGAAGAAATCTTTTATATCTAAAGTTAGTAATTCATTGCACCCACAGTGACACTTTGCATGTTCAATATAGCTTCTATTTTTCACATAAGCAAATGCATTAACACTGACGCGAGCATCATCTAATATCAATGTTTTTATCTTACTCTGTAATAAATGAAGTGTTGGATACGGAGCATGTATATTTCTAAAACCGCCTTTTCGTTTAGGTATATTAAACGACCTATAAAAGCAATCTGTAGAATTTATAATACTACTTACGATAAGAATGTTTTTTTCAGTTGTTGGGATGGAAATAATTTCTAGTAATTCTGTAATGCTACTTTCTTTCATAAGTGTTGAATCCCAGCTCTACTTTCTATTACTTTCTGATTCACAGAATCTTTCACGTAGTGAAAGTTATGTGTACTTATACTCGAACAAAGCTCCACCGTTCGAGTATAAGTTGACGTACCTTTCAGGTTAAAGTTAACCTGAACGAAAAAGGCGAATACACCTTATATTGCTAGAGCTGGAACTCAACTAAAGCAATATAATTCAATTTACATTTATATGTCAAGCATTGTGTCAATTAAAACACTAGGTTTTGATGTTTTAGATAACCTATTAATAATAGACAACTTTTGGTTATCAATCTGCTCTGCAATCATGATACTTTCTTTTCGCTTAATTATTAGATCATTATCAAGAAGAAAAGTAACCGCATTATATATCGTTCCGATACTAAAACGATATTTAACATGAAAATCATACAGATCGTGATATTTCATATCTAATAAATCATTAAATATTAATTTAACTGCAATCTTGTGCTCATTGCTAGTAGAATGCTCACATTTATTCATCTACTTTACCCTAGTAAATACTGTGTCGTGCTTACTACCATTTTTTAAATTTGGCCACCAAAAAATGGGGAAAACATTGTTCGGACAACTTAAATTATCCCAATAATATAAAGACTCACTTTTACAATAACCTAATGAATATTTTGACAGCACTCTATTGTGATGATATTGTGACAGCTTACTTTCAATTTTCAGCATCAATTTTATTTTCTTGTATCTTTCGGTTATTGAATTATTTTCGGAAATCCCTTTCTTAAATTCATTTGCACAGAAGACGTTCACATCTATTTTACTTTTTATATTTTTAATGCCAAATTTCATAGCAGAAAAAGAAATGATATAAACATCAATGCTTGAAATATCCACATCGTCTTTCTCTACTGTATTAGCCAACCATTCATACTTTTTAACTATTTTATTACCACTGCCAATGAAATCATCAAACATTATAATTGATGTACAATTTGACAACTTACCTTCTAATTCGGAAATATGGCTAACGTAACAATTTTCCCACTGTTCTACAGGTATTATTTTTTGTTCTAATAATTGAAGACCAACCAACGAACCATCCAGTTTACCTACATCAGAGACTGAAACAATAATTGTATGAGTTGGATTTAGATTTTTTTCATGGACATAATTATTAATCTTGTCACATGACGATCTTTCTTTTTTCTTATCTAAAACAAAAAAATCATTCAGTAGCTCTTTAAGTAAAGACCTTTCATCAGCATCAACACAAAGCTCCCATAAGTTAAGCAGCTCTTCACGCAGTTCTTTCGCCCAATCATGAGTATCACTAATTTCATAAACATCACGAAATGCTTCTCTATCCAGCACTGGATTTGCAATAGAACTCATAGTGAAAACCTAACACTCTATGGTAGAATCAAAAAGTCATATTAAACTATCAACTTTTACGGTATTAATCAAATATATAGGCATGGTTTACATGGATCTTAATGTCATAGGTACATCAGTTCTTGCTGGCGGAATTGTAGGTCAAATTTTGACTCTTTTCGGTTCAAACTATCTAACAAACAAACGAGAATACAAAAAATGGCGTCTTGCTGAACGCCATAAAGCAAGTACCGAATTACTCGATATTGTTACCTCAAATCCACAAAATTTAGATGAATTATCTCAATGGACTCATAAAATACGTAATTCGTCTATGAAAGTTCACATTCTGTATAAAAATGGAACAGCACCAAAAAAACTGGATGATGCCTTAGAAGCTGTTTTCAAACGCGCACAAAGCAAAAAAGATGGAAGCGATGATGATACCTGGTCTTCTAGTTTTAGAACTGAAGTGTCAGAGCTAAGAAAGCAGCTATCAAACAGCATTAATCATGACTAATTACTAATTGTTGAAGTGCTTTCGCACTTCAACATGAGTCTCTTGCATTGCTAAGTTATTAAACGATTACATTTGAATGAAAGCACCAACTAAACCGCCATTGGCGAAATATCGATTCATGTTAAAACTCAAACTCTTGCTGCATCTCATCTGTTACCAATTTGCTTTCGAACTGTTTCTCAAAATCAGCTAAGTTCAATAATTCCATTTCATCTCTACCACCAGTTAAATATACATCCAAAATATCCCAACCACCCCGCTGCTTCTGACATTTCAGATGCTTTACTTTTTCCTTGCTTTTATTTTTTTCAGCAACAACAACCTGTAGACCATATTGATCTTTACGATATAGAACATCGTCAAGGCGTGATTGAAGATCATTCAGTTGATGGAGTGCACTCTCCATACTGAATTTATTGTTTAACTGTTGGATGCCTGTCTGAAGTAAATACTCATTAATTTCATTAAGATTTATTTTTTTATTATTTATCATTATAATATTCTTTAATTATATAAACTCCACTTCTCAAAAGAACAAGTGGTTAATTCAAATATATTAGTCCACTTGTAATTAAACTGTCAAATAGCAGTAATAGATATTCGTAAAAAAAGCCGCATTAAAATGCGACCTCTAGTTTATTATTAAATATAATAACCACCCAGAATTAAATTATCAATTATAATATTATCTTCGTTCTGGAATTAAATAACTATCATAGCCAATATTTTCATCAGACCCAATTGGGTACTTCTCATTTAGCAACTCTATAAACTGACGAAGATCAGTCATCACTTCAATCTCTTGCTCTTTTCCATTTGCTGAATGGATCGCTATATGGTTGGTAATCGACCAGATTAAGCGAATGTACTCACGTTCACGCGTTGGCGCGATCTGTTTAAGGCTGGTAAGTATATTGTTCACTTCTAGTATGTTTTTTTTCATGTTTATTATCTCTTTTTAATTTTAGTTGTTGGATAAATTGATCTTTTAATTCAATCTTGTAGCTCATTGCATCGAACTTATTTTGGTAAGCTTCATTGTCTTGTTTAAGTGCTTTTAGCTCTCGAAACAGCTTAGCAATGCCCTGCTGTTTCTCATCCAGCTCTATCACTGCATCGCTACTTTTCAGTTGTGATCGCTGCAATCGCTCTCTTAAGTATTTATTCTTCTTCTCATGCTTGTTACTAAAAAATGAAGTGCCGCTGATAGTAGTAAGTTCAGTTTCACGTAACTCAATATCCTGCCGCTCACCATCTAGAAGCAACTTATCTTTTAATAGTTGTCGCTGCTGTTTATTAAGCTCTCTACGCTGCTGTAGCAACACTTGAGCTTGCTTCTGTTGTGCTTTCCACACTTTTCTTGTTAGCCGTTGTACTCGCGGCCCTAGGCGCGTTAAACCAAGTTTTGTGCCAACCTCGTTATGATACGAATCTTGAAATTCACGCATCACTTGTTTGTAAGCATTGGATTTTTGGGAGTAACCGCCCTTACATTCATTTCTCGCCCTGATCCCGTCATGGATCTCTGCCATATTGAACACCCCATCTTTAACGTTAGGAACCGCATAAAAGTGCAAGTGAGGATGAGATTCATCGAGATGAAGAACGGCCGACATTAGATTTGCGCCATATTTTTTACGCAAGAAAGCAATTGATCGTTTTAGGAAATCACGGAAATTAACATCAGATTCAGCACCAAGGCTAATAACGCCAGCAAGCAGTAATGGCGCATCTTTTCGGATCTTACGCCCTTGTTTGTCCTTAGCTTTCTTTACGCGATCTAAAGCGATTTGAGGGAGCTTACGAGGATCTAAACCTAATAAAATTTGTGGAGGCTGAGGTTGATAAACATGAGGGCAATAACCATCCTCTCGCATTGCTTCATTAACAATGCTTTCCATAGCTGGTTTACCTTTTTTAGTAGAAACTTTTGCATAAGTTTCTACATGTATAAACTGGAATCCTGACATACTTCATCTATTCTCTTTTATTAACTATAACACTATGAATAATAAGAAAATAGCTGACAAATTAATTACTTTTTAGTATACAAGTAAACTTTTTAGATAAAGCATTGAAAATGCGCATAAGAAAAAGTTATCAGGGGTTTTAGGGGATGAAGTCCCCAACCGACGCTTATCATCGCTTGAGGTACGAGAGCAATATGATAAGCATAGTCGGTTACTATGCTTATTAAATTGGAAAGCAAATTAACGCATGATAATAAAACCTGACAAATGTTTATTATTATTTATATTAATTAAAACAAGCAATTAAGCACGAAAATAGCTTGACACAAAACTTAGAAATGGTTACTTTATTTAAATACCTTATATCCCATCTTACTTGATATCTAACTAAATCCTCTCTTCTAGTTACTTCAAAAAACTCAACACAGCAACAATAACAACCAGTCGATTAACTTCAGCGCGAAGCGCTGGGAGACATTTTAAAAAAAGTATTACTTAGTAAATAAGTAATAAGCTGCCTCTTTTAAATCCTGCTTGTTACGTAAGTAGGGTGATCAAAAATTTAATATTTAACCATTAAAGGTTAACTTCAAGTTTAAACGTCGATTTATACATATTATCCATTAGTCCTAATTGACTGTTTTTAATGTTCATGTTTTTATAGTTAGCAAGTCAATAATAAAAACAAGAGACAAATTCATGAACATTTATAACGAAACAGATATCTCAACTTACAATCAAGCAGCAAGTGAGCAGCTTCAACCTTTGTTACTGACGGCCAATCGGTGGCTTACCAAGCATAATCGTTATCCACGGCCTCATGAAAGCGGCTTAATAAAGCGAAAAAGAGCTTACTTCACCCGCGAGCAAACTGTACCAGTCTATAGCGAAGCAAAAGTTCATCCTCACCCAGATGTTAGTCCTGTACCCGACTTAAAAGACGGTAAACGCTTTTATTATGACGGCGAATGCCAAGTTAAATTTAGCAAGAAAGGTTGGAAGATTAAGGGCAGAAAACTAAAATACGGTGATGATACCGTTCCGTGTGAAATCAGAAACGGATTTGATCATGTAGCCAAGCAGGTTATTTTCGAAAAGTTTTATCTCTACAACGATACGCTCTAAGTATATACGAACTACATTGATTACTTTTTTTGCCTCCATTTATGGGGGCTTTTTTGTACTTAAAATTTAATTATATAGGGATGAATTTTAACCAAAAAGAAGAGTGGCTATTATCTTGAGATGAAAAAAACCAGCAGATAAAGCTGGCTTTCTTGAATGTGGTGTCCCCTACAGGATTCGAACCTGTGTCTAAAACTTAGGAGGTTCTTGTTCTATCCAGCTGAACTAAGGGGACATAGAGTCATAGTATCAGAGCCTTAGCATTTTAAAAACACTATCCTATTTAAATTTACCCACTTGCTCAATTTTACAGCATATGTATCTATCGGCATTAATAAAATCAACCACCCCAAAGTGCTATATAAAAATGCTACATTTTAATACACACAAGTAAACCCTTGAATTTTAATGTTAAAAATTATTTATAATGACAAATACACAGCCCCTCCTAAGGGGAAGGCCGCAGGTTCGACTCCTGCAGGGAGCGCCATTTTCAACCTAGTCTGATTTCCTCTATTCTCTTTCCAACTTTACTATCTTTCAGCATCAGTCTGTTTTCCTTCATCTATTGATAATACCACCCAGCACAAACTTGCCATGCGCAAAAAGATAAAATAAAAACTAAGCAGAAATCGAACCATAACGAACTGACAGGCATAAAAAAACCTCACCTGAGGCGAAGTTTTATCGATCTAGCAACTATCGCATTCTCATAATTAAGACAAAACGATAATAAAAATTTGGTGGAGCTAAGCGGGATCGAACCGCTGACCTCTTGCATGCCATGCAAGCGCTCTCCCAGCTGAGCTATAGCCCCAAAAGACAAGTCGATAATAAAAACATAATGAATTCATGTCAATACCTTCAATATCCTGACATTCACACTTTCCACAATTCTGTTAACTTGATCAAATTTATGCTGTTTTTGAAATTTTGAAAATTTTATAAGGTCTGTATTTAAGCATAAGGAAGCCGGTGCTTATTAAGATTTGAAAAATATGTTCCTGTTCTATGATCTCAAATGAATGAGCTATAAACGTTCATTTTTATGCGATAAATGCGGAATTTTGTAGGTTCAATTATGTTACCTATAAAATAATAAGGAATTGAAACTTCAACGGTACATGGGAGATTGCGTATGAAAAAGTTAATGATTTTTGTTACAGCAGCGTTACTGTCAGTCAGTTTTAACTCAATGGCATTTACTCTTGCGGGTACTCCACTTGTTCTAGACCAAGATGCTTTCAGATACTGCGCAGGTGCAACCAACATCAACGTTTGCATGGAACGCTATTTGTTAATCCATAAATCAAATAAGAAGTAACTTAAGTACAAGCAATAACGAGCGGAATGAAAAATCATTCCGCTCGTTCATTTATGCGTTTGCTTCGCGCTCGGCAATGAATGCCAAAGCCATGTTAATACGAGCAATCACGCGCTCTTTACCCACCATCATCATCACCGCATCAACAGACGGTGATTGACCCTGGCCAGTAACAGCAACACGCAGTGGCATACCCACTTTGCCCATACCGACTTCAAGCTCTTCGCAAGTTTCAGCAATCACTTTATGCAAGTTTTCCGTATTCCACTCAGCTAATGCTTCTACTTTCGCCAGTGCCAATGCCAGTGCATCTTTCGCTACTGGACGCAGGTGTTTTTTCGCCGCCCCGGCTTCAAACTCACTGAAGTCTTGGTAGAAGTAGCGAGACTGCTCTGCAAGTTCGATCAGCGTATTGCAACGCTCACCCACCAGCGCAATCACATCTGTGATAGCTGGGCCATTCGCGGTATCAATTCCCTTCTGATCTAAATGCCACTGCAGGTATTTGGCTACGTACTCAGGTTCAGCAGTCTTGATGTAGTGGTTGTTCAACCACAATAACTTATCGGTATTAAATGCAGATGCTGACTTACTGATTGAACCCAGGTTAAACAACTTAATCATCTCTTCCATAGAGAAGATTTCCTGATCGCCATGAGACCAACCCAGACGCACCAGGTAGTTCAATAGTGCTTGTGGCAGATAACCTTCATCACGATATTGCATAACGCTTACCGCACCGTGACGCTTAGATAATTTTGCGCCGTCATCACCTAAGATCATTGCACAATGTGCAAACTCAGGTACAGGTGCACCTAAGGCTTCATAAATGTTGATCTGACGAGGTGTGTTGTTAATGTGGTCTTCACCACGCACAACTTGGGTAATGCCCATATCCCAGTCATCAACAACGACACAGAAATTGTACGTCGGGCTACCGTCAGTACGGCGAATGATCAGATCATCGAGTTCGCTGTTAGCAATTTCGATATGGCCGCGAACTTTATCTTCAAAAATTACCGTCCCTTCTTTCGGGTTACGGAAACGGATAACAAACGGTGAGTCTTCTGTTGCGGCAGCATTCGCGGCAACAACCTTCGGGTGATTTGCATCATAACGCGGCTTAAGGCCGGCAGCCATTTGCTCTTCACGAAGTTCGTCAAGCAGCAGCTTCGGGCAGTAACACTTATAGGCTTTGTCTTCAGCCAGTAGCTGATCGATTAGCTGGTTATAACGATCAAAACGTTTAGTCTGATAGTAAGGACCTTCATCCCAATCCAGACCCAGCCATTCCATACCTTCAAGGATGGCATCGATCGCTTCTTGTGTAGAGCGCTCAAGATCAGTATCTTCGATTCGAAGAACAAATTCGCCATCCATATGTTTAGCAAATAACCAAGAATAAAGAGCTGTACGAGCACCACCTACGTGCAAAAAGCCTGTTGGGCTCGGTGCGAAGCGAGTTTTAACCGTCATTTAAAATTACCTTAGTAATGAAGGAGCATGCAGTGAGGGCCACTGCGATATGATTATTGCGGGGTATTTTAACACTGTGATGTAAATCTACAATAATCTATGCCCAAGAGACTTCATTAACCAGGCGGTCCTTTCGGGAACATCGCTTGCTCGAAGCCTCTTTCCCATTCATATTTAAAATGAGGTTCGTTACGTCGACCTTCACATTGTCCGTGATAACGGTGCCCTTTAGCGCCGAAAACAAATGCATTTTTGACATTGCAAAACTCATCCAGCCCCTTTGCGTAACCGTCAGAATATTGCTGATAATCAATTGGAAAAATGGAGTCTAGCTTCATTTCATTTGATAGATTCTGGCTGCTGAGAATAACATCGCCTTGAATTGCAGAAGATTGCCCTACCTTGAACCAATTAGTTATTGAACTAGCTTCATAGCTTGAAGCACACCCTATTAATGCACTGATAAAAAACAGAATACTAAATACTTTCACTCTTACCTCTCTATATACTATCTGAATAGAACCACTATTCACTAAAATGGCGCCATGACTAACAGCCAATGAATTCTCATTGAACTCTGCACCTGAGGTGGTTTGGGTAGTTAGATAATAAAGAAAGATACGTTTCTACCATTTGGGTAGCTTCAACATAAAAGAGCCATGTATAAAAATAGGATAAATAACCATTAGGAGGCAGATTGCCCCCAAATAGTTAATTCAAGCCATTTTAAAAAATGGTTTTACCGCCCTTCGATGCACAAACAGTTTGCGGAACCCAGCTTTCTGCGCTCTTGCCATTCTCATCGGTAACAACACAACGATAAATTGGCATCGCACTCGCACCACCTGACTGTGCGGCAAAAGCAGGAAAAGAAGACACCACGCACAAAGTTACAACTACTAATAAGTTTTTCATAAGCCATCTCTTTATGATCTTCATCACAAAAACTGTAGCTTAAATTTTATAAAAAGCCATTTGATGACTAGCGATTCTTAGTAATTGAGGTTTGGCATACAACTAAGACGATCTTTCGTACCTTTCAAGAAAAAGCTGAGCATTTTCATACTCAGCTTTTGTCGCTAACATTTGCTATTTATTTAATCGCAAATGGAATGGTTAACGTAACTTTCAAGTCAGTCTCGTCCTGGAAGCCATTAGAGTAACCAGCCCAGTTTCCAGCATTTGAGTCGTTAACATAGTATGTATAGTACATACCGAAGTTTGCACCTTTCAGCGCACCGCCTTGAATCGCGTAGTTCAAGAATGCACTGCCTGAGTATTCAACAAGCTCATCATAACCATCGGCTTTAGCACCAAATGCATAAACGCCATTCACACCAGCGCTGAAGCCTTGTGCGCCCATATCAGAGAAATCACGCGCAACAGAACCGAAGAAGCCTAGCTCACCATCGTGGTTGAAATCTGAACGGTTATTCCACCAGATATCATAAGCACCATTGGAACCGCCGTATGCCTCAGTCAAACGATAAGACAGATTACCCACATGACCGCGCGTATCCGTAGAATCTGCCGCAGTGTATGTCGCTTCAGCACGGACAGAGTACTGGCCGTAAGACTTAGCCGAAATGAATGCTAACTGGTAAGCCGTTGAGTCATATTGGTTATCATCATCAACAACATATAGTTGCGGAGAAAGATACCAACCATCAGCGGTTGTGTACTTCACTTTCACGTGAGCATTTGTACGATCGCCATCTGTTAATGCTGCATAAGCTGCATCCAACAGCAGTCCATTATCAAACGTATAACGACCACCTAAAGAGTACGCAGTGCCTGCATCTTCAGCACTTGAACCTGTTCCGGTACGGAACTCATAGCTATCTTTGAACCAAGGTGCACGATATTCGTCAGCAACAACCAGACCTAATGCCAGATTGCCAAGGTTTGCACCAATTTCACCACCGGTATAAGTACCAGCAGCAAAGGACCAGTTAACCCCCATGGCGCTCGGAACCGATGGCTGGAAATAACCTAATTTAGCCGTTACTGCATCACCAAACTTAAATTTGAATGCAGCAGTCTGGAATGCTCCGCCATTGTCGTTACAGTCTGATTCCCATGCACCAGAACAACCACTAGAAGTCGTTGGGCTCATATCATATGGATTATCAACACCCCAGAAGTTCATTTCATGGTCAGGAGAAGCGTTTTGCCACAAATCAAACGTTGAATAAACGTTAAGATCTAAACCAACAGTATCAGCCACATAGCCCGAATTAAAATCAACCGACATATACAGTGAACCGTGATCTAAATTCGGCGTTTTTGATGTGTCGTTGCCATTCGCATCGACATCACCACGGGTACGGTCACGCATCCAAACATTAATAGCACCATTGATGGTTGAGTCATCAAAAAAACCGGACGTCGCACTTTCACTTGCCAAAACTGGTGCCGATAAAACGGCAGATGCTACTGCTAATCCTAATAATGTTCTTTTCAATTTCATGGAAAACTCCTAATAAATAGCTGTTTTATGTGTACTTTCCTCAGTTGGCCGCCGAAGGTCAGCACACAAATTTATTGTTAAGTTGTTTTGAACACGAGCAAGACTACAAGCTTTTTTCGACCCGTGAAGATAGTACCCAAGAAACTATGACAACCTTCAAACCAGCAAAATCTAAAAAAATATAAACCCAACAAAACCAACAAGATAAGTCAAACACACAAGAAAACATAAACCGCAACACACATGCATTATTGTGCACTCAATCGCAATACCGAGCGTGAAACGGACAAAATTCAACCACTTAATGAGGTTTCCTGTGCTTACTAAATATTAATTTATCTTTCTTTTGACCAAAAAGGTGATCTTCCTCCCGTTTGGTTAACTGACAAGTGAACTTACTTTCGATTCTCAGCTTGTTTTTCATGGCAATAAATACTATCGAGAAAATATTGATTAATCACTTCCTCTGAAATCAAAAAGCCAAACAATACAGCCAGTGAATATTCTAAATATCTGATAAACAATTTAAAAAATCACAAATAGAATCAACTTGCCTGAAGCCATGCCCAATCTGGTAATTAATATCATGGTTGCGACTGAGCTCTGATTACTACTATAGAGAGGCTAAATAAGCTTTTTCACACCCGACCAACCAAGTAAAATCGTTGTGCGAAATAACTTTTAACGGGATAGCCGCTCACAGGTTCAGCGGCCCCTTCAAGGAGTCTTTATGAAGGTAAAACAACTTGCTCTAGCAACGATGTTGCTACCGTTTGCACCGACAGCAGCGGCGCAGGTAACAATGGAAATACCGAAGGGAATTCAACTTCTGGTGATTAATGGCCAAGATGCCGGTTATTCCATGTTTGGCTTTGATCATAAGCCAGAGATTGAGTTGCCAGATGGTACCAATCAGGTCGTTTTCCGTATTGCTAAAGTCGTCAGAGAATCGGGCAGTAAAACAACAAAATTTAAATCCGTTCCTATCGTTATCCGTTTTGATGGCGATAATACTCAGCTAACACTCGACGTTCCGAACATCCAGACACTAGATGAAGGACGCGACTTCAACAACGAGCTTTCGTTTACGATCAAGGAATCAGGGAATGATTATCCATTCGTATACGATACGCTGCATGTAGGGTTTAACCTTGCACCTGATTACACTCGTGAAGTTGAGAAGTATAATATGAGTGGATCTATTGCCAGTATCACCGCTGGCGTTTCAACCGCGAACGTAATAACCGCTTCAGTTGCTCAGCCACAGAAAGTTACATCTAAAGCCGTTGTTCAATCAACAGCCAATACCGCTGCGTCAACACAACTTACTGAATCCAATAAAGCTGAAATGATGCTGCAACACTGGTTCAACCAGGCTGACGATAAAACAAAGAAGAAGTTTTTAAGCTGGGCTGTCACCAATATCCATTAACTCTTTAATACCAACCGGGATAACAACAAAAAGGCTCATTCATTAATCATGAATGAGCCTTTTTTATGCATTGACACAGTTTTCACTCTTTATAGAAAGTAAAAAGCCGACTGATATACAGTCGGCTTTAACATCATATTACGTTATATTTCTGTTAGGCAAAATACCCGTTAGAAATTGTACGAAATACCCACACCTGCTCCAAACATACTTTCGCCACCGCGAGTGATCTGGTAAGGACGTACAAACACTGACGCATTTGGGTCAATAAAGTATGTCGCATCAAACGTGACGATATCTTCGGATGTTGGCGTTGATTTGACACCGCCTGTTTCCAGATCTTCCTGAGCGGCATAACCTAAGCTGAATTTCCAGTCTTCCATTGTATAATTGACAGCTACCGAGTAAGCATTCTGATCCTGGTCTGGCGCACCGTTATCATATTCGGCACCCGTGATTTTATAAGCTACGTGAGCACCAAATGCACCAAACTTTGCCTCGACACCAGCAATGATCAACTGAGTGTCAGAACGTACATTGTTCTCTTCATCTTCAGTGTCTACTTGGCGGTCAGTACCAAGTTCATAACCAAGACTGAATACCGCTGGGCCTGCTTTTACTTGTGCAGAAGCGCCATACCAATTATTTCCATCTTCAGTAACGTTACCTTTACCGGCCGCTAATGAGAAGTTTACCGCACCAAACTGGGCGGTATCAAAACGAACGCTGTCTGAAACACGATCGTAGTTTGTACCGCCTTCAACAGCACCCGTCCAGTCAAACACTTCACCAAGTTTGTTACCTGAGAATGGCCAGTCAACAATTTGATATGCTGGTGTTAACAGACGACCAACGCGAACTTTACCGGCATCAAATTCAAAACCGATAAAGGAATCACGGAAACCCATGCGAGAAATACCCGCATCATCACCATCGCCTACGTCACCGGCTTCCATCTGCCAGAACATCTTAGGACCTTTTTCCAGATCGAGGGTACCACGTAAACCGAAGCGTGATTCATTCAGAACATTTAAAGTACCTTCACCACTACCGTCATTACCTTCAGCCTCACCACCCCATACAGAGACAGCAGCCAGACCATACAAATCAATAGTTGATGTTGCTGGTGCTGCTTGAACCGCAACTGAAGCCATTGCAGCCGCTGCAACTGCCACACCTAAAACTGAACGCTTAAACATGTTTTCCATGGAATAACTCCTAAAAAATATTAGCTGTTTACTTGAGCCTTAAAGGTTGGCCGCCGAAGACATCAAGTAACTCTCCCGATATGTCAGCCGAAATCTAAATTCGGCTAAATCATATTTTTTTAGTTCTTTATGAACCCCTGTGAAACTTCAGGTACAAGACTACTTTCGCAGCGCAAAACATCAACTAGAACTTATTTTCTTCTTCAAAAAATATGACCCAGTGCAAAGTTTCTGCGCTACAGTGATCAAGATCAAATCCCGCCCAAAGATCTTGTAAATAAACCTAAAAATCACTATATAACAACGAGATACAAAATATGAAGAAACATAAAATGCGAGGTATCACTAAAAAATATCACGCCTTTTTCATAATTACATATTGAAGGTCGTCATATTTGTAAAAATATAATTGAACTATTTTAGACGCGCGAAATAACTGGAGGGGATAATTAAAACTGGAAATAAAGAGAGAGGGTATAAGTGGGTATGTTCATTTTTATGGCAAATTTGAACATACCCAGAGAAGGAGAGAAGGGAAATTAACGATTCATGAAATTAACAAGCGTTTGTTCGTCCCAAATTTCGATATCAAGCTCTTGTGCTTTGGCTAACTTCGAGCCGGCCGCTTCACCGGCAACCAGTAAATCAGTCTTCTTTGAGACACTGCCCGTGACTTTGGCACCTAGCCCCTGCAAAGCCGCCTTGGCATCAGATCGGGTCAGTTGCGATAGGGAACCGGTTAAGACCACAACTTTGCCATCGAGGGGCAGCTCAACGCCCGCATCCGGCTTTTCTATCGCAGGCCAATGGATACCGACGGCCTGTAAGTCAGCGATCACTTCCATATTATGGGGTTCACGGAAGAAGTTGAACAGATGCTCAGCAACAATATCACCGACGTCCGGAACCGTAACTAACTGCTCTTTCGTCGCCTTCGCAATGGCTTCTAAGGTTTCAAAATGGTTAGCCAGATTTGCAGCAGTGGCTTCCCCGACCTCGCGAATACCAAGTGAATACAAAAAACGCGACAGCGTGGTCAACTTTGATTGATTGAGGGAATCGATCAGTTTTTGGGCAGATTTAGGCCCCATACGTTCCAGCACGGTCACGATACCCGCCGACAGCTTAAACAGATCCGCCGGAGTCGATACCATTTCCCGATCTACCAGCTGCTCGATAACCTTTTCGCCGCAGCCATCGACATCCAGCGCCTTACGTGAAACGAAATGCTTAAGGGCTTCTTTACGTTGCGCCTGACAGAACAAGCCGCCAGAACAACGCGCCACCACTTCGCCTTCAACGCGTTCCACTTTCGACTGACACACCGGGCATTCTGTTGGGAATACAATTGCCTTGGCGTCTTCAGGACGACGTGACTCAACAACAGAAACAACCTGAGGGATCACGTCACCCGCCCGGCGGATAATCACGGTATCGCCAACCATCACGCCTAAGCGGGCTACTTCATCGGCATTATGCAGTGACGCGTTACTGACGGTAACACCACCGACAAAAACCGGCTCTAACTTCGCCACCGGGGTTATCGCCCCCGTTCGCCCGACCTGAAACTCAACATTGTTAAGTATCGTCATCTCTTCTTGGGCCGGAAATTTATAGGCAATCGCCCAGCGAGGTGCTCGCGCTACGAATCCAAGTTGCTCTTGTGTCTCAACATCATCAACTTTAATTACGACACCATCGATTTCGTAAGCCAGATCCTGGCGACGCTGGCCGATATCCTGATAGTAGGCAATCACATCGTTCAGGGTATCAAGCTGCCTGATCTCAGGGCACATCGGTATACCCCAGCCTTTCAGTTGTACCAGGCGATCATACTGGCTTGGTGCCAGCTCCAGACCTTCGACAACGCCGACAGAATAGGCATAGAAACTTAATGGGCGGGTCGCGGTGATTTTTGAGTCTAGCTGGCGCAGGCTGCCTGCTGCTGCATTTCGCGGATTGGCAAAGGGCTTATCACCTTTTTTTTGAGCTCGTGCGTTCAGCGCATCAAAGCCTTTTTTAGGCATGAAGACTTCACCGCGAACTTCCAGCCGAGCCGGCCAGCCTTCTCCTCGCAGTTTCAGCGGAATGGAACGGATGGTACGTACGTTGGTGGTAATGTTTTCACCTGTACTGCCGTCGCCCCGCGTTGCCGCCTGAACCAGAACACCATTCTCGTACATCAGGCTGACCGCCAAGCCATCGAGCTTAGGTTCACAGCAGTAACTTAATTTTCCTGCAGAGATCAGGCGATCCTGCATCCGTTTTTCGAAAGCCTGCAGCTCTTCGTCGTTAAACGCATTATCCAGCGATAACATAGGGAGTTCATGTTTTACTTGGGTAAACCCATCAAGTGGAGTACCGCCAACTCGCTGGCTAGGAGAGTCAACCGTCATCAGTTGCGGATGTTCAGCTTCTAACACCAGTAGCTGTTGCATCATGCGATCATATTCAGCATCAGGGATTTCTGGATTATCTTCTACATAATAACGGTGGCCATGATATGCGAGTTGTTCACGCAACGCGGCAAGTTGTTGCTGAATGTCGGTACTCATTACTTTTCCTACCTAAAAAAATAAGGCTCCTCTGCAGGAGCCTAATAGAAATGATATCTCTTAACCAAGGGGGGGGTTAGATCTGGCTGTACAATTTAGCTTTTTCGCGATATTCGTCGATTCGGTTCGGTGTGATCATGGTTCGCTCATGATCAAGCACATCGGCATTTAATTCATCGGCAATCTGCTGAACCGTTTGTAACATCAAATTGAAGTTCTGATCCGCGCGACCGTAACAAGGCAGCATCAAATAGAAAGAAACACCCGGCGTTTCAAAGTTGTCTGCGCCCCCTTCAGGGAAGTTGCCCGGATGGATCATATTGGCGGCAGAAAACAGTACCGGTTCAATGCCAGCCAGATCAGCGTGGCGGTGGTACACCGCGTTGTCGCCAAAAATCAGATTGTGCTGCTCGAGACAACCAAATAATTTTGCCCCCTGCAACATCTCCCCATTACGGGCATGAACACTCAACGCCAGATAACTCGGTTCCAGTACCGGCTCGGGTTCAATCATAGGGACAGGAGAAGGAGCTGGTTCTTCAGGTTCAATAACATCGGCAACCACTGGTGAATTATCAGCAACAACCGGTTTGGCTTCTTCAATATTACTTGGTTGAGCATTCGGTGTTTCAGAAAAGGCGGTATCAACAGTTGCCGTCTCAGCTTTAACGACCTGAACAGGTTCAGCCTGCCCTTGCGGTCCAACGGGCATGATTAGCGCAGATGGTTCAGTGACAGGCACCGTCTCTGGCTCTGATTGGTCTGTATTGATACTCGCCCGCGGTTCAATTTTTTCAGCGGTTGCTGACATTTTTGGCAAATCCGCCACATCATCGACAAAAGATGTGTCACTGGCTACATCAAGCAGCGGATCAGCTTGCAGCTTTTCGCCAAAATGTAATTCAGGCTCTGTGCGTTTATGGGCTTTTTTCTCTGCTTCTTCAGGTGCAGTATTGACCACCCGAACGGAACCGACGCCATCTTGATCAAAACCATCGGTATCAACATTGTTAGTCTCTCCTAACTTACCCAGCGGTTTCTCGCCAAATTTCGCGGGCTTTTCTTTTCTGCTGGTCCAAAGACCGTGTAAAAGAAGCGCAGAGATAGCCAGCGCACCAACAATAATAAGAACCAGACGCAATTCCTGCATTATGAATACTCTGAATTAACTCGTTATCCCTTACGGGGTAAATGATAGTAAAAGTGTCACAGGGCTTACAAAAGCACCTGAGCTGATTAAAAGCTAACGGGTTTAAAGCCTACTATTAACTTAATGTACCAAAACTCAATTAATAATGAGAAGATGAATATTGGTATTCGTGCAAGATAGTGCTGCTGAGCACAAAATTGCACAAAATTCAGACAAAATAACCGCCAAACTTCCCTCTTATTACCTACGACAGCAAGTTTGGGATTTGATTCTACACCGTTCTCCCCGTTAACATACACTCTGTATCCCATCAAGAGGAGAATAATTACCTCTCTGGATGAGAACTTTGTGTAAGGAGTATTCAATGTCGAAACCGCAAATCATCCATGCCCCGATCAGTGGCGCAGGGTACTTTTTTAAAGGCATGTCTTTAGCCATGCAACCGGGGACCCGACGATTTGTCATTCTGCCTCTATTAATCAACATACTGTTGTTTGGCAGTGCATTTGGTTTTGTATTAAGTCAACTTAGTGACTGGATTAACAGCTGGTTAGCGTCATTACCGTCATGGTTAGATTGGCTGTCGTATTTGCTGTGGCCACTGCTTGCGATAGCAACGCTGGTAATATTTTCATATCTCTTCAGTACCATCGCCAATTGGATTGCTGCGCCGTTTAATGGCTTACTGGCAGAACACCTAGAAGCCAAACTGACCAACAAACCGGCGCCTGATGCGGGATTAAAGGAGATCATGAAAGATCTACCGCGGATCATGGGTCGAGAATGGATTAAACTTAAATATTACCTGCCAAAAGCCATTGGTTTGCTCATCCTGCTTTGGATTCCGGCTATCGGCCAAACCGTTGGGCCGGTATTGTGGTTCTTATTCAGCGCATGGATGATGACCATTCAATATGTCGACTACCCATTTGATAATCATAAAATTCCGTTCGAATCAATGCGTGATGCCTTGAAACTCAAACGAGGAAAATCACTCAGCTTTGGCAGTTTAGTCATGCTGTTTACCATGACACCAATACTGAACTTATTTGTCATGCCAATCGCCGTTTGCGGCGCAACGGCAATGTGGGTCGATCATTACCGAGAGCAGATGATAGGCGCTAGATACTAGGTGCTAGATACTAGGTGCTAGATACTAGATACTCGATACTAGGTGCTAGGTGCTAGGTACTAAATACTAGGTACTAAATACTAGGTACTAGATACTAGGCGCTAGGTGCTAGATACTCGATACTCGATACTCGATACTAGCCACTAGCCACTAGGTACTAGGTACTAGGTACTAGGTACTAGATACTCGGCAAAAGGAGAGAATAAGCTCTCCTTTTTTTTATTTCAAATGCTATGAGCAGAATGCGCCTTGCGTACTCTAAATTAAACCTTCAAAAAAATAATCTGCTTATTATCAAGCAGCTGCTGCATATAAAGTCCAAGAGCCTTTCTCATCGGCCATAGACCATGGATCCGTTCTTTTCACGACTGCACTTCCCTCTGGAGCCTCGAGCCTAGAATTTAGGGTCTTCTTTTATAACAATAAGATATAACAATAAATTACTTTCCAAATACCGATGACGGTTTATGCTTACTTTATCTGAAATTAGAACGTGTCACGAAGGAACGAAAAGCATGAGCAAGATTTACGAAGATAACTCGCTAACGATTGGTAATACTCCGCTAGTACGTCTGAACCGCGTCAGTAAAGGTAATGTACTGGCTAAAGTTGAAGCCCGTAATCCAAGCTTCAGCGTTAAATGCCGGATCGGTGCAAATATGATTTGGGATGCCGAGAAAAAAGGCCTCTTAAAAGAAGGCATTGAACTGGTTGAGCCGACCAGTGGTAACACCGGTATTTCCCTGGCTTTCGTTGCTGCTGCACGCGGTTATAAGCTGACACTGACCATGCCTGAAAGCATGAGCCTTGAGCGCCGTAAACTGCTTAAAGCATTGGGCGCAAATTTGGTACTGACAGAAGCGCCAAAAGGCATGAAAGGCGCCATTGATAAAGCAGAAGAAATTGTAGCATCAGACCCAGCTAAATATCTGTTACTGCAGCAATTTAATAACCCTGCCAACCCTGAAATTCACGAAAAGACGACTGGGCCGGAAATTTGGGATGCGACAGATGGTGACGTTGATGTCTTCGTTTCTGGTGTCGGAACAGGCGGTACGCTGACAGGTGTTAGCCGTTTCATCAAACAGCAAAAAGGCAAAGCCATTACAACGGTTGCCGTAGAACCTTCTGAGTCACCGGTTATAACCCAGACCCTGAACGGCGAAGATGTGAAACCGGCACCTCACAAAATTCAGGGGATCGGTGCAGGCTTCATTCCTGGCAACCTTGATCTGAATCTGATTGATGAAGTTGAACGCGTCAGCTCTGAAGACTCTATTATAATGGCACGTCGCCTAATGGAAGAAGAAGGCATTCTGGCAGGTATCTCTTCCGGTGCCGCAGTGGTGGCTGCAAACCGCATTGCTGAACGCCCAGAATTTGCCGGTAAAAATATTGTCGTTGTGCTACCGAGTTCAAGTGAGCGTTACCTGTCCACGGCTCTGTTTACGGGTATCTTTACAGACAAAGAAACCCAACAGTGATCACACTTTTAAGTAATCGATAACCAATTTTTGCCTTATAAAGCCCCTGCGGGGGCTTTTTTGTTGCATTTTCCCTTTACGTTTAATATAAATTCGCAATGTTTTAATTTAAGCATCGAAATAAAGGGTTAAACTTTGACCTTGAAGATGCAGCCAAGACAAACAATCTCATGAAAATTTGACTTGGATTAAGCTAAAACGGCGAACTGTTGGGTAGTTTATACTAAGGATTAGCAAGCTAAGACTACACACGTTAAGCTTTCTTTCAGTTACGCAATTAAATCAAAAAATATTATATCGATAATCGGGGTGAAAAATGTATCAGAAACAAGTTGAGATTACTGCAGAAAACGGTCTACACACTCGTCCAGCGGCTCAGTTCGTAAAAGAAGCTAAAGGGTTCGACGCAGACATTACTGTTACTTCTAACGGTAAGAGCGCAAGTGCAAAAAGTCTGTTCAAACTACAAACACTAGGTTTAGTTAAAGGTACTCACGTAACTATCTCTGCTGAAGGTGCTCAGGCACAAGCTGCAGTAGACCACCTGGTTGCTCTAATGGACACGCTGCACTAATCCGCCGTCTGTTTATTACGTTCCCTAGTTTTTTAGTTAATTTAAGGTAAGGCTATGATTTCAGGTATCCTGGCATCTCCTGGTATTGCTTTTGGTAAAGCACTGCTACTGCAAGAAGACGAGATTGTTATTAACAAGACTCCAATCTCTGCAGACCAGATCGATAACGAAATTCAATGTTTCTTCGACGCTCGAAAAAAATCTTCTGAGCAACTAGAAGTAATCAAAGAAAAAGCACGTATCACCTTCGGTGAAGAGAAGGAAGCGATCTTTGAAGGTCACATCATGTTGCTGGAGGATGAAGAGCTTGAAGAAGAAATCATAGCCTCCATTAAAGACAACAAAGCGTCTGCAGCCCTTGCTATTCACTCTATTATCGAAGAGCAGGCAATAACGCTAGAATCTTTAGATGACGAATACCTGAAAGAGCGTGCAACGGATATCCGTGATATCGGTAGCCGTTTCGTTAAAAACGCATTAGGTATCAGCATCGTTAATCTAAGTGCAATTAACGAAGAAGTAATTCTGGTTGCAAACGACCTGACGCCTTCTGAGACGGCACAAATCAACCTGGATTACGTACTTGGCTTCATTACTGATATCGGTGGCCGTACTTCGCACACCTCTATCATGGCGCGTTCTCTGGAGCTACCTGCAATTGTAGGTACAAACGATATTACAACTCGTGTTCAAAATGGTGACATGCTGGTTGTTGATGCAATCAACAACCAAATCGTTATCAACCCGACACAAGCCGAGCTAACCAAATTCAAAGCGATCCGTGACGAGTACCAGGCTGAGAAAGACGAGCTTGCGAAGCTGAAGGATCTTCCTGCTATTACCCTTGATGGTAAGCAAGTAGAAGTTTGCGGTAATATCGGTACCGTTAAAGACTGTGACGGTATTAACCGTAACGGCGGTGAAGGTGTAGGCCTGTACCGTACCGAATTCCTGTTCATGGACCGTGATTCTCTTCCAACCGAAGATGAGCAGTACCAGGCTTATAAAGACGTTGCTGAAGCCATGCACGGCGAAACCGTAATTATCCGTACTATGGATATCGGTGGTGATAAAGATCTCCCATACCTAGATCTTCCTAAAGAGATGAATCCATTCCTGGGCTGGCGTGCCATTCGCATCAGCCTGGACCGTCGTGAGATCCTTCGTGATCAGCTACGCGGTATTCTACGTGCATCTGCACACGGTAAGATCCGCATCATGTTCCCGATGATTATCTCTGTTGAAGAGATCCGTGAACTGAAAGCGGCAATTGAAGAATACAAAGCTGAACTACGCACTGAAGGCCTTGCTTTCGACGAGCAAATCGAAATCGGCGTAATGGTGGAAACACCTGCTGCTGCGGCTATCGCCCACCACCTTGCAAAAGAAGTTGCCTTCTTTAGCATTGGTACAAACGACTTAACCCAGTATACTCTTGCAGTTGACCGCGGAAATGAGCTTATTTCTCATCTATATAACCCGCTATCACCTGCAGTACTGATTGTGATCAAGCAAGTTATCGATGCTTCTCACAAAGAAGGTAAGTGGACTGGCATGTGTGGCGAGCTAGCTGGTGACGAACGTGCTACCCTATTGCTATTAGGCATGGGTCTGGACGAGTTCAGCATGAGCGGGATTTCAATTCCACGCATTAAGAAAGTTATCCGTAACGCTAACTTTGCTGATGTTAAAGCTATGGCAGAGCAAGCACTTGCCCTACCAACGGCTGCTGAAATCGAAGCACACGTAGAAAAATTCATCGTAGAGAAGACCATCTGCTAATATAGCTGCAGATAGAATAACAACGCTTAGGAGCAACGATATGGGTCTGTTTGACAAATTGAAGAAGCTGGTTTCTGACGACAGCAACGAAGCTGGTGCCATCGAAATTATCGCACCACTTTCTGGCGAAATCGTAAATATCGAAGATGTGCCAGATGTTGTTTTTGCAGAGAAGATTGTTGGTGACGGCATCGCTATCAAGCCTGCTGGAAACAAAATGGTTGCACCCGTAAACGGTACAATCGGCAAGATCTTCGAAACAAACCACGCTTTCTCTATTGAGTCTGACGATGGTATTGAGCTTTTCGTTCACTTTGGTATCGATACTGTTGAACTGAAAGGTGAAGGCTTCACTCGCATTGCAGAGGAAGGCCAAACTGTTAAAGTCGGTGACACTGTTATCGAATTCGATCTTGCGCTACTAGAAGAGAAAGCAAAGTCAACTCTGACTCCTGTTGTTATCTCTAACATGGACGAGATCAAAGAACTGAACAAACTTTCTGGCGCTGTAACTGTGGGTGAAACTCCAGTTCTACGCATCAAGAAGTAAGATTGTCTCAGTCTTAACGAAACGCCGCCTTCGGGTGGCGTTTTTTGTTTATGGGAGCAAAAAATAGATACGAGTATCTAGTGTCGAGATATAAGAATCTATGGTCTTATGGTCCTATGGTCCTATGGTCCTATGGTCCTATGGTCCTATGGTCCTATGGTCCTATGGTCCTATGGTCCTATGGTCCTATGGTCCTGCAAGCAGATTTCAAAAACCTAAGTGAAGTGTCAAGTTCTTGCTCTTCCTTGAACCTGTTTTTCCTAGGCCCTTAAAGCGTCTTATCCTCGCCACTCTAAACTCGTACCTAGTTACTCGAAACAGTTTATCCATAGGTCCTTAGGGCCATAGAGCCGCTTTAAAACCGCTCTTCCCGTTTTTTATCTTATATACTTTCCAGCATCTCAACCGACGGTGCAAAGAAGTATGCGCCTGTGATTGCTTTGGTGAAACGCAGCATCTGATCCGATTGACCATCCGTCTCGCCGTACATGCTATTTAGCATCGCATTGAAATTATGCTGAGTATGACAATAGGCAATGAACAACAAGCCGTGATCGCCCGTTACCGTACCGTACGGTAAGCTGTGGCGTACAATCTTCAGGCCTTTACCTTCTTCTTTAAGGTCAACACGACCAACGTGAGAAGCTGCGGGAACATCTTCCAGTTCAACAGAGTCAGGTTTTGTTCGACCAATCACTTTTTCTTGCGCCTGAATATTCAGACGATTCCAAGCTGGCAGGTTATGCACGAATCGCTGAACCATCACGAAACTACCACCAGCAAACTCGCCATCTTTGATCAAAGCAACATCACTGCGGGCTTCTGTGGTTTTCGGATTTTCCGTTCCGTCAACAAAATCAATCATGTCACGAGAATCAAGGTACTTAAAACCATAAGTCTCGTCTAACACTTCAATATTTTCTGAAACTGGTTCGAGGAAGCAACGTAAGGTGTAGAAATTCAGATCATGACGGCTTGAGTTTATATGAAGCAGAATATCCCCTCCCGTTGCCGGCGCTGTAATATCACCACTACCAAGCGGATTAAAATCATCAAATTCTACAGGACAGCCTTTATCTAAAGACTGCCAAAAGGCTTTACCAAAGGCCAGACTCGCACGAAGGTTAGCATCAGGCTGCTGCTCGTTCAGTGTTGCCAATGTTTGATGCAGCGATTGACATTGAGCAATAACAGCGTCCTTGCCTCCAATAACCTTCATTACCACATAAAGGGCAAAAGGGCCTGCTTCTGGCAATATTGCGGGTTGTGCGATAGCCATATGATTCTCCTGAATATTCTTTAACTGAAACCTAGATAATTAATTATAACGTTTCCGGCATTATTAACCGACCAAATCATTGCCAGCTATCGCATTTAACAACAGAAAACCTTTACAACACTGCCTATGTTTATCAATATTAGCTCTGAAAAACAAACAGGGGTTAGTTGCATATTGTGGGTCGCACTTTTTGTTTTGCTCTATCCGTCATTCTGATAACCATAAGCTCTAGCGTTGCTGCGCTTGAGACAGTTACGCTGCAGCTTCGCTGGTTACATCAGGCGCAATCGGCGGGTTTTTACATGGCAAAAGCAAAAGGCCTTTATCAACAAGCCGGTCTTAATGTTGTTATCAAACCCGGTGGCAATAATCAGGTTCCATTAAAAGAGGTACTCGCTAAACGTGCCGACTTTGGTGTGGGTAACACTGAGGTACTCGTTGCCTACGGTCATGGGTTCCCTTTAGTCGCTCTCGCAACAGTATTTCAGCAATCCCCTTCTATTCTGATCACCACTGATAATAGTAACATCCAGACCCTCGATGATTTAGTGGGAAAAAAAGTGATGATGTTTTCTGGCACCGAAGACGCTGAACTCATTACGTTATTAGCTAAAAATAATATCGAGCGTACAGAATTAGAGCAAGTCACCACCTCTGCCAATATTGAAGATTTGATTAGTGGAAAGATCGATGCTTTCAACGGCTATCTGACCAATGAACCCTATTACCTGAAAGAGCGCGGTCTTAATGCTCTGATTTTTAACCCGGCAGATCACGGTATTAATTTCTATAGCGATATCATCTTCGCCCATCAGGATCTGGCACGAAACAACCCAGAGCTCGTCAACCGTTTCCGTCAGGCGAGCATTGAGGGTTGGTACTATGCCTTAAGCAACATTGAAGAAACCCTAGATGTTATCGAGCAGCGATACCAGACCAACAAAACGCGTGAACATCTTAGGTTTGAGCTCACGACTTCGGCACAAATGATCATGTCTGATTTAATCGAGATCGGACGTATGAATCCTAACCGCTGGCAGCAAATTGCCGATCAGCTCGCCGCATTAAATTTGATCCCAGCAACGACTATTGATGAGAGTTTTCTCTACCCCTTACGCTCAGAATTAACCTGGCAAGACATTAAAAGCTGGGTACAAATCGGCGCCATATTACTCGCCTTAACTTCCTTAGCTGCTTGTTATTTTTTATTTACAAACAATAACCTGAAAAAAGAAATCACTCGCAGAATTAAAGCTGAAGAAAAAGCGGAACGCATAGCTCGCAAAGATATGCTAACGGGCATTGCTAACCGCTATGCATTAATTGAAACTCTGCATCGAACCGTCAGCAACAGAAAAGATCGACAACCCAATCCTGCCCTGCTGTTTATTGATTTGGACAATTTCAAAGTCGTAAACGATACCTATGGCCATCAAACCGGTGATCGGGTGCTACAGCAGTTCTGCTACCGAATGAATGGCTTGTTGCCTGAAAATGCATTTTTTGCCCGGTTAGCGGGCGATGAATTTATTGTATTGCTGACAACAACAACTGAAAGCCAGGCTAATCAACTGGCGAAACAGGTCGCAGCCAGTGCAAGAAAGCCATTTATGATAGGGCCCTATCAAATTCAGATCGGTGCCAGTGTCGGCACAACGATTTACCGCTCAGGTGATACTCCCGATTACTTTTTATCGCGTGCTGATAGCAAAATGTACGGCCATAAAAAACGCTCCCGTCAGGAGCGTTATACCATTCAATCTTAAGCCAGCTTATACCAATGCCATTAATGATCTGACCATTCAAATTATTAATGAATTTGGTATCACACCGAAGTCACTTCAACCTGAAGTTTTATCTGTTCATGGGAATTGTCATCAACCGTTTCAAATAATGCAGGCGTATTCAAACCCGTTGAGAGTGTTGGTGAAATAATTGTACGCCACGCACCATCATCAAGACGCTCTTGTACCTTGAAAGCAATTACCACTTCTTCCGCTGATACTTCCAGCAACTCCGCACTACCAACCAGTTCTCGCGCACTGCTCCCCTCTTCTGATGTGCCGAAAAAAACCGTTTCTTCACCAGGTAACAGAGACAGTGACGTATTTACCGTCTGCTTGGTATCTAAACCAGTCAGCTCAAAGTTAATGTCTAATAACCAGTCAGCCATGGCCAAAGGGCTTAACAGTGCACTAAAGAGCACTAAACCTTTACTCCATTCATTCATTTGCTTTACCTCTCTATGGGCTTATCTGCAAATGTATTCCTGACTCGGGTGCTTCTCATCAGATACAAACTGAACCACAGAGTAAGCAACATCGTCGTTGCGCGAGTCCAGTTGAATGCACCATGTGTGAGCGACAGGTGATACAGTTGCAGTAAACAATCAGTTATATAGGCAGCAAGTAATAGTTTTTTTCCGTGCTGCCATAAAAAATTCATTACGTTGTGATTTTTATATCGCTGGCCGGATAACCACATCAACAGTAGTGCGGGTAGCCCTATCACCATACCGATATACAAGCTTTCTCGTAATGGATAGAAAATTGTCAGTATTTGCGATCCCTGATCGCGGCTGGCTCCAGCCGTTACAAAGACAATCCACGCTTTAGCACTGAATGCCAAAGCTAGCCACAACATCATCGAAGGCTTTAACAAGCCATGCTTGTCATAAGCATCAATTGGATAAAACAAAGTGTTTCCTCACACATTCTCTCTCTATGAGCAATGGTGGCAAATCAGACCAAATTCAACCAATTGAATATAATGTACATTGTATTTATTGTTTTCATAAGATAATTCATCTCGATGAAACAGTATCCTCGCAGTGGTTAATTCTGTGGTACACCGCACTTTTCAATTATTCATCTTGTAGCCAAGATCACGCTTTGCCTTCTAATAAACACATAAATTCTGTTTTTATTACGAAAATCACGATGTAATAACAACTTCAATTATTTTATAAAAAATGATTACATCCAATAAATATCAATAACTTAACCATTTATAGGTAGTAAGGCGAGCCGAGAAGTGTTTCGTAACAGATTGAAATATTCCTACATATGTCACAATTATATTCACTGAAACAGACTCACACCCAGATAAGGGACAAGGTATAATCACAAAAAACACCTCTATGATCAGGCCATTGAGCGGAGTTAAAATGACCATCCAGAAAAACCAAAATACCCCCTCGCCAGAAACGCAAGCTGAAGCAATGCGCATTGCAAAAGCGACACAAAAGCCAGGCCAAACCAAAGATCAGACTAAATTGGTTGCGGCAGGCATTCAAAAAGGCATCGATCTCTATAAGAAACAGCAAAAAACCAAAGCGCGTGAACGTGACAAGCTGCGTAAAAAACAGGTCAGTGGCAAACAAGAGCTACCAAAAGAAGAGGCTGCAGCCACTCCAGAACAAGTCGTCATTCACAAACAACATTGGTTGCCATGGGTGCTACTCTTGGCCTCATGGGCAGGATTTGCCGCTTTTCTGATGCAATCGTGACACAACCGTAGATCCACACGGTAATTAAGCTCACACAAAAAAACAGGACGGCAATGATGAAGCTTCAATTAGTAAAGCCACTATTTCTGCTAGCAAGCACCGTAATTTTGTTCGGTTGTTCAAATGCCGACACTGATAACGTGTCATTCCCTGATCGCTCAATGCAGCCATGCCAAGAGAAGCCAAATTGTGTCTCGACTGTTGATAAGAGAGAGGAATATCATTTAGCGGATTTTGTTCTGAACGAAGCCGGCCTCAACAACTGGCAGTTTATTACCCAGCAGGCACTTTCACTGCCTGGCGCCAGCTTAGGCTCTCAGAGCGATGATTATATTCGGGTAGAATGCCGTAGTCGCGTGTTTAAGTTTGTTGATGATTTTGAAGTACGCCGGCAAGACAAGCAGCTGATTGTACGTTCAGAGTCACGAGTGGGTTATTCAGATTTCGGCGTTAATCGTAAACGTGCAGAACTATTCCGCAGCAAGCTCTCTGAAGCCGGTTATATAAAACCTTAGCTCCCACCCAGATAATACTAATCAGGATAATTTTGGAGGCGCGCAGTAAAAAGCCACGTCTGACAGACATGGCTTTTTATTATTTTTTACTCAGCAGGCCCTAACTACAGTCGGGGGGATTAGGTATTCTTGTCTTTACCCAGCGCCAGTACCCCTATCGATATCGCAGCGACAGCAGCAAACCCAGTTAAAATGATAACAGGCATTGCGGCATAACCTAGTGTGTGCCAAATAATCGACTCTAATGTACTCATCGTATGCTCACCTTTTAGTTATTACCAACCTTCAACATCTTTCATATCAGGTAGTTTATGTGCAATACCTTTATGGCAATCTACACATGTCTTCTCACCCGATGCCAATGCCGTTGAGTGCTGTTTAACACTACGTGGGCCCTGTTCTGAAAAGTCCATATATTCAAAGTTATGACAGTTTCGACATTCTTGTGAGTCGTTATTTTTCATCCGGTGCCACTCACGGTTAGCAAGGTATGCCCGGCGCTCTTTGAATTTTTCTTCTGTACCGATAGTCCCCATCGCAAAAGCCACCAGCTCTTTTGATGCCTGCACTTTACGAACGATCTTATCTGTCCAGTTATGCGGTACGTGACAATCAGAGCAAATAGCCCGCACACCAGAGCGGTTCGAGAAGTGAACCGTCTCACGGATCTCTTTCACAATCGGCGCATGACAGCCTGAGCAAAACTCTTCTGTATTGGTTGCTTCCATTCCGGTGTTAAATGCACCCCAGAATAACAAGCCGCCCATAAATCCCATAAATAAGACGACACCAACGGCCACTTTACTTGGCGATGTCAGTCTTCTCCAAAATGCCTTTAAAATGTTCATATATAGCCTCTCTTTTTATTGCGGCTATAATTAGCGCAGAGCATCAACACGTTGGAAACTATTCTCAACCAATGGCTTTGCATCAGCCTGAGGAACGTGACACTGCTGACAGAAATAGCGACGTGGTGAAACATCTGACAATACCTGACCTTCACGGGTCTGGTAGTGAGTTACACTGATCTTCGTTGCGCCCATTTCTTTCGCATTTTTCCAACTGTGGCAAGCCAGACATTTATTGGCATTCAGTGACACTTCGTAATTACGAATGGTATGTGGGATCAGCGGTGGCTGATAGACATAATCACTGTCAATCGTACCTTGATCTCGTGGGTAGCGTTTAAAATCATCAGCCGGACGGGTGGTTTCCAGCTCACTTGCACCGCGCAATGATTCTACGCCACCAATACCACCTGGATTTGTAACAGCTTGGTTATTAAGCTCTTCTGCACTCTGAACGGTACCGGCTAATAACATGCCAACAGCCATAACCGCTAAAACTAGTCGTTTCATTGTATTCTCCGCCTTTGGGCTAAATTCGTTTCGAGAGCGTTAGCTATCCCGCCCATCCTAAGTAAATCACTAAGGGTTATGCTAGATAGCTAACTTCACACGATTAATTAAACTTTAGTGATCTTGATTGGGCACTTCTTGTAGTCTGTCTGTTTCGACAGCGGATCAGTGGCATCCAAAATCAGTTTGTTAACCAAGATGCGAGCATCAAAGAATGGTACAAAGACCAAACCGACAGGAGGACGGTTACGGCCTCGGGTTTCTACTCGACAACGAACTTCACCACGACGAGATGCCAATAACACTTCATCACCACGGCGCAGGCCACGGGCCTGAGCATCATCAGGGTGGATGAAACAAACCGCATCAGGCACTGCTTTGTACAGTTCTGGAACACGGGCAGTCATGGTACCGGTATGCCAGTGTTCTAATACACGGCCAGTACATAACCACATGTCATAATCTTTATCTGGCATTTCAGGCGCTGGCTCATACGGTGCAAAAATGATATTTGCTTTACCGTCTGGCTTACCATAGAAATTGAAGCCCGACCCTTTTGGTACATAAGGATCAGACCCTTCAGCGAAACGCCATTGTGTTTCTTTGCCATCAACAACCGGCCAGCGCAGACCGCGTACTTTATGATACGTATCATACGGTGCTAAATCGTGACCATGACCGCGACCAAATGCCGCGTACTCTTCAAACAGGCCTTTTTGCAGATAGAAGCCCTGCGCCTTTGCATCATCGTTAAGCTCTTGCGCTTCAGAAAGCGGGAACTTATCCACCTGACCATTACGGAACAGCACTTCATACATGCTCTTACCGCGGTATTCAGGCATTTTCGCTAACAGGTCATCACCCCACACTTCTTCAATCTTGAAGCGTTTAGAGAATTCCATTAGCTGCCAGAGATCTGATTTTGCATCACCCTGCGCTTCAACCTGCTGGTACCAGGCTTGAGTACGACGCTCGGCATTACCGTAAGCGCCTTCTTTTTCTACCCACATTGCAGTCGGAAGGATCAAGTCAGACGCTTGAGCGGTTACTGTTGGGTACGGATCAGAACAAACGATGAAGTTTTCCGGGTTACGGTAACCAGGCAAACGTTCTTCATTAATGTTCGGGCCAGCCTGCATGTTGTTATTACACATAACCCAGTAAGCGTTTAACTTACCGTCTTTTAGCATCCGATCCTGGACTACTGCGTGGTAACCCGGTTTTGGCGGAATTGTACCTTCAGGCAGTTTCCAGATTTTTTCTGCGATCGCACGGTGTTTAGGATTCGCGACCACCATGTCGGCCGGCAGGCGGTGAGAGAACGTACCCACTTCGCGGGCTGTACCACAGGCTGACGGCTGACCCGTCAACGAGAACGGGCTGTTACCCGGCTGCGAGATCTTACCGGTTAATAAGTGAATGTTGTAAACCAGGCTGTTCATCCACACACCGCGAGTATGTTGGTTCATACCCATGGTCCATAGCGACATCACTTTTACTTTCGGATCAGCGTACTGCTTCGCCATCTCCAGTAGTTTCTCTTGAGAAACCCCAGACATTTCAGATGCTTTTTCTAACGTATACTCTGCAACCGACGCTTTATACTCTTCAAAGCTCATCGGGTGCATTTTGCCGACGTTCGGGTTTTCAGCCTTCTGCTGCAGCGGATGCTCATCACGAAGACCGTAACCAATGTCTGTCGTCGCACGCTTGAAGTGAGTATGCTTATCAACAAAGTCCCAGTTCACGGCATCATTTTCGATGATGTAGTTAGCAATAAAGTTCGCAATTGCCAGATCCGTCTGCGGTTCGAAAATCATACCGTTATCAGCCAGTTCAAATGAACGGTGATAGTAGGTCGACAACACGTTTACTTTGACATGAGGATTACTTAAACGGCGATCAGTAATACGTGTCCATAGAACCGGGTGCATTTCAGCCATGTTTGAGCCCCAAAGCACAAACGCGTCAGCATGTTCGAAATCATCGTAGCAACCCATCGGCTCATCAATACCGAAGGTACGCATAAAGCCACCCACAGCAGAAGCCATACAGTGACGGGCATTCGGGTCGATATTGTTTGAACGGAAACCGGCCTTCATCATCTTTGATGCGGCATAACCTTCAAAGATTGTCCACTGACCAGAACCGAACATACCCACACTTGTCGGGCCTTTCTCTTTCAGTGCAGCTTTCCATTTCTCAGCCATAATATCGAAGGCTTGGTCCCAGGAAATAGGGGCAAAGTCGCCGTCTTTATCAAACTTGCCGTTTTTCATTCGCAGCATAGGCGTTTGCAGGCGGTCTTTTCCGTACATGATCTTAGAAAGGAAATAACCTTTGATACAGTTCAGGCCTTTGTTGACAGGCGATTCCGGATCACCCTGAGTGGCAACGACACGACCATTCTGCGTACCTACCAGTACCGAACAACCTGTACCACAAAAACGACACGGAGCCTTATCCCACTTAATTTTGGTTTGATCAGAACTAACAATTAAGTTAGTTGCTGACGCTGGCAAGGTAATACCAGCAACAGCTGCCGCTGATGCAGCCGCGTTTGCCTTAACAAACGCACGTCTTGTCATTTTCATGAATCATCCTCAGATTGCGGATCAAAGTGTTCAATTTGGTGGTACACTAAAAAAGTGATTAAAACATGCTCTAAGTTGTTGATTTTATCTATAGTATCAGTCACGTAACCCTGATTCGCAGTTTCCAGAACGACAATGATCTTTCCCGCTTCACTCTCACCGTGAATTTCGGTGTTTGGGAAATCAAGTATCTGAGTTTTCACTACTTCTAAATGATCAGGTTTTACATGTACAACCAGGCTAGAGATATGAACTTCCTGTTGTGCCATAAGCTATTTCTCTTCTAATTCGTTAGTCACCATCGTGATTGCTGATGTCGGACAAACCGATAAACAGGCACCACAGCCGGTGCAATCATCTGTATTCAGCTCTGGCTGGGCAACTCCGCCCGCTTGCAGCCTGAAACGTATTGCTTGTACTTCACACATATCACCGCAGCTGCGGCACTCAATCTTGTTATGTGCCAGACAACTCTGATTAATCTGAGCTTTCAGCTCCCAAGGATTGTCCGTCTGTGGATGGAATAATGACTCTGGACAAACCTCTGCGCAGCGGTAGCAAAAAGTACATTCACCATGGTTAAAGTCGATGGTTGGAAACCCTCCATCGCCTTTTACAATAATCTGGGATTCACACGCACTGATGCATTTATTGCAGCGGGTGCAGCTCTCAGTAAAAAACGCTTCATCAATAACCCATGGCAAGCGCTGCAATTCAGGAGTGCGACGACGCGTAAACATTTTACGACGTGAACGATCGAACATTTGCTAACACCTTTGGTAAACTAACGTGAAAATAAGCATTTTTACGGGCAGCACTCAATGCGGTAAGACAGTATAAAAGTTGTCATAACTCATCATCTTTTTACATGACTAGTTTAAATCCAGTAATAATTGCTTAAATACCCAGTAAGGGCTAAATATAGGTGAAATTGTCTTGGATCAATAAAATAAAATGACAACCTTCACACTATTCTACTAAGGGATACAGAAGCCAGCTTCGCTTACGCATGCCTACGATCACATAAGTCATGATTTAAATAAGGAATTACTGTGCAGAACAGGCCCCTTAAGCCAGTTACCACAACCATAGCCCGCGCCATGCTGGCTATCTTGTTATTATCAGTTGCCACCACCAGCTTTGCGCTTCTTACGCTTGCTTCCAGTTTGAATGACGCTGAAGCAATCAATGTTTCCGGCTCGCTGCGTATGCAGAGTTATCGCTTAGCCTATGATATTCAAACCGATTCACCGCAATTGTTAGATCACTTAGATCTCTTCGAAAAATCTCTGTTTTCGCCGTCAATGGCCGCACTGGAACACTGGACAGTACCCACCGACATTAAAAAGCACTATTACGGCTTAATTGGTCGCTGGGAAAATCTTCACCCTCTGCTCCATACCTCCGATCGCCAGCTGTTTTTGAATGACGTCGCTAGTTTCGTTGACCGCATTGATAGCTTTGTCTTTGAGCTGCAGGAATTTTCTGTCATAAAACTGCAGGTGTTGTCGGTAATGGGGGGGATTGGGTTAAGCCTGATCCTGCTCGTCGCCCTTTTCACGATTCATTTCACCCGACGTAAAATCGTTTCCCCTCTGAATCAATTAGTCGCAGCCAGCGAACAAGTCCAAAATGGCCACTTCGATATTAGACTGGATGTGAAAAGTGATAATGAACTAGGTATCCTGGCCGATAATTTTTGCAAGATGTCTTCTGAACTCGGTAAGTTATATCGGGGTTTAGAAAAGAACGTGAACGAGAAAACACGTCGCCTGCGTCACGCCAATGAATCACTCCAGGTACTCTATAACTGCTCACAAGAACTGTCAGTCAGCCGTTTAACCTCACAAAATTTCTCTGCCATGCTAGAAACACTGGTAGCAGTAGAAGGATTAACGGCTGCTAAACTAATTATAGAAGAAAATAGTGGCGGGCGATCTGAGCTAACTGTCGGTACTGAATCTACCCAACCATGGCATTTTCAGGACTTAGACATCGACGGACAAGTTCTTGGCCAGCTATGGTGGCAATATACCTTGCCTTGCCCTGACCAAACGTTGATCGATAATATCTCGCGTATTTTGGCCCGTGGGATCTATTACAACCAGGCTCAAAAGCAGAGCGAGCAATTGCTGTTAATGGAGGAGCGGGCGACCATCGCACGCGAGCTGCATGACTCATTGGCACAATCATTGTCTTATCTGAAAATCCAGATGACCTTGCTAAAACGCCAATTAGCCAACAATGACACCGATAACGCCAAACAGATACAGGCCGATATTGATAGCGGGTTGTCAGGCGCTTATACCCAATTAAGAGAATTGCTGAGCACCTTTCGCCTCACGATCAAAGAAGCCAATTTTGGTGAAGCCTTGGTAGAGATGCTCAAGCCATTGGAAGAGCAGACGGATGCCCTGTTGATCATTGATAACCACTTATCATCCCTCAGTCTGGATGCCCATCATCAGGTACATTTACTGCAAGTGATCCGTGAAGCAGTACTCAATGCGATAAAACATGCCCAAGCTGACGAAATTGTCGTCTCTTGTGAGCAAAAAGATGATCGAGTAGATATAAAAATTCGTGATGATGGATTAGGCTTCGATCCTAAAAACGAAAAACTAAACCATTATGGTTTAGCCATTATGACAGAGCGTGCATCGCGCCTTCATGGCGTGCTTAAAATAAATACAATGCCGGGCGCAGGCTGTGAAGTGAGCCTCACCTTTTCACTTCAGATTTAAGGACAACAAAATGACGTCTTGGAAAATAATGATTGTTGATGATCACCCGTTAATGCGACGAGGGATCGGCCAACTATTGAGTTTTGAACCCGAATTTGAATTGATTGGCGAAGCCAGCAATGGCGCTGATGCCATCGCTCTGGCCAATGAGAAAAACCCTGACTTGATCCTGCTCGATTTAAATATGAAAGGAATGTCAGGCTTAGATACCCTCAATGCGATGCGTGCAGAAGGGATCAGCGCCAGCATTGTTATCCTGACCGTCTCTGACAGCCGTGCAGATATTAAAGCGTTAGTGGCGGCGGGGGCTGATGGCTACCTGCTAAAAGATACCGAACCCGATGAACTCATCAGTCTGCTAAAACAAGCGTTATCTGGCGGCAAGGCCTACAACGATCTGGTTCGTGAACACTTAGAAGATAACACGGAACAAGATTCTCTGCTGAGTACACTTACAGACCGGGAAATGCAGATTTTACAAGAAGTTGCCAAAGGCTATCGTAATAAGCAAATTGCTGATACCTTATTTATTTCAGAAGCGACCGTAAAAGTACACATGAAGAGCCTGCTGAAAAAGCTACAGGTCAAATCACGTACCGCAGCGACAGTTCTTTATCTGGAAGCACAAGGGCAATAATGAAAAAGGATCTGATGATTGTGCTGGTATCTTTGTTCTTGTTTGGCTGTGAAACAACGCGGCTGAACAATGAAAGTAAAGAGATACAGGTTGTGTGGAATAACAGCGAAAAAATCAGCCACTGCACCCCAAAAGAAACCATCATCAGTTCTGAGGGGCATTGGTACACCTATTTATTCATTGGCAATCTGGAGTTAACCGAGGGGGCACTTAACGCACTGAAAAACCGTGCCAGCGCACTTGGTGCGAATACCATCGACTTATACGCGCCACGAACATTTGCTACATCCGTGACCTTGATGGGCAATGCTTATGTTTGTCCCTCATCTCCTTAAGTATCCTTGAGTAACCTCTCCGGCATTCATCGTTGCCAAATAAAAAAACCGCAACAAGTGCGGTTTTTTCATTTATACCAATAGATATTAGCTAGCCAGTGAAGTGATCAGATCACCCTCCCGGTCTTCAACCCATTGCAGATCGAAAGGCCCCCAGTCACTTAACTGATAGTAGCCATCATTGTGTCGCTTGCCATCCTGAATAAAGGTAAGTTCTATTCCTAAACCAGGTAACGCTTTTAATACATCCTGAATGGTACGACGTGGCCATCCCGTCTGTTCAATCAGCCTTGGGACATTTGGCCTTTCGATATGCTCGACAAGTAATGCCAGATAAAGACGACGAGCAAAAACTGGATTCAGTTCCATTGAGACCTCCATAATACTAATTTGAGTAATCATCGGGCCTGTTCCGGATTGACAGCCGAGCTCTATTTTCCTCATAGCAGATCTATGTATTCAGCATGCCAAAGTAACTTATCCACTTACTGCTATTGATGGAAATAACAATGAGATGAATAACAACATACAGATGACTATTCAAATTGGTATAAAAGAGGCTTCATTATTCAGGGTAATAAAAAAGAAATGTTGAGTTTGATCAAGATGGGAGACGGTTTAGTCGCCGATACAGAATAGAAAGCGGCCCAGATCTCATTTTTGTGATCTCGAATGTAAGAGATTCACCACTTTCACCCACTACACTTCTAGAAAGAGTGAATAATTCTGAGGACAAACTCATGATCCCAGCGTTCTGGTGCATAGTGATCGCCGTAATTCTTAATTATGGTTTCCTATCTGTTTATCATCACCCGGATACTCTACATCTTTTGTTACGCTTTTAAGTTAAGCCCGTGGCACTCCCTGATTTTCTTTAGAGGGATTAATTGAAATAATTTTGGCTCTCGAGTGACGGCCATGGTTGATTCTAGGGTTAGAGTGTAATTGGGTTCTTGATTAAGTGACAGCTTCTAATTTCCATTTTTTACATGGGATTACTGCCGTAATTTCACCGTACAATTATTGACACAGAAGGGGATAGGTACGATACTTCACATGTACGGCAAAACACCGTAATTACAAAATAATTATGAAGCATATTTATAAGGTGGCAACACCTTTATTTTTAGGTATAGAGTGAGCACGGAAGAAACAAACCTACGGAAAAGGGTTGGAGATAACAGAATGAGTGCATTAAAAAAAGAGCGTGTTGAGTTTAGAGCGAGCGAGGTTGCAAAAAATAAAATAGAAGAAGCTGCATTAATTTCAGGTACCACTGTATCGAAATTTGTACATGAGGCGGTATTATCTAAAGCGGAATCTGTTATTAGTGAGCATAAGCGATTAAGTGTTCATGCTGAACAGTGGGACTCTGTTATGAACGCCTTGGAAAATCCACCAGAAGCAACTCCGCTAATGCGTGAAATCATTGGTATGTCAATGGAGGAAACTTGGACGATAAACCTGAAAAAGTAAGGGTTGAACGTTTCAATCCAGAAAGTAATTATTGCTGGGACAATTTTGATTGCGGGGTCGAGGAGCTGAACTCCTTCCTTCACGAAAGAATGGAGAAGGAACTGAAGCGCAGAATTTCGATTCCGCATTTATGCGTTATAGATAAAGGCGCTGATGAACCGCTCAAGGTTATTGGCTATTTCACGTTATCGAGCAATAGCTTTGTAAAAAGTCATCTGTCTAACCGTGAGCGCAGGAAGTGCCACTACAGTTCAGTCCCTTGTATCCTATTAAGCAAGATAGCTGTGGATAAATCCGCCCAAGGTCAAGGGCTGGGTAAGTTCCTGTTAGGTAAGGCGATTCAAGCTGCTTATATATCCTCCCGTGACGTTGCTGTGTACGCGTTATTTTTGCAAGCAAGAGAAGGAAGAAAGCAGTTTTACCGTGACTGTGGAATGATTCAATCAGTATGTGATGAACAGTACTTCATATACCCATTGGATCAGTATGAGGCCGAAATTAAGGCCATGATGACCAAGCGGTAACAGATTAGACAACCACTATCCAAATAGGGAGAGTCATTCACTTTCTCTTTTTATTTCCTCTTGCATGCAAAACCTCTTCAGGCTCAGTCCTGCTTAATCTGTCATGGTTCTCTACAAGAAAATAAGCACCTTTGTGTATCTGGCCGTCCTGTAAAGACAATCCGTATTCCTCTGCGTACTTGCTTGCAGCTTCCATCTGGCGTCTACACCTATCACCTATCATAGGGTAGAGAATCGCAAGTAAGAATAAGCTAGTTTTTTCATGTGGTGTCTGTTCCATAAGTAAGGCCGTGGATATTACTCACGAGCCAATCCATGTCGAGCTTTTGACAACAAATCGAACTACTCAAGCCCTACTATTTGTGTAGTTAATCCATACCTCGTCGCCGTATACAGCATCGGTATAAAAAGCTCAGTAACCGCCTCATTAAATGCTTCCACGTTACCTAGATCACACTCTTGCGTCTGACCTTGGGATAAGTCAGTATTAGGAGAATAACTAGAAAGAGAAAGAAAGAGACAGCGTTTCAGCAGCCCGCTCATCGGAATTTTGCTCATAACCGACTGTCTTATCATTAGATTCAGAGGAATTACATGACAACGATTGTTTACGGCATTAAAAACTGCGACACCATCAAGAAAATGAAAAAGTGGCTGGATGCAGAAAATCAGGAATACACCTTTCACGACTACCGCGTTGATGGTTTAGATCTGGCCATGCTGGAGAAGTTTGAGTCTGAATTAGGCTGGGAAGCGATGGTCAACAAGCGCGGTACCACTTACCGCCAGCTGACTGACGAACAAAAAGCGAACCTCGATAAAGAAACGGCTATTACGCTAATGCTGGAATACCCGGCAATGATCAAGCGTCCACTGCTTGTTCACAACGATAGCTACTATTTAGGCTTTAAGCCTGCCCAGTACCAAGAAATTTTTCAGAAGTCACTTTCTACTCAGTAATAAAGGATACAAGGATGTCAGACAGCCCGGTAATCGCACTGGCGAAAGATCTTATCAGCCGCAAATCCGTTACACCGGAAGATGCAGGCTGTCAGGACGTGATGATTGCACGTCTTGAAAAACTCGGCTTCACGATTGAAACCATGGTATTTGAAGATACCACTAACTTGTGGGCTCGCCGTGGTACGAAAGCGCCACTGTTTGTTTTTGCCGGCCATACCGATGTGGTTCCAGCCGGATCATTAGAACAATGGCATACCCCACCGTTCGAACCGACGATCATCGATGGTTATCTGCACGGCCGGGGGGCCGCCGATATGAAAGGCTCATTAGCCTGCATAATCGTCGCTATTGAACGTTTTCTGGCAGAAAATCCCGATCATCCAGGCTCCGTTGCACTCCTGATCACCTCTGATGAAGAAGGGCCATTTATCAACGGTACGACCCGTGTCATTGATACCCTGGAAGCACGTAATGAAAAAATCGATATGTGTATTGTCGGTGAGCCTTCCAGTACTCATACGGTCGGCGATGTCGTCAAGAATGGCCGCCGGGGTTCACTCACCGGTGATTTGACTATAAAAGGCATTCAAGGTCATGTCGCCTACCCGCATTTAGCTGAAAATCCAGTTCATGAGGCACTTGCGGCATTGGCTGAGCTGGCGGGAACGACCTGGGATAATGGTAATGCTTACTTTCCCCCCACCAGCTTCCAAATCGCCAACCTTACCGCAGGAACAGGTGCATCGAACGTCATTCCGGGAGAGTTTCATGTTCAGTTTAATTTCCGCTTCAGTACCGAACTGACTGATATCGACATTCAGCGCCGTGTCCATTCGATGCTCGATGCCCACGGTTTAAACTATGAACTAAAATGGACACTGAACGGTTACCCGTTCTTAACCGATGAAGGTACATTGGTCGAAGCCGTCGTCGCCGCCGTTGAAGAAGTGAATCATACCAAGCCAGAACTGTTAACCACAGGTGGTACCTCTGATGGTCGCTTTATTGCCCGAACTGGCGCGCAGGTTGTCGAGCTTGGCCCGGTAAACGCCACCATCCATAAAGTCAATGAGTGTGTCAAAATCGCGGATCTTGAGAAGCTGACTGATATGTATCAGAAGGTATTGGAAAAAGCACTGAGATGATCACCTCTCGTTCTGCTCGGCAGCTTACTGCCGGGCAACTCACCGGCAGAGAGACCAGCCACTTGGTGAGTCATCAAAATTTCCAGTTGCATCATCAGATGCAACCGGCTTTCGCAGCTCTACAACAAGCCGCGCAACAGGCTGGATTTGATTTGCAGCTGGCCAGTGCGTTCCGCCCTTTTGAACGTCAGTTATTAATCTGGAACAACAAGTTCAACGGCATCAGGCCATTGCTTGATAGCCAGTGCCAGCCATTAGATACCAGCCAGCTTAGTGAACTGGATAAAATTGTTGCCATCTTGCGTTGGTCAGCATTGCCTGGTGCCAGCCGTCATCACTGGGGCACGGATGTTGATGTCTATGCAAGGAACTGTTTACCCGCCGATACCCAATTGCAATTAGAGCCATGGGAATACAAAACGGGGGGCCATCAGGCAGATTTTTATCAATGGCTTAAAGACAATATGGCGGACTATGGCTTTTATCTGCCCTATGCAGAAGATCGCGGCGGGGTTGCCATCGAGCCTTGGCATATCAGCTACCATCCCGTGAGCCGGGAGTTGTTGGCACAACTGACACCTGAGTTGCTTTACCGCACACTTAATTGCAGCCAAATAGCAGGAAAGTCGCAGATACTGGCAAACCTTGATAACCTCTATACTAGGTTCATTAAGAATATCTGTGAGGTCTAAATGGAATGGTTACTAAACCCTTGGGTGATCTCAGCCATCGTTCTCAGCGTCGTGGTCAGTAACATTATGGCCTTAAAATATACCGCCAACATGAAGTTTGGCTACCGCGACAAGGCCAAATACCTCAAAGAGAAACACGACCGTGAAAAGGCTGAGAAGGAAGAACAAGATCCGAGTGATTAAATGCGAGTACCTAGATACTCGCACCTTCAAACTACGGGCGAACTAAATAATCCGCTTGGCCTACCCACTTGTAGCTGGTCAACTCTTCCAACCCCATAGGGCCACGAGCGTGCAGCTTCTGGGTTGATACTGCAACCTCAGCACCTAAACCAAACTGCGCACCGTCAGTGAAACGCGTAGACGCATTCACGTAGACCGCGGCAGAGCCGGCAGCGTTAACAAATTGTTCTGCTGACTGAATATTATTCGTCAGAATCGCATCAGAATGGCTGGCATTGTGCTTGCGCATATGAGCAATGGCTTCTTGCACATCGTGAACCACTTTCACGCCAAGGGTGTAACTTAACCATTCAGTGTCGAAATCCCCGTCCGCAACACGGCGCAGTTCTGCCGCCTTACCTTCAAGTAACTCATAGGCGGCTTCATCGGCGACTAAAGCAACGTTACTGCTATTTAAACGCTCAGCCAAACGAGGCAAGAACGCTTCGGCTACTTGTTCACTCACCAGCAGCGTATCTAATGCGTTACAAGCCGATGGGCGTTGTACTTTGGCATTTTCGACAACGTCCAGTGAACGGGTGAGATCAGCCGAATGATCGACATAAACATGACTAATGCCAAAGCCACCAATAATGACAGGAATGGTACTGTTTTCCTTACACATCTTGTGCAAACCAGCCCCGCCCCGTGGGATGATCATATCGACGTACTGATCCAGTTTGAGCAACTGGGACACGAGTTCACGATCCGGTTTTTCAATATATTGTACCGATGCCGCCGGTAAGCCCGCCTTCTCCAGCGCCAGCTGGATCACTTTGACCAATTCCATATTCGAATGGAAGGTTTCGCGGCCACCACGCAAAATGCTGGCATTACCGGTTTTCAGGCACAGTGCTGCAATATCGATAGTTACATTCGGACGTGCTTCATAGATAACACCCACCACACCCAATGGCACACGACGGCGACTCAGACGCATCCCGTTTTCCAGTACACGGCTATCGAGTTCAGCGCCAACCGGATCACTTAGGTCGATCACATTGCGTACATCGCTTGCAATCCCGCTCAGTCTTGTTTCATTTAATAACAGGCGATCAATGAGTGCATCAGTCATTCCGGCCTCGCGCGCCGCTTCAATGTCTTTTGCATTGGCTGCCAGAATCACATCTTTATTCGCTTCCAGCTCATCAGCAATAATCGCTAACGCCTGATTCTTTTGTGCTGTGGCTGCAGTAGCCAATTCGAAAGCCGCTTGCTGCGCAGCTTTACCCATATGTTCAAGATTCACAATACTTCCTCTATTAACCAGAATGGAGCAACGGCTTAGGTTTAGATCACAACAAGATCATCACGATGAATGGCAACTGGGCCATACTCATAGCCTAAAACCGAGTGGATCTCCTGGCTGTGTTTTCCGGCAATCTTAGCCATATCCTGACTTGAATAGCGACAGATACCTCGAGCGAGCAAAACGCCGCGGGTATCAAAAATACGGGCGACTTCACCACGTTCAAAAAGCCCTTTCACTTGGGTGATACCTTTAGACAGTAAGCTACTACCACGCTGTTGCACAGCGATTGCAGCACCAGGATCAATAACAATATCCCCCGATGGTGGAGGACCCGCTAAAATCCAGCGTTTACGACTTTCCAATGGAGATTCAAGAGGCAGGAAACGTGTTCCCACAGAATGGCCATTAGCGATATCTGAAATAACATCGGGACGACTGCCAGCGGCGATAATCACTTCAATACCGGCACGACGTGCCACATCAGCAGCCTGCAGTTTCGTTGCCATACCGCCAGTACCTAAACCACCAACACTACCACCGGCTAATTTACGTAACGTTTCGTCAATCGTATGTACTTCACGAATTAATTCTGCCTCTGGATTATGCCGGGGATCCGCGGTAAACAAACCAGGTTGATCGGTCAACAACAGCAATTTATCTGCGCCGCCCAAAATACCGACCAAGGCCGATAAATTATCGTTATCACCGACTTTAATTTCGGTTGTGGCAACCGCATCATTTTCATTGACGACCGGGATGATCCCGTTGTCTAACAGGGCATTGATCATATCGCGGGCGTTAAGGTAACGCTCACGATCATCTAAATCTGCACGGGTTAGCAGCATTTGGCCAACATGCAGGTTATAGATACCAAACAAGCTCTCCCATTCCTGGATTAAGCGGCTCTGACCAACCGCAGCAAGCAACTGCTTACTGGCCATCGTTTTGGGCAATTCGGGGTAAGCCAAATGTTCTCGGCCTGCAGCAATCGCACCAGAGGTCACAATAATGATTTTATGCCCCTGACGGCGCAAATAGGCACATTGACGAACTAACTCAACCATGTGGGCGCGATCAAGTTTCAGCGTCCCGCCCGTTAGCACACTGGTGCCGAGTTTAACGACAATCGTCTGCTTTACTGCATGGCTTTGCTTTACGGATTGGGCCTGTTTCTCAACTTGAGAGTGTTCGCCCGCGAGGTTCTGCTCTGTAGCATTCAAGTGATTAGTATCTACCATTGGAATTAAACAAATAGAGTGGATAAATTTTTGTCTAATTGTTGTATCAATCCCATAGGCAGATCACAAGAAAAATGCTGCATTAGAAGGAAGAATTCATAAAAATAGGCCTGGCAGAGAAAAGACAGACCCCAATCTTGCAATTATGCCATTGAACCTAACGTAGCTTCTTTCAGATCCACCGCTGCGGTGACTTCCAGACCACACTCTTCCTGTAAAAAATTTGTCAGCTTAGTGTAGAAATCATCAATAGTCTTGGCGACCGCTTCGGCATGTTTGGCTGGCACCTTATCCTGATTCCAGTTACCTTCACTGTCATAGCGACCAAAGTAATAGCGATATTCAAATCCGGAGTCGGTCGTCGTCAGCACCAGCCACCACCCCCAGAATTCACGCTCTTCCGGTGATTTTTTCGCGCTGATACAACTGGCCAGACAATCGAAGAAAAACTCTCCTTCTTTTGAATGCTGTTGGCGTAGATAAGGCCCCAAGGCGGTTAATTTAGTCATTAAACGGCCATGAGGCGGAAAAACAGTGTTAGTAGTCATAGCGTATCCCCATCCATAGTTATACCGAACAACAGTCATTAGAGAAAAAACAGCCATCAGGCAAAAAAGCTGTTATCACACATATAACTGCTCAGTCGCAGACTAAAAGGCATATTCACAACTCGGCAATAATACTATTTAAGCCACAAAGCCCTTTGTATAGCAACATTTTATTTACATCATCAGACCACACAAGTATACCCAAGCTACCTCAAGATGCAGAGTTCGCCCACCTCAAGCGAGCTTCTCCTTCAGCCAGTCAACAACCGTTGTCATAGCGCGGTGATAACCATCGTGTAACGGTGTGTCCGGTAAGATTATCGCTTTTCCGCCCCGGCTCGACATCGCAATCAGTTGATTATCCATTTCAGCGCAAACCGGATCGTTATTGAGGCTGATCCCCAGCATCGGAATATCCACTTTTCGCCGACCAAGCAACCCTTGTTGTTTCAGTGACCAGGCTGGTAAGTGTGAGGTCAGGCTAGCTTTTGACACACCGTTTTTCCCCATTCTCGATGCAATCACATCCAAGGTCATCCGTGGCATCGCATCCAGCATTTTCGGCTGTGATAAGATCCCATGAATCGCTCCGCCTAAACTGATACAGGTTTTCAGCCTTTTAGGCTCCATAAAGCCCAGACGAATTGCGGCATTGCCACCAAAACGTAAGCCCAGCATTGCCACTTTATGGTGATCAACCCAAGGCACATCGCGGATCTGCTGAAGTAAAGCCTGATGCAACCGACTGGTATCTTCGGTTAATGCCCAATGGGAACTGTGACCGACCGAGGGCATATCCAGGGTGACCATAGCAAAACCAGCCGGACCTAAATAATCCCGGTATAATCGCCACAGATCCGATTGCAAAGAATCTAAACCACCACTGACAATCACGGTTGGCAACAACTTGTCGGTGCGAGGCAAGTGAATATACGCCTGGAATATTTTACCTTCATATTTAACATCAATGGTTTTCATTTGATGTGGCATTAATGCCATCGCTTCCCGGTAAGTTTGACTGGCCTGCACTTCCGCCTGTGCTGCCAACCCATCCCCTTTTAGGTGCGGATAAGCGGCAATACTGTAGTACATGCTGGCACTCAATAAAGTATGGGCCGCTTGATCTGTTTTACCGGCATTGGCTAATGCGCGCGCTTCTTTGAGGTAACTCGCTCCCGATTGCGCCCACTCATAAATCCAGTTACCCGGTTTATAACCAATCACGGTATCAAGTAACTCATCATTGGTTCTGGCAGCATCAGAGTTGGCCATTCTGGCAAAAATAGCTTCCATCTCAATGGGATCGATACCTTGCCATGCCCACTGAGGACGACGCAAAACTCGGTACCAGCCATTTTCACTATCGCCATCAATATCGTTATGAACAGCAGCAGAACTAATATGGGCTAACTTTACCAGGCTCGACGTTTCTTTTGAGGTTTGGCGAGGAGCAAAAAGCTTTTCAGATAAATTCGTTTTTGAAGGGTCAGACACAGTTGGCTCCAGTGATCAAAATCTTATTTCCTGCACGATTAACCGAACCAATGGGTGATTAATACCAATCGGGGCAATGATCCCGATTGGTATAAGGCCAATGATAATCAGATCGGCAATAACTGGCTCTATACAAAACAGATCGACAAAACATTGGTCTAGAAAAGCCAAGCCACTGCCTAAGAAGAATACTGGCGGCTAACGTCAGGAATACCATACTGCCTATAGTATACCCAAGGTATTAACTAATCAGTGCTTTCTTTATACAAAAAAAAGAGGCGTCATCTCAGACGCCTCTTTTTAAAATAACTTATCGACAAGGTCGAACGTGATATTACTGCTTTGAAACTGGATCGACGTAAGTCACGGCCATGTCCCATGGCTGCTCAATCCAAGTATCCTGGGCAATATCCACAACGTAATCATCAACCAGATGTTTACCTTCCGGTTTCGCACAGACCGTGACAAATTTCGCTTTAGGGTACATAGCACGGATCATTTCAGCTGTACCGCCAGTATCGACAAGATCGTCAACCACTAAGAAACCTTCACCATCTCCCTCGGCTTTCTTCACCACTTTCATTTCACGTTGGTGATCGTGGTCATAGCTTGAAATACACACTGTATCAACGTGACGAATGTTAAGCTCACGGGCAAGGATCGCTGAAGGAACCAAACCACCACGGCTAACTGCAATAATACCTTTCCACTGATCAGCCGGTAGCAATTTTTCTGCTAACTGACGCGTGTACATTTGCATGTTATCCCATGTGATAACGAACTTATTACTCATATCCGATGAACCTCTGTATTAGCGAAATCGATCGCCGATAGTATTTATAAACTGTTATAAGAAAATAATTTTAGCAAGAAACAGGGCTGAAATAACCCATACGCTGATATTAACATCTCTTCCCTTGCCACTCATTACCTTAACGGCAGCATAAGTGATAAAGCCAAGGCCGATACCCTCAGCAATAGAGTATGTTAATGGCATTAGCAGACAAACAACAACAACTGGAGCAGCTTCCGTTAAATCACGCCAATCTATGCTCACCAGACCTGACATCATCAGAATGGCAACGTAGAACAATGCACCGGCTGTGGCATAGGCTGGAACCATACCTGCCAGCGGAGCAAAGAACAATGCCAAAAAGAACAGTACGCCTACAGTGACAGCCGTCAAGCCAGTACGACCACCGACGGCAACACCGGCTACACTTTCAACAAATGATGTCGTGTTTGAGGTACCTAGTATCGCACCCACTGACGTCGCCGTACTATCTGCAAGCAGCGCACGGTTCAAGCGCGGTAGCTTACCATCTTTATCCATCAGATCTGCTTTTGTTGCAACACCCACCAGTGTCCCGGCGGTATCAAACAGGTCAACAAATAAGAAAGCAAACACCACTGAAATCAGGCCAACTTCAAGTGCACCGCTGAAATCCATCTGCATAAATGTTGGTGCCAGGCTTGGTGGCATCGACATAACACCACCGTAAGTGATATCCCCAAACAGGATACCAAGTACCGTCACTGCAAGTATCGCAATCAGTACCGCTGCTTTATAGCCGCGATGAACTAATCCAATCGTCAGGAAAAAGCCCAATGCAGCCATCATAGCAGGGAAGCTTGTCAGATCTCCAACATGTACCAGAGTTGCAGGGTGACCAACGACAATGCCTGAGCTTTGCAGCGCAATGAAAGCTAAGAACAAACCAATACCTGCCGAGATACCCGTACGTAAGGCCATTGGAATCGCATTGATGATCCACTCCCGTACTTTCAGAACGCTTAAAAGAATGAAACAAAGACCAGATAAGAACACCGCGGCCAAAGCAACTTGCCATGTATGCCCCATCCCGAACACTACACCATAAGTAAAGAACGCATTCAGCCCCATACCCGGAGCTTGGGCGACTGGGTAATTTGCGACAAAGCCCATAATGAAACAGCCGACCATCGCAGCCAGACAGGTTGCAACAAACACAGCCCCCTGATCCATACCCGTGCTTGCCAGCATTGTCGGGTTAACAAAAATGATATAAGCCATCGTCAGGAAAGTCGTCGTACCGGCTAATATTTCAGTACGAACATCCGTTTCGTGCTCTTTCAGTTTGAATAGTTTCTCAAGCATTGCTCTCAATTCCTTGGAGATAATACGCGCAGTTCAAAAATAAGGATTTAAAATAGAAAACGTTTGCGTCGCTCTATTTTTGGGGTGGGATTATATGCTGCTCAGCAAGCAATTTCCAGCAAATAACTCAATCATCAATAAAACAACGGGCCAAACGAACAAAAACCCAACCACAAACTTACACCCTATAAATATACTCATTTTAAATCAGATGTTTACCAGATATTTATTGTGTGTGTTTTTTCATCATTAAGAAATTTTCCCCTTGCCGCAAACGTTAATATGAGTGACATAATTGTTAAATTTAGTCATCACAGGCATATGTAATCGAATACATAGCAAATCGAATATACTTCTCTAAATGTGCTTGAAAGGGATCGTCATTCCTACACACATTTCGTTCGAATTGAATCCCTGAGGAAGTTCTGAATCTTGCATCTTGAGGTGGTTTGGGTATACGAAGTACAGATAAAAAAAACGCCACCTCAAGTAGAGGTGGCGGCAGAATGTGGCAAATAACCAGATCCGGTTATTTAAATATTCTTAAATATGGGGGTGAACAATACTGTTCGGCAAAGCAGTGTCAGCAAGCACTACTTCACAAAAATTAATAGCCGAAATAGCTCGGGTAAGTGAAGTTACCAGTGTAAACAGAGCTGTTATTCCAATAGCATGCAATAGAATCAAATACTTTCATTTTTATCACCTTAATCATAAGTCATTATTAAGACCATCTTTGGTCTCACTTAATCTCGGTTCCGTGGAGGCGATATATCGGGCTCATCCTGAGCAGTTCAGTGTGTTTTCTCTTCCTCACCTGAGGAGTGAGTAAACTATACCCAACACGTAATTAAATTACAATCTTTTTTTTAACTACGTCACACTTTTAAAGTAAAGGTGATGGTGGTCACTCTTTTAGTGTAATTTAATTACATAAATCGCAGTGAATTCTTGTTTGTCACGACTAAAATTTAACGTCCCGCCCCTTATTTATTTACACCTCACAAACATAACCTGACTCAACTGACGGCACTTAGCACTCTCATATGTGTACAACAAAGCTAAGCACGTTAAAGCTGCCTGTAAGTTATTGTTTGAGAGTGGTCACAGCCTTAATACTCATATTTCACATTTTAAGATTTAACTGTCGCCACCCTTTTCACAATGATATGCTGAGCCAATTCCGATAGATAATTATGCTATCATTTTGGCAAATCAGGCATTGATAATCCTGATTAATAGCCCTAGCCCAAGATTGTATAAAGGGAGACTGCTGTGTCTGAAATCAGTCAACTGTCACCACAACCCGTGTGGCAATTCTTCGATCAAATCTGTTCCATTCCTCACCCGTCAAAGCATGAAGAACAACTTGCTCAGCACATCATCAAATTTGCTGAAAGTGAAGGTTTAGCTTTGCGACGCGATGATGTTGGCAACGTATTTATTAAAAAGCCAGCAACACCGGGGATGGAAGACCGCAAAGGCGTTGTTCTGCAAGCACATATCGATATGGTGCCACAGAAAAACGAAGATACCGCCCACGACTTCGAAATTGATCCAATTCAACCGTTCATCGACGGCGAATGGGTAACCGCCAAAGGCACCACTCTTGGTGCCGACAACGGTATGGGCATGGCAGCTTGTCTTGCAGTACTGGCGGCAAAAGACATTGAACACGGCCCGCTGGAAGTCTTGCTAACGATTGATGAAGAAGCTGGCATGACGGGCGCATTCGGCCTGAAAGAAGGCTGGTTAGACGGCGACATCCTATTAAACACTGATTCTGAGCAAGAAGGTGAAGTGTATATGGGCTGTGCCGGCGGTGTTGATGGCGCTATCACGCTTGATACCCGACGTGAAGCGATCCCTGCGGGCTACCAAGCGGTGAAGCTGGTTGTTAAAGGCCTTAAAGGTGGTCACTCTGGTTGTGACATCCACACTGGTCGTGCTAACGCTAACAAACTGCTTGGCCGTTTCCTTTTCTCACACGCTGAAGAATTAGGTCTGCGTATTGCAGCACTAAGCGGTGGTAGCCTACGTAACGCGATTCCTCGTGAAGCAAATACTATCGTTGCCCTGCCCGCTGAAAATGTTGATAAGCTGAACGCACTGTTTGCTCACTACCAGGAGATCCTTGTTGCTGAGCTGAGCCGTATCGAAACAGACATTACTCTGTTTACAGAAACAGCTGAACAACCTGAAAACATTATCACGACGGCCGATCAGAAACGCCTGCTTGCTGTTCTGAATGCTTGCCCTAACGGTGTTATCCGTATGAGTGATGATATTGAAGGCGTCGTTGAAACATCTCTGAACGTGGGTGTGATCACCACCGAAGCTGATAAGATCACGATTCTGTGTCTGATCCGCTCACTAATGGACTCAGGTCGCAGTAATGTTGAAGGTATGCTAAAAGCTGTCACTGAACTTGCCGGTGCACAGTGTGAGTTCTCTGGTACATATCCAGGCTGGAAACCCGACGCTGACTCAGAAGTGATGCAGCTGTTCCGCGAAACCTATAATGATATTTACGGTAGAACACCGAGTATCATGGTTATTCACGCGGGGCTGGAATGTGGCCTGTTCAAAGAACCTTATCCGGAAATGGATATGATTTCTTTTGGCCCGACCATCAAGTTCCCTCACTCTCCTGATGAGAAGGTAAACATCGAAACTGTTGGCCTGTTCTGGGAACAAATGGTTGCGATCCTGAAGAATATTCCAGTTAAGAAATAACTAGAATATAAGTATCGAGGGGCGAGTTTCTAGATGCTAGAAGCTCGCCTTTTTTGATCCTGTGGTCCTGTGGTCCTGTGGTCCTGTGGTCCTGTGGTCCTGTGGTCCTGTGGTCCTGTGGTCC
>NZ_JAKJSP010000012.1:0-302322 GCF_050337085.1 Photobacterium sagamiensis | reverse complement strand
CAATATAAATCCCTGATCCTGGCTTTGTGCCGTGAGCATTGCTGCTGGTCAGAACAACAGGCAGAGCAGGAATGGCAACGGTATTGGCACATCTTAGAGCAGCATTACCAGATACCTTATGACAATTAACAATAACAATAACAGCGAATGGCTACTGGTCATCGATAACGGTACGCAAAGTGTACGTGCATTGGTTTTTGATCTGCAGGGGCAACTGATTGCCAAGTCTAAGATCAAGCTCACGCCGTACGTGAGCCCACAACCCGGCTGGTGTGAGCAGGACGGCAACTACTACTGGCAAAATCTTTGCGAGGCCTGTCAGCAGCTTTGGCAGCAAGGCGTCGACAAATCCCGTATCAAGGCTATGTCGGTGACGACTCAGCGCGGGACGATGCTGCCGCTTGATGCCAATGGCGAACCACTGCGACCGGCCATTCTCTGGCTCGATCAGCGAAAATACCGCCCAGATACGGGAATGGGCCTGTTCTGGGACAGCAGCTTTAAAATATTGGGCCTGACCGAAACGATTGATACTTTTCGCCAAAAAGCGCAGCCCAACTGGGTTTATCAGGCTGAGCGTGAGATCTGGGATAAAACCCATAAGTTCGCTTTCTTATCTGGCTTCTTTCACCACCGGTTAACCGGTGAGTGGGCGGACTCAACAGGTTCACAGGTTGGCTACCTGCCTTTTGACTACAAAAAGCACAAATGGGCCGGCGATCTGGACTGGAAATGGCGGGCATTGCATGTCAAGCCCGAACAACTACTCAAGCTGGTTAAACCCGGCACCCGGATAGGTTCGGTTACGGCTCTGGCGGCAGAACAAACCGGGATCCCCGAAGATCTGCCGGTTATTGCCGCCGCCGCCGATAAAGCCTGCGAAGTACTGGGTTCCGGCGGCCAATCATCTGAAATTGGCTGTTTAAGTTTTGGCACGACGGCCACTATCAATGTCACTATGTCCAAATATGTCGAGGCGGTTCGCTTCCTGCCACCTTATCCATCAGCAATCGCCGGTTCCTACTGCTCTGAAGTGATGCTCTATCGCGGATTCTGGATGGTCAGTTGGTTTAAAGAGCAGTTTGCCCAGATCGAGCAAATCAAGGCCGAACAGACTGGTGTTGAAGCCGAGTCACTGTTCGACGAGCTGGTTAATTCAGTTCCGCCCGGCTCAATGGGGCTGATGTTACAACCCTATTGGGGCCCCGGCGTGAAACAACCCGGTCCGGAAGCTAAAGGTGCGGTCATAGGATTTGGAGATGTGCATACAAGAGCTCACCTCTATCGGGCTATTTTAGAAGGGCTGGCTTTTGGCCTGCGAGAAGGCCTGGAAGCCATTGAAAAACGAAGCGGCTATAAAGTATCAGAACTGCGGGTATCGGGAGGCGGCTCACAGAGCGATGCCGCAATGCAAATTGCTGCCGATGTCTTCGGTCTGCCTGCCATCAGGCCGCATACGTTCGAAACATCGGGTTTGGGTGCCGCGATTGATGCGGCTGTCGGCATAGGGCTACATGACAGTTTCGCCGAGGCGGTTCAGGCCATGGTTCATAAAGGGCAATGTTTTGAACCCAATCCGATCCATCACCAAATGTACGATAAACTCTATAATCAGGTTTATCTCGATATCTATAAAAAACTCCAGCCCCTTTACGCGAAAATCCGCGAGATCACCAGCTACCCCGAATAGGTATACCAACAGGTCTTTACCGACAGACATAAAAAACCCTTTTGCCATAGCCTGCAAAAGGGTTTTCAGTAAGAAACGGTACTAGCACCTAAACTTGTCATCCCGGAATAGAGGAACGAGATATCCGGGATCCAGTTCTAACTGTGTGCTCCTTAGATTCCGTATAAGTTCGTTTCTCACTTTACGGAATGACGAAGTTTAGGTGCTTCAATTATTCATCATTTCTATGACAGAATACTGGGGTCTGGTTATTACAGATGCTCACCACGACGCAGTGCATCAATGCGTTTTTCCAGTGGCGGGTGCGTCATAAACAGTTCAGACAACGATTTCTTACCGTTGATACCGAATGCCATCATTGAGCCTTCCAGCTGAGATTCCTGGCCAAGTTTAAGACGCTCAAGCGCTGCAATCATCTTCTCTTTTCCAACCAGATGGGCAGAGCCCGCATCGGCCTTAAATTCGCGGTGACGGCTGTACCACATGGTCAGAATACTTGCCAGGAAGCCGAACAGCACTTCCATAATTGAAGATACGATGAAGTAAGTCATGTAGCTGCCGCCTTCGCCTTCTTCGTCACTACTGTTGACGCCGCTAATAATACCGGCGACTAAACGAGAAACAAAGATAACAAAAGTGTTCACGACACCTTGCATCAGAGTCATGGTAACCATGTCACCATTCGAGATGTGACTGACTTCATGTGCCAGTACGGCTTCCGCCTCATCACGCGTCATATTGTGCAGCAGGCCTGTTGATACTGCGACTAATGAATCGTCACGCTTTGCACCTGTTGCAAACGCGTTGATATCGGCAGAATCATAGACCGCAACGGTCGGCATACCGATACCGGCATTTTGCGCCTGACGAGAAACCGTTTCCATAAGCCAGTGCTCAGTTTCATTGCGCGGATGTTCGATTACCATGCCGCCCACAGAGCGAAGTGCCATTTTCTTCGACATAAACAATGAGAACAGCGAGCCGCCGAAACCAAACAGTGCAGCCATCACCAACAGGCCTGAAAGACTACCCGGCTGGAGATCAGTGACAGCATAAATAACGTTCAGGACAATACTGAAAACCAGCATTACGGCAAGGTTAGTTGCCAAAAACAATGCAATTCGCTTCATATTTACAATTTTCTCCAACAAAAGAAGCTTCTAATATTTATACCAAACAGGATTATTATGGTGTCACAGACATAAACATTCTATCAAGAGTGTCTCACCTATTATTCCGGTTGGATATTTATAGTATGGTCGATCAAAGTGATTAAAAGTGAAAGTTGAAAATTGTTACCATTCGTAATGATCAAGAAAGACTGACTTTCCTAATACACTGATTTTACACATGCACAATCAATGGCAACACCCTTTGTTATTAAAAAGTTACAAATGGCAATTGTCTGATAAGCTTTTTTGAATGTTGTATCCATCCGGTTTTGACAAAGATAAACCGCTCTTGTTATGCCAAAACCACCTCAAGATGCAGAGTACAGCGAGAATTCAATGACTTTTAGTCAAGGCAACCGTTTGATTGTAATATGGTTTTTTTGTGGGATCTAATAAGTCTGACTTCGAGCTAAACAATGTCCACTTAAGCTTTTCGGGTATTAGACTCAGGTCTTAGACTTTAGTCTTATTGCATCTACAAATAAATTTGACTATGTTTGTCAGGACATTTATTTTATTTCCTCGTTAATTTATCAAGGAAGAATCATGGCCGACCAAGAAAAGTACCAAGTTGCGATTGATATCCTATGCTGTCACCTTGGCATGACAGTTGATGAAGCTCATAAAGAATTAGGGCTGGACTCATCAGGCAAGAAGCCACTAACAAATACGCAAGAAGCCCTTATCGGCCTGACTGACGATAATTGCTAAGCTATTCAAAGAATACAGAAAAGGCACCGAAAGGTGCCTTTTTCGTTAGCGCTGAATCGAGGTGTGAGATCCTAATTTCTTGAATCTCGGAGTGAAGCGTCAGCCGCTTCTGCCGACTTAAAGTCCCAGAGGCTCTAAATCAATATACTTCGACAAGTCGCGCTTTTTGATGCCCGGCATGTAAGGGATTTCACCTAACTTTTTACCTGGCAGATTGTCTTCCAGCATACGAATAAGTTCAGCGTAATTTTCTAGCCCCGGATTGATCCGGTTCGCAACCCAGCCAACCAGCTCTAAACCATCATGTTGAATCGCTTCTGCCGTTAAAATAGCGTGACTTAAACAGCCCAGCTTGACACCGACAACCAGGATCACCGGTAACTTTTCACGTTTTACCCAGCTTGAGAGGTAATCGCTGCGTGATACCGGTACGCGCCAGCCACCAGCACCTTCAATTAACACGACGTCTGACTTCGCCTTCAGGCTTTCTAAACCTTGTGACAGCACGTCAAAATCAATAACGCGATCTTCTTGTTCCGCAGCCAGGTGAGGGGAAACCGCCGCTTCAAAAGCGTACGGGTTAACCTCATCGTATTCCAGCTCAACAACTGAAGCGGCCTGAATATACAATGCGTCTGAATTACGCATACCTTCACTGGTCAACGTACTATCTGACGCCACAGGCTTATAACCCGCCATCTTAATATTCGCGCTGCCAGCTGCGTGTAAAATTGCGCGAGAGGCAACAGTTTTACCGACTTCGGTATCTGTTCCTGTTAGAAAGAAAGCGTTAGTCATTAATAATTACTCCAAAACAGACTTGATATGTAGCTGGCAGTTGTCCATTCTCATCTCGAAACTCATCGTAGGCGCTTTCTAATGCCTTAATCGTTTTACGACCGGCCAAGCCTGCTTTGCGCCCTTGTTGCAGATGTGTCGCCCCAATCCCTTTAAGATCCTTCATGAGTCCAACTGCCGCTGAATAGTTCACTCTAATTGGCGTAAATTCTAGGGTATCGATCACACAGCCCGCTTGCGCCAGCGCAAGTTTTATGGCGTTTTGCGAAAGAAATTCATTCACATGTTGATATTGATCAACCTGCTTCCACGCCTGGACAAGCTCATACAGAGAGCCCTCTACTAAAGTGGTAAAGACTATTAACCCACCCGGTTTAACCACTCGCTTCAGTTCTTTCAGCGGCACTGACAGGTCATCACACCACTGCAATGCCAGGCTGGAAAAGGCAATATCAAATCGGTTATCACTAACAGGCAAACACTCGGCATCGGCTTCAAGGTACGCCACATCATTGCCGCAACGCAGCCTCGCCTGATCCAGCATTTGCAGTGACAGATCTGCGGCACAGACCTGATAACCCCGTTGGCTTAAATGCTGCGAAAAGTAGCCAGTACCGCAACCTAAATCAAGCGCTGTACTTCCTGCATGGGTGACGGCTGGAAGTAGGTTTAATAACCGATGGCCAACTTCACGCTGAAACGCTGCTGCATTATCATAATGCTTGGCCGCACGGCCAAAAGCTTCTGCGACCGCTCGTTTATCGACTTGTGATATTTTATCAACATCCTTTGCAATCTGTGCCATGTGCATCTCATGAGTTACAGCATTCATTCCGTTAGACATGAATCACCTCATTTAACGTTGTTGCTAAGTGCTCAATATCGGCAAGTGTATGTGCTGCAGTTAAAGTAATTCTTAAGCGCGCACTGTTTACGGGAACAGTAGGCGGTCGTATGGCGCTCACCCACACCCCTCGTTCTTTCAAAGCCTGTGACGCTGCCACGGCCTGATAGCTATCACCTATAAGCAGTGGCTTAATAGGTGTTTGGGTGTCAACTAAACGGATCCCGCTATCCAGCCTGTCGGTCAGATGATGGCTTAGCTCTTGCAGTTTTTCGCGACGCCAATCGCCCTGTCGGGTCAAGTGACAGGCGGTACTTAATGCATGCGCTTGTGCAGGCGGCATGGCCGTCGAATAGATAAAGTGACGGGCAAATTGGATCAGGTATTCAGCGGTATTTTCATCACATAATACGGCTGCGCCTGATAAGCCAAACGCTTTGCCAAAGGTAACAACTAAAATGTCAGCCTTCACATTGGCATGCGCACAGCTACCGCGCCCTTGTTCACCTAAGACACCACAACCATGGGCATCATCAACCATCAGCCAGCTGTCATGCTGACGACAAAGCTGAGCCATATCGGCTAGTGGCGAGAGATCGCCATCCATGCTGAATACGCCTTCGGTGATCACCAAAGGCGTTGCTTCTTGTTTATCGGTATCTAGAACCGTTTTGCCATTGTCGAGTTTATTTAGCAAACGGCTTAATGCTGCCATATCGTTATGGGCGAAACGACGCATGGTGGCAGGAGATAACATGCCCGCTTCCATCAGCGAAGCATGATTGAGCTTATCTTGCAGCAGAAGGTCGTTTTTCTCCGGCAAGGTAAAGAGTACGGCCTGGTTAGCACTGAATCCGCTGTTAAACAGTAAGGCACGGTCATAACCCAACCAGTCGGCAAGCTGAACTTCAAGCTCTTGATGAGCGGTATGAAAACCCGTTACAAGCGGTGAGGCCCCACTTCCCGTGCCGTAGCGCGTTAGGCCTTCCTGCCATGCGGCAAGCAAAGCCGGATCTTGCGCCAAACCAAGGTAATCGTTGCTGGAAAAGTTAACGAACGATTGCCCGTGAGCCTGAACCCTCTGCCTGTCACGAGATAAGCAAGCACGCTGGCGATATAAACCCTGGGCTTTTCGCTCAGCCAGTGCCTGCTCAATTTTTTGATTAAAGCTTCGATTAAACTGACGCATCGTAGAACAAATCATCTTTGTCCGGACGGGCAGCAACCCGCTGTGCTACTTGACCCAACAGTTCTTGCTCTTGAATTTCATCAGGTYTAGTTACTTTTTCCTGGCTATTAATACCCAGTTTCGCAAACAACTGCATGTCTTTGTCTTCACCCGGGTTTGGTGTGGTCAGCAATTTACAACCGTAGAAGACTGAGTTCGCCCCCGCCATGAAGCACAGCGTCTGCATTTGTTCATTCATGTCTTCACGACCCGCTGACAGACGGACTGCTGACATTGGCATGATGATACGGGCAACCGCGATGATCCGGATAAAATCAAACGGGTCAACATCATCAACATCTTCAAGCGGCGTGCCTTTGACTTTTACCAGCATATTAATTGGCACACTTTCCGGGTGAGTCGGCAAAGTCGCTAGCTCAACTAACAGGCCGGCACGGTCACGAGAGCTTTCACCCATACCGATAATACCGCCCGAGCAGATTTTCATTCCGGCATCACGGACATGGCTCAGGGTATCTAAACGATCCTGATAGGTACGGGTAGTGATGATCTTGCCGTAGTATTCCGGCGACGTATCCAGATTGTGGTTATAGTAATCCAGACCGGCATCTGCCAGTTCATCAGCCTGATCACCGGTGATCATTCCCAGTGTCATACAGGTTTCGAGGCCTATACCTTTCACGCCGCGGATCATGTCCATCAAATATGGCATGTCGCGTTCTTTCGGGTTCTTCCATGCCGCGCCCATACAGAAACGGGTTGCACCAGACGATTTCGCTTTCTTCGCAGCGTCAAGCACACTCTCCACTTCCAGTAAGCGCTCACGTTCTACATCAGTACGATAATGCGCACTCTGTGGACAGTACTTACAATCTTCCGGGCATGCACCGGTTTTAATTGATAATAAAGTACTTACCTGCACTTTGTTTGGTTCGTGATACTGGCGATGTACCTGCTGCGCTTCAAACACCAGATCCATAAACGGCTTTTCAAATAAGGCTTGAACTTCCTCGACTGTCCAGTCGTGACGTACTTCCACGTGTAGTAACCTCTTCTTTATTATCATTTCACATTTGAACAATGCAGCTATCGGTTTCTAAAGCGAAGACTTCACAAATCACTGTTCAAACAGGTTTCAATACTTGGCTAGTCTACTTCTAGTGAGTAGACTGTCAACCAAGAATAAGACTGAAGGTTTACATCTGTGCAAAATTTAACCAATAACATTGATCTGGAATTTGACCAACAACACGTTTGGCACCCTTACACATCGACTATCAATCCGCTGCCTTGCTACCCTGTCGAAAGCGCACAGGGCGTATACCTGAAACTTGAAGATGGGCGGGAATTGATTGATGGCATGTCATCATGGTGGTCTGCCATTCATGGCTATAACCACCCGGCTCTAAATCAAGCGGCCAAAAACCAGCTTGATAAGATGTCGCATGTCATGTTTGGTGGCATTACCCACCAGCCTGCTGTCGAACTGTGTCGCAAGCTGGTAGCGCTGACTCCGGCGCCATTACAACAAGTTTTTCTGGCCGATTCCGGCTCAGTCGCGGTTGAAGTTGCACTGAAAATGGCCTTGCAATACTGGCATGCTAAAGGGCAGCGTCGTCCAAAATTTCTGACCGTACGTCATGGTTATCATGGTGATACTTTTGCCGCTATGTCGGTCACCGATCCCGACAATTCGATGCACAGCCTTTATAAAGGCTTCTTACCCGAACACATTTTCGCAGAATCCGCTGAGTGCGGTTTCTATGATGAGTGGTGTGAAGACGACATCACTGATTTTAAAAATAATCTGATTGCTCATCGCGATGAACTGGCTGCTGTTATTATCGAGCCCGTCGTTCAGGGTGCGGGTGGGATGCGTATTTACCACCCGACTTATCTGACCCGTATTCGCCAATTGTGCGATGAGTATGATGTGCTGCTTATTGCCGATGAAATCGCCACCGGATTTGGTCGTACGGGCAAAATGTTTGCCTGTGAACATGCCAATATCAGCCCTGACATCATGTGTGTCGGAAAGGCGCTGACAGGTGGCTACATGACATTATCAGCCACTTTAACCACCAAACATGTTGCCGATACGGTATGTAGCGGTGAAGCCGCCTGCTTTATGCATGGCCCGACTTTTATGGGAAATCCATTAGCTTGTGCAGTCGCCAATGCCAGTCTTGAACTGCTGATGCAAGGTGATTGGCAGCATCAGGTTCAGAGTATCGAGCAGCAACTGGCTGAATCGCTTCCTGAAATCGGAAAACTGGATAAAGTGAAAGAAGTACGCTGGTTAGGCGCGATAGGCGTCGTCGAACTGCATGAGCCTGTCAACATGGCTGAAATTCAAAAATCCTTTGTCGACACAGGTGTCTGGATTCGCCCTTTCGGCAAGCTTATCTACATCATGCCACCTTTTATTATTAAGCCTCAAGAACTTAGCTGTCTCACTTTAGCAATTTTGCGAACACTTCAGTAGTATCGAAAAGCAGACAAATTCCTATATTTGTCTGCTTATAATAAACATTAGTAGTACTAGGGCCTGCATCACAGAAGTTTTGACGAGTTCAGTCACCAAATGTCGTCATTCCGTAAAGTGAGGAACGAACTTATACGGAATCTAAGGCGCACACGGTTAGAGCTGGATCCCGGATATCTCGTACCTCGATTCCGGGATGACGTGTTTAGGTGCTTCAACTATTCATAATTTATGTGAAACAGACCCTAATGATTATTTCTGTCACTTGAGCGAATTCGCACTACCGGAAATCATTACTAATAACAATATCAGTAAGGATTAATAATGATGCGTTTACCCCTTTTCCCTCTGCAACTTTACGTGTTACCCGGTGGTATCAGTAAGCTGAGGATTTTTGAACCTCGATACATTCGTTTGGTCAAGCTGGCTATGGCGTCAAGCGATGGCTTTGGGCTCTGTATGAAAGATAATGATAAACTCTGTCATTTTGGTACCCGTGCCATCATAACCGACTTTGAGAGTCTGCCCGATGGTCTGTTAGGCATAACGATTCAAGGCGTTGAAAAGTTCGTTATTAATGACTATTGGCAGGAAGATGACGGCTTGCGCTTTGGTGATGTTACCCTGATGGACAACTGGTCAAAGACTGAAATTAGATCCATTGACCGTGACGTCCCCAATAGCCTGAGAGTCTTGTTTAAAGAATACCCTGAACATTCAGTCAATTATCCAACCCCGGATTTTGAGGATATGACATGGGTGTGCCAACGGTGGTTAGAAATTCTGCCTTTAGATACAACCCAGAAACAATGGTTTATGAGTCGAAACGATCATCGGGCCGCACTATCTTTTCTGCATGGCGTTATTGATGACAAATATAGAAATGATTAGCCCATAGCATATCTCAATAGATGCTAACGGATCCTAGCATTATTGAGATGTAGTTCTGTAATATTACTACACTTGTCGTGCTTGATAATAAATTCCGTTTTTACTTTTTCACCCCATCGCTCTAGTCTTGCCTCTTATCAATTAGGTAACATTCACAAAATCATTGTTTCCAATAACCCACCAATCAAGATAACGACCCGACTGTACCACTAACGCAACTAGCTGATAGTTAGATTTATAGTCTAATTTTGTAATTGTTAACAAATGGATTTCAGTCACAATTAGTTCAATTGTCTGACTATTCACGATAGAAAAATTCATAGCCAGCCAGTATTTCCTACTTAAAATACTCTCCCCATAACGTCGTCGAGCCCCTCAAATACGGCAGACATTTACTTATTAATAATAAAACAACAAAAACTGATAAACATATACCGTTCAACATCACGATAAAAAGCGGTTAGAGCATCTACTGGAGTAATAGCATGAAGGTAAACTTTTTCGTCACCTGTCTGTGCGACACGGTAAAAGCAGAGGTTGCCAAAAAAACAGTCAAGCTGTTAGAGCAACTAGGCTGTGAAGTCATATTCCCTGAAAAACAAGGATGCTGTGGCCAGCCTTCACTTAATAGTGGCTACATCGAAAGCAGTAAGCCGGCAATGAAAAATCTGATCATGGCCTTTGAAGAAAATGATCTCCCGATTGTGACTCCGGCCGGTTCGTGTGCAGCGTCTGTTAAAAAGTACCCGGAATATCTGGCTGATGAGCCAGAGTGGGCCGAACGTGCACAGAAGATCGCAGATCGCCTTTATGAACTGACACAGTTCATTGTCGGTCAGCTGGGTGTTGAGAATGTTGGTGCTCGGCTTAACGGCCGCGCGGTTTATCACCCTTCCTGTAGCCTGATCCGCAAACTGGGTGTGCGAGAAGAGCCGCTTCGTCTGTTAGCAAATGTTGAAGGGCTTGAAATGTTACCGATCGATAATCAGGAAACCTGTTGTGGTTTCGGTGGCACCTTCTCCGTCAAGATGTCTGAAATATCAGGTGAAATAGTAAAGGAAAAAGTACGTCATATAAGTGCTGTTGAACCAGAATACCTTATCGGTGCAGACATTAGCTGCCTGATTAACATTGGCGGTCGTATAAACCGTGAAGGTAAACCGATCAAAGTCATGCACATTGTAGATGTGCTGTTGAGCCGCTAAGGGGACGTACTATGTCGATGAAAACCAGTAATATAAAATTCAAAGAACGTATTAACGTTCAGATGAAAGATGAATTCATGCGCCACTCGGTTGCCAATGCTCAGCAACGTATGTTCACCAACCGCCAGATTGCAGCAGATAAGCTAGGCAACTGGGAAGAGTGGCGGGAAATGGGCATGGATATCCGTAACCATGTTCTGGAGCACCTCGACTACTACCTGCATCAGCTAAGTGAAAGTGTGCATAAGAACGGTGGTAATGTGTTCTTTGCCCGTACATCAGAAGAAGCCACCAATTATATCGAAGGCATTATCCAGGAAAAAAATGCCAAGAAGGTCGTGAAATCCAAGTCGATGGTAACCGAAGAAATCGGCTTAAATAAGATCATCGAGCGAAACAACTGTGAAGTGGTTGAAACCGATCTGGGTGAATATATTCTGCAAGTCGATGATTGCGATCCACCGTCGCACATTGTAGTTCCGGCCCTGCACAAAAACCGTACCCAGATCCGCGATATATTCAAAGATAAAATCGGTTATGAAGGAACCAATGACCCGGAAGAAATGACCCGATATGTACGTAACTACATTCGTCACGATTTCCTGGAAGCTGAAATTGGTATCACTGGCTGTAACTTTGCCGTGGCTGAATCAGGCACCGTTACCCTGGTGACCAATGAAGGTAACGCCCGCTTAGCCACCAGCTTACCAAAGACCCATATTGCCGTTATGGGTATGGAGCGTATTGTTCCTACTTTCGAAGAGCTGGATATCGTCGTAAGTCTGTTGTGCCGCAGTGCAGTTGGTCTGCCTCTTACCGGCTATGTTACCGCGTTAACGGGGCCGCGTGAAAACGAGCATTGTGACGGCCCTGAAGAATTCCATTTGGTCATCGTCGATAATGGCCGTTCTGACATTCTGGGCTCAGAGTTTAAAGACATTCTTCGCTGTGTACGCTGTGCCGCTTGCGTCAATACCTGCCCGGCCTACCGTCACATTGGCGGCCAGTCTTATGGCTCTATTTATTCCGGGCCAATCGGTGCGGTCTTGTCTCCCTTGCTCGGTGGTTATGATGATTTTAAAGATTTGCCGTATGCCTGCAGCTTATGTAAGGCATGCCATGATGTTTGTCCGGTAAAAATTCCGCTTTCTGATCTGCTGTTGAAACATCGCCAGAAAATGGGGGAAGAGAAAGTCACACCGCTTGGAGAGCGTGCATCAGTGGGGATTTTCAACTTCATCAATGCCCGTCCATTGTTGTGGAATACCACAGTGAAAGTCGGTGCGACGGTTGCCAGCGGTTTAATTAAAAACGGTAAGCTACCCATCAACATGGGTCCAATCACTGAATGGACAGAAACCCGCGATTTACCAAATCCAGACGGTGAATCATTTCGCAGTTGGTTCAAGAACAGAAATCAGGATTAAAGGAACGGTATATGGCTATGTCTCAAAAACTGGAGACTCAAAATCTAGTGTCTCAAAATCAGATCCACCACCGCGAGAGCTTCTTAGACAATATCGCCCAAAAGCTTGGTCGACCTCGTCAAATTGAGCCTGTGGAACGTCCAGCGCTGAAACACACCTGTCATAAAGAGGTAATGGCGGGCCTTTCGTCTGATGAGTTGAAAGAGGAGCTGATCAATTACACCCGTACCGCCCTGGGAGCTCACGCCGTTGAGACCACACAAGCCAATCTGACGAAAACCCTGGCAGAGGTCTGTAACAAGTTTTGTCATGATGAGGATAGCGAAGCCGCCGATTCATCTTCGTCAGATCCGGCAGTTAACGAAACTATCTTGTCTGCCGACCCGCGCTTGTTAGCCTTAGTTGATATTAAGCAATTGGCCAATGACAACCATGCCGTACATGTGTGGGATCAGAGTGCTGGCTATGAGCCGAATATCTGTATTGCCGAAAGAGCAAAAGCCGGGGTTGTCTTCGCTGAACAGGCTCTGGCAGAATCAGGGACTATGGTGCTGTACAGCAACCCGGCTCAAGGACGAGCGATCAGCTTATTACCTGAAGCATCGGTGTTCGTGGTACCGCAGAGTGCTTTGGTAGCACGTTTAACTCAGGCGACGGCAACTTTGCATGAAAAGGCACGTAATGGCGAACGTATCCCGTCCTGTGTCAATTTCATCTCGGGCCCGAGTTCAACCGCTGATATCGAGTTAATTAAAGTCGTGGGGGTGCACGGTCCGGTCTACGCCACCTACGTGATCATAAATGACATGTAAGTTGCGAACAAAGAAGACGCAGTAAATTCTTATTGCGTCTTCGTTTGGGTATACTTGCAAAAAAGAAATATGAGAAGTAACCATGCCCCAGATTGATGACCTCGTTTTGTTTACCCAAGTTATTGAACACGGTTCATTCAGCAAAGTTGCCGAGCTGAATAAAATCACCAAATCCGTGGTCAGCAAGCGCATCAGTAAACTGGAATCAGAACTTGGCGTACAGCTCATCTATCGCACCACCAGAAAGCTCACAGTGACTGAGCCGGGTACCGTGCTTTACCACCGTGCTAAAGATATCAATCAGGCCGCTCAATCGGCGTTTAATGCCATTACCGGTTACAGTGAAGCCTTGTCCGGTCATATTCGAATGTCAGTGCCGACGATTTCCGGTGAGCTGTTATTGGCAGAAGCCGTATCTGATTTTTGCCAGAAACATCCGGGGCTGACCGTCGACATGTCGCTGGATAATAAGTTTGTCGATTTAGTCGCTGAAAACTATGATCTGGTGATTAGAACCGGTTATCTGGAAGATTCCAGCTTAATTGCGCGCCATATTTTTAATTCCCGCTGGATGATTTGTGCATCCCCTGATTATCTGGAGAAAAACGGTACTCCCGAAACACCCAAAGCACTGTTGCGCCACAACTGTCTGGGCTACACCCAGCAAAGTTCGGGGCCGTTTGACTGGCTCTTTATCAAAAACAGTGAATCTTACACCTTAAAAGTGGCGGGTAACTTTTCATCAGACAATGCCGCAGCATTGAGAAAATCGACCCTCGCAGGGAATGGCCTCTCATATCTGCCAACCTGCCTGGTTTACGATGATCTGCAAAACAACACATTAGTCGAAGTATTACCGGAACATACCGGAAAAGTCGTGGGTATTTACGCGGTTTATCCTTACACCAGAAAACCGGCAAAACGGATCCAAGCTCTAATCGAACATATTCGTGAACGTTATATGGAAATTAAAGATCATTTCTGATGCCGGCAAAATGAAGTGGGCTTGTGCAAGTTCACTTCTCTTCTTTACTCCTCGCTAACCGTGCATCGACGCTGCGCCGGTACACAGTGGAAAGCCATGCTTTAATCCAGTTGAATGACATTAACCAGGCAACTGGCTTGAGCCACCAGATTTGATTGAACAGTAAGATATAAGCATCTAACTCGCGATAGATCCTGCCGTATTGATCCCGAACATGTAGTTCACGCAATGCCTGCGCAGGATCAATCCCCCAACCTCGTAGCGTTTCTTCCTGACCGGTAATATCAAACCATTCGACCTGTTCGCGTTGCTCTTCACCCTGTACTTTATTCTGCCGCTCGCGGAGTGATGTCACGCGCCTGCCAAGCCATGATTCATATCTGGCGCGATCTGTAACACAGCTCGGGCACGCCCCGTCATAGAAGACAATCAGTTTGCAATGTGACATGACTCTATCTCTTATCCCGATTGGTCTTATCATCCTGCTTTAAGTGTTGTACAGCAGCGTGTAAAAGGCATAAAAAAACACAGCCTAAACTGTGTTTTTGATAGCAATGGGTATTTGTGGCTTAGTTAATACCAAGTTAACCTTCAACCAGCTTCATCAGCAAATGGCCGTCATACATGGCTTGCTTGACCAGCGCCGCCCCCGGCATCGTTGCCTGAGTATAAAAACAACTTTCTTCAATCAATAAATCCCGGTTATACACAGGTAGCGACTGAGCACGAATACACTCCATTATCGAAGGATAAAGAACACTCTTTGCCCGATTAAACTCGCCACCAATCAGGATCTTCTGTGGATTAAACAGATTTACCATAATGGCGATGGCTTGTCCTAGGTTATGACCCAGCTCAACGATAACCTGTCTTGCCAAACTATCACCGTCCACGGCCGCATCACAAATCTTCTCGATGGTCAGTACCGTGCCATACAGGCTGGATGGGTGCCCTTCCCTTAGTCGCTGTTCAACCTGCTCCAAAATAGCGCTAAGACTGGCAACGGTTTCTAAGCAGCCATGATTGCCACAGAAACAGCGCTTGCCATAAGGTTTGATCTGGATATGCCCTAATTCTCCGACATTACCCGTACTACCTTGTAATACCTTGTCATCGAGGACAATACCCGCCCCTACTCCCTGGTGAACAGAGATCAGGATCGAATTTGCCACGCCACGGGAATTGCCAAATAGCTTCTCAGCCAGCGCCCAGGAACGAGTATCGTTACCGATAAATACGGGTAAGCCTGTTGCCGTATGAATAACCGGCCCCAACGCCAGGTTACGAACATTGTAGTGCGGCATCTGCAAGACAATGCCTTCCTGCGCATTGACTAATCCCGGTAGTGTCACCGCAATGGCGGTGATCCGATCAAGTTCACTAACATGATTGGCAAAAAACACATTAATTTCTGTCAGTAACTTCTCGACGACGGCATCCTGGTTAAGTTCTGTAATATTCTGTCGCTCCTCCACCAGAATATCACCCCCTAACTCATGCAACGCGATCGTTAAGTAACCACGCCCTAGCCTTATCGATAAAAACTGCCAACCTTCATTGGCAGGCAAGAGCCCAATAGCCGGCCGACCTCGACTGGTAGTCTCTTGATATTGGGTTTCTTTTATAAGGTGAGCATCAATTAACTCACGGGTAATTTTAGTAATACTGGCCGGTGCGAGCAAGCTTCGCTTAGATAATTCAATGCGCGAAATAGGTCCGTCTTGATCAATAAGTTTGTATACGCTGCCAGCATTATTTCGTTTAATATGGTCAATATGTCCTGGCTGTGCGACATACATGGCGTATGCTCCCGTAATAAAAAATACAAAAAATGATAATAATAAAAGTTTCAGAGCTGATTTTTTTACTTTGCGAAGTAATTGTGAAGCCGAAACTTCTCAGTCCGTGACAGCCATCACGTCGAATGGCTAAAGACAACCGCTTTTCGTTCTGACATAATGCTCTGCTGCTGTTTTTAACACATATATTTTCCAAAATAAAATTACCGTCATTCAACATTTCTCTCTGTTTCGGGTCAACTGACAGGTGGTTTGTTCAAGAAGGAGAGAGAAGTCGGTGTTTATCAGTAGATAATGAGCACTTCAGGTATAAGTGTTGAACAAAACAGCAAGAAGTGAAGAGTTACTAGATATTTTCCAATTCACCGCGAGGTTAGCAGTGTACAAGATTAATGAAGTCTTCGAGACAATTCAGGGTGAAGGTGTCTTCACTGGGGTTCCAGCCATTTTTGTTCGCTTACAAATTTGCCCTGTAGGCTGTTCATGGTGTGATACCAAACAAACCTGGGATGCCGAGCCTGCTGATTATGCGTCTGTCGATGACATCATGGCGAAGAAGGGCGATTCCCCACTCTGGACCAATATTGATGCCCAAGGTGTTGTAACTTTGCTTCGTGAGCATGGTTATACCGCCAAGCATATTGTGATAACCGGTGGTGAACCTTGTATCTATGACTTAGTACCTCTGACTCTGGCACTTAAGCAAGCGGGCTACCGTTGTCAGATCGAAACCAGTGGTACCTCAGAAATTCGTGCAACCGATGATACCTGGGTAACGGTTTCACCGAAAATCAATATGAAGGCGAAATTACCGGTTCTCCCTTCTGCGCTGCAGCGTGCCGATGAAATAAAGCACCCGGTTGGCACAACTAAGGATATCGAACAACTTGATACCCTGCTTGACGGCGTGCAGCTGAAAGAATCAGTGGAAGTGGCGTTGCAGCCGATCAGCCAGAAGCCACGTGCAACAGAGCTTTGTATCGACACTTGTATTAAACGCAACTGGCGTTTATCGATTCAGACTCATAAATATCTGGCAATTGCATAAGACGTTGAAACAGATAAGCTCGCTGAGCAAGTTATCATAAGAAGCCGCTGATTCAGCGGTTTTTTTATTCTCAGATTCTTATGAGAATCTCAAATATTAGATTCCGAACTATCTGCGAGACCCCCCTGCAGCTTTTACATTATTAGAATGTCACCTACCTATACTAACCAAAAACATAGACATCAATGTTTTCTATTATTGGGGAAATTAGTATGCGCGCTTATCTTGGCCTTTTTCTTTGCGCTGCCGCCGCAGGATTATTGCAGGCCTGCGGCGGGGGTAGTGGTGATCCCGCGGACGTAGCCGGTGAACAATTACCGGTTTCAACACGATTTAGCATCAATGTCGACTCCCCTGAGGGGCTGACAAGCGATTCCAACACCGATGCCCCGGTTAACCTGGCCGAAAATAACTTTGCCATCGTATTACTCGACGAAGTAGGCAATATTTACCGGCAAGCCGATATTACCAGCTGGGAAAAACAGTTGAATGGCCTCTATGTCATTGATGCTGGCGTAGCGAATCGTTTTAATGCGGTTTTATTAGTTGATCTGTTTAACATGCCTGATTTTACTGTTGGTGAGCCCTTGCCTGATAACTTGTTAATGGCACCACTCGCAGAATCCGATGTGGTGGTGACATTAAATTCAACAATGGCCTATTCCGCGCTCGCCAAGCGAGTAGGACAAGACCAAGAATGGAGCATTTTTTACGAAGTAGTCAGCGATCCTAGCAACCGTAAATTAGAAGCAGCCCAAGAATTTGTTGATGATGTTGGTGAAGAACTTGATGTCACATTAATACCGCAAGTCGGTATCCGGGGCATGAGCATCCGTGATTTGATGGCCCTCAGTATTGTGAAAAGAGTGACTGCAGGAATTATTGAGCGCAAATACACTGAACAAACTGAACAAACCGGTAATGAGGAAAGCATTGTAGAGGTATTAAACAAAGGCTATTGGCGTTTAAACAGCTTTGCTTCCAATGATGGTAGCGGTATCAATGCCGATGAAATGCAATATATCGAACCGATAACCACAACGACTGAAACCGGCTGGGAAAAAGAGGGGGTTAACGACATCGAACTAGCGGAGTCATTTAAGTATGAAATTAGCAATGAGAGTGTGCCCGTGCCCCCAGCATTGGATGACATTAAAAACCAAGTGCTCACCGCTCAGGGTTGGGTCGGTCTTTATGGCTATTCCAAAGTGTTATCTACAACATCCAGCACTGCCGAGCTCACCGATGCCGCACTAATGGCTAATGATAATGCCGGTATCGACTTAGACGTCAGTTCATATTCATTGGCCGGCAAAAAGCTCCACGACTTCTTATCCACCAAAGAGAACCATCACTTAACCAAATACATTGCAGAAGATGCTGTCTTTGAAGACGGTGCCTTTGGAGACCTTGTGTTTGGTTATTATTTTACCTGGCGGCCTGAAAATGTGCGCTATACGTTATGCCGCAGTGACTCCGACGCTTGTCGTATCTCATCACCAGATGCCGCGCCTGATACCTTTTATACCACTCTCGACCTCAACGAGGTTAATTTTAAGTTTAAGCTCTCTGACAACGTCATTGTGGAATTCGTCAAGAATGAAGATGAACTTAACAGCGACAGCGGCAGCGTCCATTACGAGTTCAATAACGTTGTCATAAAAACAGCTACCTGGACATCTGCGACACCATTTGTTGACATCGGCATCGAGGTGATCCAGTTCGCAGTACCTGAAGAGATCACCCAACTCGACGGCAGTTATCGTTTTAACACCCGATATCTGTTTCTGGTCGAAGACCAAGACCGAGGTTACGTCAACATTGGCGAAGCCATACTGCCACAACAGGATTTTCACTATTCAGCCTTTAATGACGAAGCTAAAAAGCAAATTTTCGCTGCTGCCAACCGGGAGAATCTGCCACCCTTTGACGACTGTTTCTTTGGCGACAACCAAGCAGCAACAGAAGACCAATTCTTAAATGCGGTGATTGAGTGCGGCGGCGATGAACGCTTCACGACCCAGTCAGTGTCAGATCTGTTTAATCAGCAGCTGGTACAAATCAGCCCAGAGGGCAATATCAATACCATTGTCTTAAGTGAAGGCAACACCTGGCAGTATTATAATAATAGTGTCGAACAAACCCCGGATAAATCCTGGTCGCTGACCGAGCAAGGTTATTTGCGTCTTAATGGGAAACAGGAAGATGATGATTTCGAACTATGGGCGCTGACCAGCCGAGAGCCTGGCAACAAGTTACTGGCAATCAAAACGTATATGGCGCACCAAGGGAGCATTGATCCGCCTACAGGTGAAATTTATGCGCAAATCACCAAGGAATATGCACCTGACGAACTAACGGCTTGTGAAACCAACGATTCGGGCTGGAACTTTGACACCACCACCCCAACGGTCAAAAAATCCCTGACTCAATATCAGGCGCAGGCGGCCAGCTGTATGGTGACCTGGGATGACAAAACCACCCGCTTCACCGAGGCGATGCTGATCGGCCAGGGCGGCGACAACAGTGATGACATGGTGCTAACGTTCAGTAGTGATACTAACCGTTATCTGACATTAAGCGACACCCCTAGTGGTGAATTTTTCCTTGGCAACTACATTGACGAAGATGGCTGCAAATTTAACATCCCCGTTAAATGGAAGATCGAAGAAGACGGTACGCTTTATTACGAATCGGTCGATCCTTTGATGAACGAACGCATAACTATCACTGAATCAGACGGCTTAGAGTTTGCGATTAAAGCCTTTAACCATCAGACCCGCTGGCAAACCGATCAAACGCTGCAATACACCGCCGAGGAAGGGGAAATATGGAGTGACATTGTCACCTTAATAAGAGCTTCTGATCCTAAAGTACCAAACGACGTAGAACATAATCCTAAGGGCGCAGAGATACCAGCGGGAGGCACAATCCTAAACGATGGGTGGGAAGAAGGAGAGTGTGAACTCCCTCCACCTCCGGCAGAAGGTTAGCAATAACAATGAGGCGAGTATTTCGATACTCGTCTCATTTATTGTGCCATACAACAAATTCAACCATTTCTTATGCATGCGATTTAACCAATCAAACTCATCACCAGTGACTATCTTCAATTACCAATCATTCAGCACGACTATCTCTGTTTAAATTATGCACAAATGCTACAACCTTACGAGATTAGTGTGATTATTAGGCAGTTATCAGAACAACGAGAGCAATTACTTCATCAATTTACCCTTTCAAGTGATAACAAAGCTTGATGCTTGACGTAAGACAGGTAATATTGCTCTTTCGGAATGAATCTTAAAGCACAATATATCTTTAATGACAAAGTAAGTGCCTTAACGGAGAGTAATTTAAACATGACTTACGCGCCTGTAACAGACGTATTAAGCGGAAAGCTAGCAGTAGACACTGAAGTCACTGTTCGTGGCTGGATCCGTTCACGTCGTGATTCCAAAGCTGGGATCTCTTTTCTTGCCATTTATGACGGCTCTTGTTTCGACCCGATTCAGGCCGTGGTCCCGAATGAGTTAAATAATTACCAGGAAGAAGTGCTTAAACTAACGACTGGTTGCTCTGTTGAGGTAACAGGCAAGATTGTTGAGTCACCGGCTAAAGGTCAGGATTTCGAACTAGCAGCAACGGACGTTAAAGTTGTAGGTTTAGTTGAAGACCCTGATACATACCCAATGGCGAAAACTCGCCACTCAATTGAGTACCTTCGTGAAGTTGCGCACCTACGTCCGCGTACTAACATGATTGGTGCTGTCGCGCGTGTACGTAACTGTCTGTCTCAGGCAATTCACCGCTTCTACCACGAGCAAGGTTTCTTCTGGATGTCTGCTCCACTTATCACAGCGTCTGACTGTGAAGGTGCGGGTGAGATGTTCCGCGTATCAACACTTGATATGGCTAACGTTCCAATGACGGACGCTGGCGAAGTTGATTACGATAAAGACTTCTTCGGTAAAGAAACATTCCTGACAGTATCTGGTCAGTTGAACGCTGAAACCTATGCTTGTGCATTAAGCAAAGTATACACATTCGGCCCTACTTTCCGTGCTGAAAACTCAAATACCAGCCGCCACCTTGCGGAATTCTGGATGGTTGAACCTGAAGTTGCTTTCGCCGATCTTGATGACGCAGCGAAACTGGCTGAAGACATGCTGAAGTATGTATTCAAAGCCGTTCTTGAAGAGCGTCGTGATGACCTTGAGTTCTTTGCACAGCGTATCAATAAAGAAGCAATCACTCGTCTAGAGCAATTTGTAACGTCTGACTTTGCACAAGTTGATTACACTGATGCAATCCAGATCCTACAAGATTCTGGTCGTAAGTTTGAGTTTGATGTTGAGTGGGGCATTGATATGTCTTCTGAACACGAACGCTACCTGGCTGAAGAACACTTCAAGGCACCAGTAGTTGTTAAAAACTACCCGAAAGATATCAAAGCATTCTACATGCGTATGAATGACGATGGTAAAACGGTTGCTGCTATGGACGTTCTAGCACCAGGCATCGGTGAAATTATCGGTGGTTCTCAGCGTGAAGAGCGTTTAGAGCATCTGGATAAGCGTATTGCTGAAATGGGTATCGATGCAAGCCACATCGAATGGTACCGCGACCTACGTCGTTACGGTACAGTTCCTCACTCAGGCTTCGGTCTAGGTTTTGAGCGTTTGGTTACTTATGTTACAGGCATGCAAAACATCCGTGACGTAATTCCGTTCCCTCGTGCACCACGTTCTGCAAACTTCTAATCCACTTATCGTGAGTTAGACGTTTAGCCAGCATTAAAAAGGCTACCTTCGGGTAGCCTTTTGTTTATCTGTAATACCTGCAGTACATCAAGGCATTCGCTTTAACGTCTGCACATCATCGTTATACTATAGGTATCATTCACAATGCATTACGCGTCAGATTGTTCGGTATCTTCATCGCTTTGTTCTGCAGCAGATTCAGGGCGTATATCCAGCTGAATACCTTGTAAGAAATTACGCAGAATTTGATCTTTACACTCACGGTAGTGCTTGTTTTCAGGTTTACGGAAGAACGAGCTAAGCTCGTGCTTACTAAGGCTAAAGTTCGCAAGCTTCAAGATATCAATAATATCTTCCGCTTTCAGATTTAACGCAATACGCAACTTCATGAAAACCATATTGTTGGTTAAGCGTTTTTCAGGCTCCGCTTGCGGGCCTTCTTTCTTGCCACGCTTAACATTGATCAAACCATTTAAGAAGATCGCTAATTCAATATCTCTGCACTTTTTAAATGCATCGTCTTCTTCTTTTTTTAACCAATCGCTGACCTGCTCGCGCGTTACCTCATGATCGGCAGCGCCGAAGATTTCAATCATTTTTGAATCATTAAAATCAAAGGTATAGCGGATACGGCGCAAGATATCGTTATTGGTCACAAATATGTCCTAGTTCAATTGCAGTTGTGTCACAACGACTCACTGCCAGGTTATCCCATCATTTTAACAGATTTCACCGCGTTCTATGTCCCTACCCGGTCTTTATTTACAGATCCAGTCCAGACAATCCCCGAAAGGTCAAAAGATAAACGGTATTGGTATTAAAAGGGGCTTAATCACGGTATATACCCAAACCATCTCAAATGGCTGCCTTGACTAAAAGCCAATGAACTCTCGCTAAACTCTGCATCTCGAGGTGGTTTGGGTATAATGACTTTATTGTGTTGAACGAATAACTTCTAATAATAACGGATAGTGTGATGGAAGCAGAGCAGCTCGAAATACTTAATTTTATCAACCAGTTTCCTCCTTTTGACAAGTTACCTGAAGAAAAATTACAGCAAGTAGCATTACAAGTCGAAGTTGCCTATTACCGTGCGGATACCATTATTTTTAATTTGGGTGACGAGATCCATGATCTTTTCTTAATTCGTAGTGGCGTGGTTGAGATTTATCGACGTAAAGGTGAGCTTTACAACCGTATTGATGAGGGGGACATTTTTGGCCAAATGGGGCTACTAATGAACAATCGCGTACGTATGCCAGCTAAAGCATTGGAAGATACCCTTGTTTACTGTATTCCCGAGGAAACTTTTCACAGCCTTTATGAAGAATTTGAAAGCTTTGCCGACTTTGTAGACGTTGAAGATAACGCACGGCTGCGTCATGCAGTTTCAACCCATACCGATGCTAACGATCTCACGACTTCTAAGGTTCGCACTTTACTGACCCGTGAAGCGGTTATCATCCCACAAACTGAAACTATTCAGGTCGCCGCGCAAACCATGGCTGAAGAAGGTGTCTCTGCACTGCTACTGAGTGATCCGGACTCATCTGATGACGATGATGGTAAAGATGACATGATCGGAATTATCACAGATCGCGACCTCTGCACCCGTGTACTGGCTGCTGGTATTGATCTCTCATCACCCGTATCTGAAGTCATGTCGACAGAACTCATTTCGCTTGATTACAATGCTTATGTTTTTGAAGCTATGCTAACCATGCTGCGCTGTAACGTGCATCACCTGCCTGTACTGCGCAATAAACATCCCATTGGTATCATTGGTCTAACAGATATCGTTCGTTACGAGTCACAAAATAGTCTATTGCTGGTAAGTACTATTTTTCAACAGCAGAGTGTTGAAGAGTTACAGATATTATCAGTGCAAGTAAAAGATTGTTTTGTCCGTATGGTAAACGAAGATGCCAACTCCCATATGGTTGGCAGTGCAATGGCTGTGATAGGTCGTAGTTTTAAACAAAGACTGCTAGAGCTCGCCGAAGAAGCGCTCGGCCCACCGCCGATCCCCTACTGTTTTCTCGCTCTTGGATCGATGGCTCGAGATGAACAGCTCATCGTTACAGACCAAGATAATGCGCTGATCCTCGACAATGCTTATGATGAACTTCATCATGGTGCGTATTTTTCCAAACTAGCCACTTTCGTCTGTGATGGTCTTGCTGCTTGCGGTTACAGTTACTGTGAAGGGAAAGTTATGGCAACTAATCCCGAATGGCGAAAAACGCGCCATGATTGGGAAATCTGCTTTGCCGATTGGATTGACAATCCAAAACCACAAGCACTGCTCAATAGTTCTATCTTTTTTGACCTGGATGGTGTCTGGGGCCGGGTTAAATGGGCTGAACAATTAAATATTTTTATTCGCCTTCGAGCTCAACGGAGCAATCGTTTTCTCGCTTGTTTGGCTCGTAACGCCTTAAACCGCACACCACCGCTTGGCTTCTTTAAAGACTTCGTCATGGAGAAAGATGGGCGACATAACAATTCAATTAACCTAAAGCGACGCGGTACCGCCCCATTGGCCGATTTGATCCGCGTTCATGCTCTTGCTGTTGGCTCTCGTTCTCAAAATTCCTTTGAACGTCTGGATGATATTATTGAATCAAACATTCTGCCAACAGGAAAAGGGCAAGATCTTCGTGATGCTATGGAATTCATATCCATGGTTCGCATTCGACATCAAGCACTGGATATTGAAGCCGGTACAGAACCCGATAATAGTATTGAACCTGAAAACATGTCAGATTTTGAGCGACGAAACTTAAAAGACGCCTTCCAGATCCTCAGTAATGCGCAAAACTTCATAAAGTTCCGTTACCAAGGCAATAGACGCTAGCCACCATTAGGGTATTTATGTTCAACCAGCCAACAAAACGTTTGTTAAACAATACTGCAACCCCTGACTGGCCGGAGTTTTTTGCCAAGCTTGCCAGTCAGGCCAAAGACTCTCGTCTCAAGCAGTATTACAGCACCGAGATGGTCAGTGGTGACACGCCATTGCGTAACGTTCCATTTGTCGCATTAGACTTTGAAACGACAGGCCTTGATCCCAAAAAAGATGGCATTGTTAGCATCGGACTCGTGCCATTCACTCTCGAACGTATTCGATGCCGTGAATCGGCTCATTGGGTCATCAATCCCCATCAACCTCTTGATGAAGAGTCAGTGGTCATCCATGGTATTACCCACTCAGATGTAAACGATGCACCTGATTTATTGCGAATTCTCGAAAAAGTACTGGATGCTTTAGCGGGTAAAATAATTGTAGTGCACTATCAGCGTATTGAGCGGGAATTTATGAACAGGGCATTAAAGGTACGACTCAATGAAGGGATTAAATTTCCTGTTGTCGACACCATGGCAATAGAATCTGCGATACAGCATCGCCAATCAGGGGGAGTTTGGAAACGCCTGCAAGGGAAAAGACCGGGTTCCGTGCGGCTGGGTAAAGCCAGACAACGCTATGGACTACCCGCCTATCAACCTCACCACGCCTTAACCGATGCATTAGCAACCGCTGAACTGTTACAAGCTCAAATTGCCTATCACTTTGACCCAGATACACCGTTATCAGAGATTTGGCAATAGCACCTGATAATACAGGCATCATGGGTTTTGCAAAATTCAGCATAAAAAAACGCCGCTGTCACTTATCTAGAGTGCAGCGGCGTTGTGTTTTACTATCTACGCACTTCGTTAATTAACGAAAACGCTCAGTACGGAAGCCTAATACCAAGCTCACGCACATTAATAGCAGAATAAAGGTAAACGGTAATGCTGTTGAAATTGCACCAGCCTGCAGTGCTTCAATAGCCTCTGTACCTCCAACCCACAACAATACGGCGGCAATGGTGCCTTCAACAGTGGCCCAAAATACCCGTTGTGGAAGTGGTGAATCAATTTTACCGCCAGAGGTAATATTATCGATGACCAGTGAACCTGAATCAGATGATGTGATGAAAAATACCATCACCAAAACAATGGCAGTCACAGACAGTAGCGAGCTAAATGGCAGTGCATCGAACATCTGGAACATCGCCAGAGGCACTTCTGTAATACCATTCTCACCTAAACTACCGACACCATTTATCACCTGATCAATAGCCTGACCACCAAATGTAGACATCCAAAGAACGGTTACCAATGTCGGAACAATCAACACGGCAGTCATAAACTCGCGAACGGTACGGCCTTTTGATATACGAGCGATGAACATACCAACAAATGGTGACCAGGAAATCCACCATGCCCAGTAGAATACAGTCCAGCCATGAAACCACGTTTGATCTTCACGACCATGTGGATTACTCAGTGCAACAAAGTTATCGAGATAAGCACTTACCGTCGTGGGAATTGTTCCCATTGATACAGCAAAGCCCACCAAAGCAACAAATACCAGCAGCGCAACAGCAACCAGCATATTGATATTACTTAACAGTTTTACACCGCCATCGATACCGCGAGCGACCGAGAAAACAGCCAACAGAGTCACCACTACGATGACGCCGATTTGCATGCCTATACTGCTCTCGATACCGAACACATGTTCAATACCACTTGCCGCCTGCTGAGCACCTAAGCCTAATGACGTCGCCAGACCAAATAAGGTCGCGAGAACAGAAAAGATATCAATAATATGCCCAGGCCATCCCCAAACGCGATCGCCAAGAATTGGATAAAAGATCGAGCGAATAGAAAGTGGTAGACCTTTATTATAGGTAAAGAAGGCTAAAGATAGCGCTACGACCCCATAAATCGCCCAAGGGTGAAAACCCCAGTGGTACATCGTTGCACCCAGTGCCAGCTTAGCAGCTTCAGGCGTGTTTGCTTCTACCCCCAAAGGCGTTCCATACCAGCCTGTATAATAAGCGACAGGTTCTGCTACGCTCCAAAACATCAGACCGATACCCATACCGGCGGCAAAAAGCATAGATAGCCACGACATGCGTGAATAATCAGTTTCTGCACCTTTACCACCAATACGGATTTTCCCGTAAGGTGAAAAAATCAAACCTAAACAGAAAACGACAAAAATATTACCTGACCATAAAAACAGCGCATCAAAATTATTAATGATGCTATTTTTCACCCCATTAAGGACAGCTTTTGCTGTTGCTGCATCACTGACCAAAGCAGCGATCAAAAACAACGCGATTAAACCAACGCTTACTCCGAAAACAGGATTATGTACATCAAAGCCCCACTTTTGGATATTATCCTGCCCAACAGTGTAATCCGTATTTTCTATACTGTACTTATCATGTTTACTCATCATTGAATCCCATCTTGACACTCAAGCCGTCAAGATACTTAGTCCTATAAATAAATTCCAACCGAGAGATCAAATCATTTATGTGGTTTAAGTGTCAAGTTTAATTGAAAAATACTAGCTCAATAGCGTTTCCATGCATTTAGCTAGCTAAAAAAAGAATATTTTCAGCCAAAAAAAATAAAATAATATTTCGAGCTCTAATCATTGCCCTGCATTTTTGGAAAGCTGATTCATTTATAAACCCTAGGGTGGAATGTTAAGTAAAAGCAACAACAAAGCAGGGCTATGCAAATTTCTCTGGTGAAATTGTTGCATTGTCTTGTCAACCTTCTACTGCAAAGGGTATAAATAGAACTCTTGACCGAATCATTTATCAGCATGGATGACCACTAATGTTTGAAAAAATCACTGCAGCGCCTGCCGACCCAATTCTAGGCTTAACTGATGAGTTTAAAAATGATGCCCGCCCGGGGAAAATTAACCTTGGTGTTGGGATCTATAAAAACGAATCAGGTAATACACCTATACTGGCCACGGTAAAGAAAGCCGAAGCCATTTTACTGGAAAAAGAGACCACCAAGTCTTATCTGAGCATTCCCGGTACGGCTGAATATGGTCTGGCAGTACAACAACTGCTGTTTGGTGCTGACGCTTCTATTATTTCAGACAAGCGAGCGCAAACCGCTCAGGCTCCTGGTGGCACCGGTGCCCTGCGTGTTGCCGCAGAATTCATTAAGCGCCAGCTTGGCGATGTGAAAGTATGGATCAGCAACCCGACCTGGGCCAACCACATGGGTGTATTCGGCGCTGCGGGCTTAGAAACAGCTCAGTACGGCTATTACAATGCTGAAACTAAAGATATGGATTTTGACGCCATGCTGGCCGATCTGGCTGGCGCACAAGCCGGTGACATTGTTCTGCTTCACGGCTGCTGCCACAACCCGACAGGTATCGACCCAGATGCTGCTCAGTGGGAACAACTGGCACAGCTATGTGTAGAGAAACAACTGCTGCCTATGTTCGACTTCGCTTATCAGGGCTTTGCTAAAGGTGTTGAGGAAGATGCTCAAGGTTTACGTATCTTCGCGGCACAGTGTAAAGAACTGCTAGTTGCAAGTTCGTTCTCGAAAAACTTCGGTCTTTACAATGAACGTGTTGGTGCTTTTACGCTGGTCGCCGAAAATGCTGATCTGGCAGTAACCGCCTTTAGCCAGGTGAAAAGTATTGCTCGTGTTATCTACTCTAACCCTCCCGCGCACGGTGCTGCGATTGTTACTGAAATTCTGAATGATGACGCTCTGCGTGCTGAATGGGTACAGGAAGTCGCTGATATGCGTGACCGTATTCAGGAAATGCGCACCCTGTTTGTACAGACGCTTAAAGATCTAGGTATCAATACAGACTTTAGCTTTATTGAACGTCAGAACGGTATGTTCTCATTCTCTGGCCTGAACAAAGCTCAGGTTAACCGTCTGAAAGAAGAATTTGCGATTTATATCGTAGGCTCTGGCCGCATAAGTGTCGCAGGTATGACTAAAAACAATATGCTACCACTCTGTAAAGGCATTGCTGCAGTTCTTAGCTAAGGCTAAACCTGTCAATTTCACCTGTTTAAAATAACAAAAAGGGCGCTAAAGGTGCCCTTTTTTGCTATACCAAATCCATTAATTATCATGAAACATCAAAACCCTTTGTAATCATTTTTTGCTGCTGGTCGCTAACCAGATTTATCTAAGGGCAACACGTTACAAAACAGCTCCCTTTCATACTGGCGCTCCAATTGCTCACGCCAGGGCTTATTAGAGAGCGGGATCAAATAGAAATTTTCGCGGGACGTATCCGTGACGAATGCCATGCCATGCTGCATCAGTTCGTAATGAATATCGTGGACAAATCCCAGAGAAAAGCTCTGTCTGCCTGTTAACTGATTAATATCTTCGCGCGTCAAACAGACCCCTTGATTATCTTCAGCAAAGCGATTACGAAGCCAGCCAGAAAATTCTCTAGCACTTATCATTGTCATAAATAATCACCTCCGAGTGTCTCGAACCCTGAAAAAATCACTCTTTCATAAATAAGTTATAGCAGAGACAGACAAAACCGTCAGGTTCTAAGACTTGATAACGCTTCTGGAAAACACTCTCTGGGTGCTTCAATCACACGTTATTGGCCGTTTTTGAAAGGCAATAAATAATTCGGGGAGATGTTACAGAGGTAAGAGGAGGGACACCTGCTCCTTAATACTAAGGAGCAGGTCTAGCAGTCATTAAGCAGCTTTATAAAGTACTTTGTTTCCTGCTAATTGGATGCGCTCAACCAAACCTTCTTCAGTCAGTTTCTTTAGCGCACCTGTTGCCCATGAAGCTGCTTTCGCATCTTCCTGACCAGCCTGAAGGCCGATACCTTTAGGGTTAAGGCCATCTTGGTTTTTAACCACGATATCCAGCACTTGTTGCTGTTTCGGAGTCAAAGACACTTGAGCTGCAGCAGGTGCCGCCGCTTCAACTGGCTTTTGCTCTTCAACAGGCTTCGCCGCTGGAGCAGCTTTTACCGTTTCTGCAGTTGGTGCTTTTTTCACAGCGTCTTTCTTCGCTGCTGGTTTTGCTACTGCTACAGATGCCTGTACTCGCTTTTGTAGCTTAAGCTGAACTTTACGTTTGTGAGAGATTCTCATTAAATTTCCTACTCCGTTGCACTACTTTCAGTCACCACTGTACCAGCGGGAAAAAGTAAGCGCGTGTTATACCAAGGATGCCAGAGAAATGCCAGCAAACGGCTATTTAACCCACAACAAAACATGATTTCACTCAAAAATAATCGATAAGATCTCAATTTTTACAAAAAATCAACGCGATATGAGGTGAATTTTGGCAACTTTGCCAAGATAGTTTTTGGATGAAAAATAGCCAGAAAACACACCTACGTACTACATAAAAGTAACTTTATTGGCTATTAACAGTATAAAACACACATCTTGCTCGTTTTGATGCATATAAGCAGTAAATCTGATATTCAGCCATACTTATGATACGCCCGTATAAGCAGAACAGTCTGAAGGGGGCTATTTGGATACGTTATTTATCAGGCCTCAGATACCTAAACCCAGCGCTTATTTATTGATTTTCAGCTTCATTGCGTTTATTGCCATTGGTGTGGGGGTATTTTTGTATCCTGAGGCCAATGCCGCTGCTATCGCTATTTTACTGATTGCTGCCCTGACCCTGCTAATCGTCGCGATAAAGCAATCAAGCGAACCCGACCTCTCATTTACGCTTACCTTCATGCATATTCAGTTTCATAGCCCTGCTGGCGGCTGGCTGGCCAGATGGCATAACATTACAGAGATAGGCCCGGTCTCGCTCTCTTACGAAGGCTGGCACCGCCCGTTGCCTTGGGCAGGGATCAAATTAAAAGACTACGACGAGTTTCTGGAATCCATCTGCCCGCGTATTGCCAGTAAAATATTGCTGGAGCAGCGCGGGCTACTGATCCTGGCTTATAAGCGGGCCGATGTTCCGCCCCATGACATTGAGGACATGTTATTTGATGATACGCATTACGTGACACATAACGGTAACGTCATCAAAGGACTGTTGGCTATGTTGGCAAACCGGATGCGCTATAACCGGGAGTTGCTGGGGTTTGATTTTTTCATATCAGAAGATTTACTCGACAGGCCTGTCGATGATTTCATTGGTCTGCTCCGCCGTTACCTCGCGCAATCGAGGTAGTCACTATCACAAACATTCGGAGGGGATAAAAAAGCGTGAAAGTAATCACAAAAAAAATGAGTTTCGAGGGACAAGAAACTAGGAACGAGAAAGCACCAATCTACCTCTCCTACTTCCCCCAAAATAAATACTGGAAAAAAAGCGCTTCTCCCGAAATGAAAAAGCGCTTCTCAAACAAGCAGCTGGAATCTAGCGCGAGGCGTTCTCGCTACTCGCTACTCGAAACTTAATAGATCGGCATCTCATCAGCAACAAACGGGTTTGATGCTCGTTCATTACCGATAGTGGATACCGGACCGTGACCAGATACAAACGTCACGTCATTGCCCAGCGGCCATAGCTTTCCTTTGATCGAATTAATCAGGGTTTGATAATCACCTTTAGGGAAATCAGTTCGACCAATTCCCCCTTTGAAGAGTACATCACCCACAAAAGCCACTTTGGCTTCAGTGCTATGAAAAATCACATGGCCTGGAGTATGGCCGGGGGTATGCAGAACCTGCAGTTTTTGGTTGCCGATGACAACCTCATCACCTTCAGCTAACCACTGATCAGGATCGAATGCTTCTGTTAGCGGAAAACCAAACATCTCACTTTGACGCGGTAAGCCTTGCAGCCAGAAAGCATCATCTTTGTGAGGGCCAACAACCGGAACACTGAGCTCTGCAGCAAGTGGCGCTGTACCGCCAACATGATCAAGGTGGCCGTGAGTCAAAAGTAGCTGCTTCACATTCAAACCAAGCTGCTGAACTTTGTCTATAAGAAGGTGAATATCGCCGCCCGGATCGATAATTGCGGCGTCTTTGGTTTCATCGCACCAAACGATAGAACAGTTTTGTTGGAATGGGGTTACAGGAACAATTTCAAACTGGAGACTCATACGTCCTCTTTTCCTAAACTGGCATAAAAACTAGGATGAAGGATGCCACGGTTACAGCGAAAAGGGAATGACAGAGTAGATAGGACTAGAAGCGAGTTACGAGAATCGCGGAACGAGTAATTAGACGATAAATAATAATCAAGAGAGCGACGAGAAAAGAAAAATTTCTCTCTCATCACTCGCCTCTATAAAGTCGATATTTTCTCTTACCAGCGACGTACAGGCCCGGTATCAATATGGACAAAGTTACTCTTCGGATAATAGCCCACGCCGCCAAGCCGCAATTCAAGTGCCGCCTTTCGGACTTTAGACAGTGGCACGCCTTCTAAGTTGAAGTCGACAGCCTCTCCCTTCATGTGATAACTCTTGGTCGCAACGCCACCTTTTTTCTGCAGCATTCTATTGGTCGCCGGCGAGCGGTAACCCGAAATAATTCGCACCTGACCTTTATGGCCCAGATTCGCCTGAATTTCTGTAATTGCATCAAACAAACGGCGATCCATCTTAGCCGCTTCATTTTGTCGGAAATCACGACAAATATGATTAATGCGTTGTAACTCAGCGGGGATATAATTCTTACCGTTAAAATATTCTGTTTCTAAATCTTCACGCGTGTGAATATTACAAAGAGAAATTTTACGTGGATTTGTTGCTTTAAACGGGCTGGCAATGGCCACTCCTGGCAACAAGCATACGCCCAGTGTTAGCCCACCAGCAACTAAGAGCTGACGGCGCGTGTAATCAATCTCAGACATCCTAACCAAAACCAAAATCAAACAAGAAACGGGTCATAAGACCTCTATAATTCAAGCACGATAGCGTTCAGGTCAGGTTCAGTCAAACGGCGAGATCGCAAAAAAACACCACTTTATAACTAATGCGGTGTCTACTTATTGACTTATAAATAAATTATCCTTTGTAACGGTATGTGAATTTTTTATCTAACTGCGAACTGTCACTCACTTTATCATAGCGATAAACATCATCACGGAAGTTCACCAGACCTTGCGTATCAACCCATGCGGTCTGGTAAATGACATGAACCCTCACCCGGTTCTTTAAACCGACTGTCTTGGTTTCTGGATAGGATTTCAGCTCGTTTACACGCTCCTCTGACATACCCGAGTAATTCAACAATATCATGACCAGATGCTCCGCTTGCTCGACACGTACGCACCCTGAACTGAATGCCCGCTCTTCTTTGCTAAACAGACTCTTTGCCGGCGTATCGTGCAAGTAAATGGAATTCGGGTTGGGAATGTTAAATTTATAAAGTCCGAGAGCATTCTTGTCACCCGGCTTTTGGCGTAACCGGTATGGGAACAACTTGGCATTCACAATACGCCAGTCGATTGTGTGGATCGGGATCTGCTCTGTATTTGTCCAGCTCCGGATAACGGCATAGTCATGGCGATACAAATAACCCCGGTCACGTTGTGCCTTAGGTAAAATATCTTTGCGCATGATAGAGATCGGGACATTCCAAAATGGATTAAATACCACCGAGTCAACCCGTGAACTCATCAGCGGTGTGCGCCGGCTAGGACGCCCGACAATCACTTTACTGTCCAGCACATGCTCATTGTCGAGCCACAGGTTCATTTCATAGCCGGGAATATTGACTATCAATACCGATGAATACTCGACCGACCATAACCGCACTCTCTGCGAATTCAATGCCAATACGCGGATCCGCTCTTGCGGTGGCATCGCTAACCAGTAACGGGTCTTCGGCCCAATAATCCCATCATTTTTTAAACCGTGACGTCGCTGAAAATTTTTCACCCCTTCAGATAAGTCCAGATTTAAAGTGCGAATATCCATTGAACGCAACTGCTGCGCCTCGTATCCGCTGATATCTCCCAAGCTTTCCAAAATAGTGATTAATGCATCAGGTCTTTGTAACCGGTCACCTAGCCGGATAATACCTTGCTGGTAAAAACCGGGCCAAGGTGTTTCTTTAAGCACTTCGAGATCTGTTATTGCCTGTGTGATTTTGCTGTAACTCTCATCAGCCGGCTTTAGCGAAGCAATAAAAAATCGCAGGCGGTTACTTTCAACGGCACGTAACATACGCTCGATTGCCATTTCAGATGGTAAAGGCAATCGTACATCAACCCCGGCACCAAACAACCAGCCTCTGCCGTACGCTGGCATATTTTCAACGTAACTCATGAACGCAAGTAAGGTATCAGTCGCCAAAAGATCATACTGACGCCAATCATTCGACAACTTGTAATACTTGAGCTGAGTATAACGGCGGGAAAAATCTGAGCTGACTGCGGATAAAGCAACGACGCGGAGCTGCTCTTCAAATTCGTTAGCGGCAAATGAATCATGCCATAGCGGGGTATAACCAAGACTAAAATAAAGTTTCGCCAGCTCATCAACATACTGGATTTCAGATAAATTATCAGAAACCTCCTCCACCCATAGCTTTGCTTGTTGATACTGCAAAGCGATATCAGGTGTCACCGTTGGCTCAGACAGTGCCTGCTGCTCTGATAAAATATCAATTGAAGGTGTTGTCAGCAGCGGTTGTTTTGCCAATACCTGCAAGCTAAAGGCGAATATCAAAACCAGCGCGATACAAGATTGCCTTATCATTGCCATTTCAGCTCCCCCGAAGAACATCAATTCAAGTATGGCAAATACACATACCTTTGGGCTTAAATGTAGCTTTCAGTGATAATTTATACCAATTCTTATCAAAATCTTGCCATCAGCAACCTTGAGCTTAAACCAATATCGCCTAACTCCCGGGACCAATGCGCTCCTTTAGGCTCATATGAGGCGAACCATCTTGCGCTTTCAGGCGGATCCGATCTTCAGGCTGACTATCATCAAAGCTGGCTTCATAACGAACAAAAGCAGACGAATCTGGTAACTCGTAACGAACACGAATGATTTCCAGGTTTTCAACAACATCTTTTACTGTAAAATTATCAGAACTCATAACATTTCAAATTAGCTAATAGAATCAAACCAGTACTAAAAATGATGAACTTATAAAAGCTAGCCTCAAAATAGACGAAAATACCATCCAGTTATGACAGTAAAAGTCACAATTTGACACTTTGTTAAACGCATACGTCAAAGCCCAAAGTAAAATTTAATTAGTACACTAAACTTTTCATGTCAAAGCTTAGTATAACTGGGCCTGAAAAATGTCGTTTCTATAAGCAACAAAGACTTTCATGTTCAAGCCGTTTGATGTACCTTCGCGGCAATTGTTTTGGGAGAGTTAAATGGACAAACACGAAGAAGTTCTCATTGCCCTTCGACAGATAATCCGAGCCATCGATTTACATTCGAGAAAACTCAATAAAGATGCCGGATTAACGGGGCCTCAATTGGTGTTGATGCGAGCAATTCGAGGCTCTGGTGAAGTCACGATTCGTCAATTATCAAACAATACCAACATGAGTCAGGCGACAGCGACAACGATTCTCGATCGTCTTGAAAAACGTGAGCTCGTCGTTCGTGAAAGAAGCAAGCTTGATAAGCGCAAAGTTCATGCTCATTTAACTGAAAAAGGCAAAGCGTTGCTCGAAAAAGCTCCTCTCCCTTTACAGGACAATTTTGTTTCAGAGTATCAGCAACTTGAAGATTGGGAACAATCTCTGCTTTTATCATCGGTACAGCGTATTTCATCGATGATGAATGCGGAGCACCTGAATGTTGCTCCTCTACTTGAAGTCGGCAGCATTACCCAGCAAGAAGCCCCTACTGAATAATTGAAGAAAGCCAGGTCTGCTTCTAATTGGCTCTGGCTTTCACCTCTCGCCATCAGTATATTAATTCCATAATTTCAATGGTCGGACAGCGTTGTGTTACTAGAAGGAATTGAAACCTTATTGGTTCTGGCAAAAGAAGGAACGATGAGCAAGGCCGGAAGTCGTTTATATATCAGCCAATCGGCGGTCAGCAAACGTATTGCCAATTTGGAAAAACGGTTAGGCAAAAAGCTGATTGAGCCTGTAGGCAGAAAAATAAAACTCACATCTGATGCTTTGGCTTTAATTGAGAGTGTCGCTCCAAGCCTGACAGAAATTCAGGGGGCACTGTTTGACCATCAAACAGTACAGGATCACTCACCAATCTTACTTGCTTGCTCTGAAACACTGGTATCGGCCTACCTGAGTAAAATGATGAAGCGCTATCTTGCGCAAGATCCTTATATCAATATCTCTACCCATCAAACGCCATTCATCGTTGAACGAGTGCAATCCGGTGATGCCAGTTTAGGCTTTTGTGCCGGACACCTTCCCCCTCAGCATGGCTTAGCAACCAAGCATGTTTTCAACGAATCATTTACCATAATCAGTAATATGCCGCTAGAAAAGACACCATCGGCCCTATTAACCAACGACTTCAAAAACCCGGCTAATACCTATCAAGCGGGAATATTACAGAAAGCCGGGATCAAGCCGCTGATGCAAATGGACTCCTATACGGCGGCAGCACTCTTAGCTCTCGGTGGAGTAACGCCGGCCCTGGTACCCGAGTCTGTGGTAAAAACCCTCAATATAAAACCAGAGCATTGCCATCATTTTGATTTTCTCGACGATTTAACCCGGCCGGTCAACCTTTGTTACCGTCCCAATAGCTACAAAGTTGACAGAATTAAACAGCTTATTGAAACCATTGCGGATTTTGTTCGACCAACAGCTTGATAGCCATAGTCATAGAAACAATCACCACCATCGGACGGATAAGTTTCTGTCCCTTGGTGACCACAATTTTAGCCCCCGATCTCGCGCCGATAAATTGACCGGCAGCCATCAGCAGACCGACTTCCCATACCGGAAGCCCCCCGATAATAAAGAACAATAACGCCGCGATGTTTGATGTAAAGTTCAGCACTTTTGTTTTCGCCGTCGCTTCAATTATTCCTCGTTTCGCAATGGCAACAAAGCAGATGGTAAATAAGGAACCGGCACCCGGACCAAAAAAACCATCATAAAAACCGATTGATGTGCCTACCGTTAAGGCAAACATATTCTCGGACAGCTTAGACTCACCCGGTTCGACAATAGATTTTGGCGCCAGAAGAAAATAAAATGAGATCCCTAACAGCAGTAGCGGAATGATCGCAGTTAATACCGACGCATCAATTCTTTGTACCAATACAGCGCCTAATGCCGCTCCGATGAAAGTACAAATGATCCCATTTCGCATCTCACTTAATTTCACGACGCCATTGCGAATGAAATAAAGGGTGGCAGAAAAACTGCCAAAAGATCCCTGCAGCTTGTTAGTCGCTAACGCCTGTGCCGGTGATAACCCGACAGATAAAAGTACGGGAACGGTTAATAATCCTCCCCCGCCCGCTATTGCATCGATAAATCCAGCCAATGCCGCAACAACGAAAAGTATGGTGATAATCTCGACCGATAAATCCATCTATTGTTTCCCTAATAATAATCATCGGCCGCTAGATTACCTGTATATATTAGTAAACAAAAACGAAACACACGACAGCAACCCATTCCAGTTTGGAGTAGGTTGCCATAGTCAATCCATTAGTTATCTGATCGGTTCAGCGAGAGTTAGTGGAATTGGTATTACTTCACCATATTGCACAGCATTTGCCATACTTGCTCACCGGCAGGATGCAACCGAGCCTGATAACGATACGCGTAATAAGCAATAGGTAACCTCAGATAGGGTTCGCCGATTAAAGCCACTTTTCCTGCGGCTAATTCCCGCTCAATCGAATAATCAGGCAACCATGCAACTCCTAGCCCTTGCAGTACCTGTATTTTCAGCAAATCCGTCATCGAGGAAGAAAAAACGGCCTCTAATTTTACCTGTTCCCGAATCGCTTCAACTTGCCGTCCCATGTAAGAATTCGGGTTATAAGCGAGCCAGGGTACCGCTTTATTTTTATCAAGCAGGTATAACGGCTTTCCTGCACTGTCGCAGGCACAAACCGGTAATAGCTCAGCTTCACCAATGCGCAGTGACTGGTAGGGAGGTAATCGCAGCAATTCGTTATCGAACGCAAGTAACAAATCGCATCCTCCTTCCTGCAACTCCACGATAGCCTGATCAACATCAATCGCTTCAACGCTTAGTAAAGGGTTATGTTTCCCGGATAGTAGCTGGGGTTGGATTGTTGGCACTAAGCTGGTTGCCAGGGAATGGGCAGCAGCAACCCGCACAATATTGCCGCCAAGCTTTGAGAGACCGGATAGCTGACCAATGCCATCTACCATCTGATTAATTAAGTTACGTGCTGAAATTCGAAAGAGCCTTCCACTTGGTGTTAACTCGATAGGAATTTTACTTCGATCGACCAGCTCTGCACCCACTGCATGTTCTAATGCTCTGATACGGCGACTAAATGCAGGTTGTGTCACATTACGTATTCCTGCAGCCTGAGAAAAGTTACGAACATCCGCCAGTGTTAAAAAATCTTCCAGCCACTTACTTTCTATATTCATGCGTTATTCATGCGCTACAGTCGAGAAATGAAAAATAGTATAACGGACCGTTAGTGTATATCGACCAGACTTCAAGCGATCAATATCACAATTCCAATCATTAACTATACCGATCCGGCATGGGAGAATCAGCAATGGCATTTCTCAACGTGAACGTTCTATTTTATCGTTATTACAGTTAAAAACACTGTAGGGATAAGAACATGAGCAGGAAATTAGGTATTTTGGGCGGAATGGGGCCATTAGCCACTGTGGAATTTATGCAGAAAATAATTGCGCAAACACCAGCTCGTAATGATCAACAACATATTCCCATGCTGGTTCGTAATATCCCTCAGATCCCGGACCGCACCGACTTTCTGATTGGTAATGGCTTGGACCCTTTCCCGGCATTAAAAAAAGGCTTTGAAGAACTTCAACAAGCCGGCGCTGAATGCATCGTCATACCGTGTAATACCGCGCACTATTGGTACCCACGACTTCAGGCAATCAGTAAGGTGCATACCATCAACATAATCGACAGTGTCGTTACTGAAGCAAAACAGCGTGGTTATAGTCAAGTGGGTATTTTAGCAACATCAGCCACTATGATGACGCGTATGTATCAGGAAAAACTGGCACAATGTGGGATTGATGCGATAGAAACCACAGAGCAAGAACAACAAGCTGTCATGGAAGGTATCTGTGCAGTCAAAGCCGGGGATGTTGAACACGGGCAACGTTTAATGGCACCTGTTTTTGATGCCATGCTTTCCCGCGGTGCGAATGCTGTTGTTTTCGGATGTACTGAAATTCCCGTCGCCTTGGCAGAGCAAGGCCACCAGCAGCCTGATCAGTGTCTGGATTCACTTGAAATCCTAGCGACTCAGTGTATTTCCTGGTCGCAAGAAGATCCTCACGAACTTGTTGCCTAGTGTCTTCTGACGCCATCTCATCTTTGCTGCGCTCAAAGCCACATAGGCAGCGCAGCAAAGAGTATCAATATAATATTCTGAAGCTACTCTCGCAACACACCGCAGCTAAGTTGCCGCTTCGCTAACCCTTTCTCTTCGCTCCATCTTCTCACTCATGCCATTTAACTCCCTTGCTTGTTGATTCTTAGACCCGTACCCCCATTTCAAGCCTAACTGATTAACCTTTGACCCACTTGTATCAGTACCGAGGGTTATACGCCTTGGCTATCCGTTATATAATATTTTAAATATCAATAGTATCAGCCGCCAACGGCGCATCCTCAGGGAAAATGATGAGTTCAGCGAAAAGGAACAGCGGTATGATATATGCCCCAATTCAATCTATTTTCAGGCAGCTTACGTTAGCGCTCCTGTGGCTTGCTGCTGCATGCATCCTTCCGGCCGAAGCATCCGACCATGGCGGTATAATTCGGGTGGGAGGAGATCATAACTACCCCCCCTATGAATTTCTCAACGAGAACGGCGAACCGGACGGTTACAATACTGAGCTCACCCGGGCTATTGCTGAAGTGATGGGGATCAAGGTCGACATTCAACTTGGCGGATGGGACGATATGCGCGGAAAGCTGGAAACCGGGGAAATTGATGCACTACAGGGGATGATCATTTCCGAAGCCCGGTCCCAGGATTACGACTTCGCGCCAGCTCATGCTGTTGTCCACCAGTCCGTATTCGCCCGTAAAGGCTCGCCAAGTATTTCTGAGCTAAGCGAATTGAGTGGCAAAGAGGTTATCGTGCAAAGCGGTGGCATCATGCACGACTATTTATTACAAAATAACGTGGGAGCCCGGCTGATCCTGGTCGATACCCATGCCGATGCGCTGAGGTTGCTGGCATCGGGCCAGCACGATTATGCTCTGGTTGCCAATCTGCCCGGTCTTTATATGGGACGGGTACTTGAGCTATCCAACATACTCCCGGCTGGCAAACCTTTTAGTGCCCAGCTTTATGGTTATTCTGTCCTGAAGGGCAGGCAAGAGTTACTGGCCCAGTTCAGCGAGGGGTTGGCAATTCTCAAAAATACCGGGCGACAGCAAGCTATTTATGACAAATGGCTGGGCCCACTGGAAAACCGGGGAGTGACCTGGAAGAAATTGGGTATGGCAGCCGCTTTTGTTTCCGCACTGCTGTTGCTGATACTGGGGATCATTATGATCTGGAACCGGACCCTCAGCCGAGAGGTCGCACGGCGCACCCGGGAACAGCAACTGCAGCAACAACAGTTAATTCAGGCCGACAAAATGACTTCGCTGGGTATCTTGGTTTCCGGTGTTGCCCACGAGATCAACAACCCCAGCAGCCTGCTACTGCTTAACCTGCCAATACTGAAAGACGTTTATCAGGATGCCGAAGAGATCCTGGAAGCCCATTACCAGGATCATGGTGATTTCCTTATTGGCGGCCTGGAATACAGCCGAATGCGTGAGGCCATTCCGCCTATGTTGGATGATATGCTGACCGGTATTCACAGGATCCGCCGAATTGTTGATGATCTGAGGGATTTTGCCCGCCAGGAGCCGGCCGATCTGAGTGAAACGGTCGATCTTAATGATGTCGTCGCCACGGCCATTCGTCTGGTCGACAATACCATTTCAAAGTCCACCCATCACTTTAAGGTCAACTACGCCGATAAGTTGCCGTGTTTTGAAGGTAATGCCCAGCGTATAGAGCAGGTGGTGATCAATTTGATCATCAATGCCTGTCAGGCGCTGGAAAGTCCTGCTAATGGAATTTCAGTCCGTACCGTCTATCAGGGTCCTGAAAACATGCTGAAATTAGAAGTTTGCGACCAAGGGCGGGGGATCGCTCCCGAGCACTTGCCGCACCTGAGCGATCCGTTTTTCACCACCAAGCGGGAACAAGGTGGGACCGGTCTTGGGCTATCGGTCTCGTCCACCATTATTCAGGAACATGGTGGTACCCTAACCTACGACTCTACGCCCAAGCATGGAACTTGTGTGACACTCTCGTTACCCGCCATTAAAGGAACCACATCTTAATGAATACTAATCGCTACCCCACTTTTGGCGTATTGCTGGTCGATGATGAAGCGGCCTTCCTGCGCAGCCTCAGTATTGTTCTGGAACGACGAGGAGGAATTAACCACATATTCCAATGTGAGGATAGCCGCGACGTAATGGGGATCCTCGCTAAGGAGAATATTGGGCTGGTGCTGTTGGATCTGACCATGCCCAACCTCTCTGGCGAAGTCCTGTTGCAAAAAATCGTCGAAGAATACCCGGAGATCGGGGTCATTATTATCAGCGGGTTGAACCAGCTGGAAACAGCAGTGAACTGTATACGCCTCGGTGCTTTCGACTATTTTGTCAAGACCACAGAAGAGGACCGGCTGATCGAGGGGATCAAACGCGCCATTCAGATGCAGGAGATGCGGCTGGAAAACCAGGAGCTGCGCAGGCGTTTTCTCACCGATACTCTGGAGCACCCTGAAGCCTTTTCGAAGATCATCACTGAAGATAAAGGCATGCGATCGGTCTTTCAGTATCTGGAGTCTGTCGCACCCAGCAATCAGCCCGTCATGATCTGTGGTGAAAGTGGCGTCGGCAAAGAGCTGATCGCCCAGGCCATCCATACGCTGAGTAACCGTCAGGGATCGCTGGTCTGCGTCAATGTTGCCGGGCTGGATGACAATGTGTTTGCCGATACCCTTTTTGGCCACCACCGCGGTGCGTTTACCGGTGCGGACAAAGCCCGGGCTGGCATTATAGAGCAGGCTGCAGGCGGTACCCTGTTTCTGGATGAGATCGGAGACTTGAGCCAAGCCTCGCAAGTTAAATTATTGCGCCTGTTGCAGGAAAGAGAGTACTACCCCTTGGGCAGCGACCGGCCAAAACGTTTACGTGCACGGGTAGTGGTGGCAACCCATCAGGATCTGGCGCAAAAACAAAAAGAGGGGAATTTCCGCAAAGATCTTTACTACCGCCTGAAAACCCATGAGGTGGATATCCCTCCCCTACGCCAGCGTAATGCAGATATTCCGTTGTTGCTTGAGCATTTTCTCAAAGAGGCGGCAGACGAGCTGGGTAAAAACAAACCCACCATCCCCAAAGAACTGCCTGTCTTGCTCGCCAACTATGCGTTTCCCGGCAACATACGGGAACTCAGGGCACTGGCGTATGACGCTATGAGTTTACACCGCTCGCGGATGCTCTCTATGGACGTTTTCCGCCGTGTGCTTGACCAAAACATCCCCCCTCCGGAGCCCGAAGCCAGCAGCGAACAAATGCTCTTTAATCCGGACCGCCCTCTGCCGACCATACAAGAAGTCGGGGATCTTCTGATCAATGAAGCTATGCACCGGGCACAAGGCAATCAGTCACTCGCCTCCAAGCTGCTAGGGATTTCACAGCCAGCATTAAGTAAGCGGCTCAAAAAAGCCCAGTCCTAGGGTCACACCCTATGGACCTGACTCATTAATTATGATTGACCAAGCATATTAATTCTTTATCGATGAAAGCAAACAGTCATCATCCCAAAAACCGCCAGACACAAGACTTACCTGGCGGTTATCAGGGATCCATGTGCGGGGATATTTGATGACTGAATTCGTCAAACTTCTATCGTGATAGTACTCACCCATTAAACCCCTATAACCTAACGAAAAGTTATAACCCAGCCATTAACAGGTAAGCTACTGATTATAAATAAATAATAAGGTAACCGCACCATCAGCCCATTCCTTTGGTTATACCCCTCCATAAAATCCAGTCATATTCATTAACCTATTTCTTCCTTTAAAAACAAGAAGATAATGTAAAATGTTAACTTGGCGTTAAAATTGCTATATGTATTCCAAGGCAAAATGGGATATACCCCCGTTTAGCCGTTTATTGAACACTTTAAACACAAAAAATTATTGGAAGTAACACAACTTCAACCCGCTAAACAACGGACAAGGAAATAACATGGAACAAGCACAAGTTAAGCCAAGCGGCTTCTGGGGCAACCTCGCCCTGTGGAAGAAAATTCTGATCGGTATGGTGCTCGGTGTGATCGCAGGAAGCGTACTCGGGCCTGATGCTGAAATGCTCAAACCTATCGGAACCCTCTTTATCAACGCCATCAAAATGTTGATTGTACCTTTGGTTTTCTGCTCACTGATAGTGGGTGTCACTTCAATGCAAGATACCCAAAAGATGGGACGTATCGGTGTGAAATCAGTCGCGATCTACCTCGCAACGACTGCTGTCGCCATCAGTATTGGCCTGGGCCTGGCAACCTTGCTGACACCGGGAGAAGGTTTGAATATGACAGCCTCTGCGGTAGCAAGCGAGGGTAAAGAAGCGCCAACGCTAGTGCAAACCATTCTTAATCTAATCCCTAAAAACCCTATAAGCGCACTGGCAGCCGGTAACATTTTACAAATCATCGTCTTTGCTCTTGGCCTGGGTGTTGCCCTTAATTTATGTGGCGAAAAGGCGAAGCCTGCCGTACAGGTATTCGAAAGCCTGGCTGAAGCCATGTACAAGCTGACCGAGCTGGTCATGAAGTTTGCGCCTTACGGTATCTTCGGCCTGATGGCCTGGGTGGCCGGTAAATACGGTCTGGATATTTTGCTGCCGTTGTTCAAGGTGATTGCCGTTGCCTATATCGCTAGCCTGCTCCATGTACTGGTCTTCTACACAAGTGTTATCAAGATTTTTGGCCGCCTGAACCCTGTACCTTACTTGAAAGGGCTGGTTAACCCTGCCGCAGTGGCTTTTACTACCACAAGCAGCTCCGGCACCCTACCGGCAACCATTAAGTGCGCACGTGAAGAAATGGGTGTTTCTAAAGGGATCTCCAGCTTCGTATTGCCGCTTGGTGCAACCATCAACATGGACGGTACGGCCTTGTATCAGGGTGTGGCCGCTCTTTTTGTCGCCCAAGCCTTCGGCATTGATCTTTCTTTTGCTGATTACCTGACGATTATCATGACCGCGACGCTGGCCTCTATTGGTACCGCAGGCGTACCGGGTGCCGGCCTGATCATGCTCTCGCTGGTATTGACAACCGTCGGTTTACCAATGGAAGGTCTGGCTATCATTGCCGGTATCGATCGGATCCTGGATATGGCGCGTACCAGTGTTAACGTCTGTGGCGATCTGATGGTGTCTATTCTGGTAGGCCGCAGCGAAGGTGAGCTGGATACCGAGGTTTATAACAGCACCAGCGAAGTTTATAACCGTACCGGTGAAGAGGCTGCATAAAGCTCTGCTATTTAATTCTGTTACAGTCTCGCCTTCATAAACAGGTAAGGCTGCAACCGAAAAAATGCGCCTGGCGACTACGTTCAGGCGCACTTCCTGCCCTACTTCGTCACAGATATCCAAGCCACCTCAAGATGCAGAGTTCAGCTTATGCAGCAATAGTGAATTGTGCGATCAAACAATGTAGCAAAATTATATATATAAAAATGACTGCTGCGGTTTAACACGTATTAAATTAAACATCAGATACGCTAAGTCCGTATTGGCTCGGCCTAAATACCTCAACCTCAGAATAAAATCTGTGAGCCCGCTTCAATATTCTGCTTAACTAATAACTCTAGCCGTTAAAATTAACAAAAAAACAACTGAACACTATTTTTAACAAATAATCCCCACTATGCATTAAAAGCATTATTACTTACTTTTTAGCATTTCACTTTGGATGGTGAAAAGACCATTGTGTCGGTGTCTTTTCATCATCATCAAAGGTAACGGCTATGCTCAACAATTCTAATAAGGTACGTATCGAAGAAGATCTACTAGGTGAACTGGAAATTCCGTCATCGGCTTATTACGGGATCCACTCTCTGCGTGCCTATGAGAACTTTTCTATTTCGTCGATGACAATTTCTGATGTACCTGAGTTTGTTCGCGGCATGATGTTTACCAAGAAAGCAGCCGCAAAGGCCAATATGGAACTGGGCACTATCCCTAGTGATGTGGGCAAGTACATTATTGAAGCCTGTGATCTGATCCTTGATACTGGTAAATGCATGGATCAGTTTATCTCTGATGTATATCAGGGCGGTGCCGGTACTTCAGTCAACATGAATGCCAACGAAGTTGTCGCTAACGTTGCGCTCGAGCTAAAAGGGCACGAAAAAGGCGAATACCACATCATCAACCCCAATGATCATGTGAACAAGAGCCAGTCGACTAACTGCGCCTATCCAACAGGATTCCGTGTTGCTGTATATAACAGCATCATCAAGATGATCGGTTCAATCGAATATCTTCAAGCAGCCTTCGATGCAAAAAGCGAAGAGTTCCAAGATATCCTAAAAATGGGCCGAACTCAGCTACAAGATGCCGTACCGATGACTGTGGGTCAGGAATTCCGTGCTTTTAGCATCTTGTTAAAAGAAGAAATCAAAAACCTGAAATACGCAGCCTCGCTGCTTCTGGAAGTAAACCTTGGCGCTACTGCTATCGGTACCGGTCTTAACGCACCAGCGGGTTATCAGGAACTGGCAGTGAAATACCTTGCCGAGGCAACCGGACTGGACTGCGTTCCTTCCGAAGATCTTATCGAAGCCACTTCTGACTGTGGTGCCTATGTAACCGTTCACGCCGCGCTTAAACGTCTGGCAGTCAAACTGTCTAAGATCTGTAATGACCTGCGCCTGCTTTCTTCCGGACCGCGTACTGGCTTAAACGAGCTTAACCTGCCTGAAATGCAGGCCGGCTCTTCGATTATGCCAGCCAAGGTTAACCCGGTTATACCTGAAGTGGTTAATCAGGTTTGCTTTAAAGTGTTCGGCAACGATACTACGGTTACCTTTGCCGCAGAAGCCGGCCAGCTGCAGCTCAATGTCATGGAGCCGGTGATCGGTCAGGCTATTTTTGAGTCCATTGAACTGCTGAATAATGCTTGTATCAACCTTGCCGATAAGTGCATCAGCGGTATCACCGTGAACAAAGAAGTTTGCGAAAACTTCGTCTTTAATTCTATCGGTATCGTTACCTACCTGAACCCGTTTATTGGCCACCATGAAGGTGACATTGTCGGTAAAATTTGTGCTGACTCAGGAAAAAGTGTTACAGAAGTGATATTGGAGCGCAAGTTACTTTCAGAAGAACACCTGAACGAAATATTTTCTGTACAAAACCTGATGCACCCTGAATACAAAGCAAAACTATATAACTAATATAGATTATAGATAACACCAAAAATAAAAGGGCTAGATACTAGCCCTTTTATTATGCTTGCATTGAGGATATATATTGCAAATAAACGCTTTCATGCTTGAGGGGAATTTAAAAACTCACCCTATTAATTAGCCAGTCAACTCTTTGATCGGACTCACTTTACTTAACTCGTTCCACATAGCTTCACATGATGAGTGCAGCTTAGAATAATAGCGATAAACATACAGGTCTAATGGAACCGGCTCTCTCTCTGTTAGTATTTTTAATTGACCTGATGCTAGCTCCTCTTTTATTGCATAATCAGGTAACCAGCTGATTCCCTTGCCTTGCAACACTAAAGCCTTGATAAAATCAGTCATTGAAGATGAACATACCGTATTAGAGGTAAGCTTGGCATTGGCTCGATGAAGCGCTCTTCCCATATAGCTTTCTGGTGTATAGTCCAGACATGGAACATCATCATTTTGTGTAAGATCAAAAAGCGGAGTTCCATTTTCGTCCACCGCTGAAACACAGTACAAATAACTACGGCCAAGATATATTGATCGGTACGGGGCAACTTGCAGCCTATCTTCGTAAAATGAGAATAAAAAGTCGCACTTTCCGTCTATGAGTAATTCAACTGCGTCATCAACTTCATTGGCATCAACAGATAAACTTGTATTCAATTTTGGGTTAAACAGACACGAATGTAATTTAGGCAACAAGCTGATAGCAACGGAGTGCGCAGAGCTTAACCGAACAGTATGTCGACCATGAAAAGAGCTTCCTGCTAAACGGTTAACTTCTTCATCTATTTGATGAATAATAGATTGTGCCGTCGTTTTAAACTGCTTTCCACACAGAGTCAGTTCAATAGGTGATTTACTGCGATCAATCAAGACTAAACCTAATTCTGCTTCAAGCGATTTTATTCGTCGGCTAAATGCTGGTTGAGTAACATTGCGGACAGCTGCTGCATGGGAAAAATTTTGTAGTTCAGCAAGGGTAAGGAAATCTTGCAGCCATTTTGTTTCTATATTTTTCATTTATTTTGCTCAATACTATTGATTCTACGGCAGTCGTCATTTCAAAATAACTTTGTATAAAAATAAGCTCTTACATAGATAATTATAGGTCATTAGCAGATGATACTAAGGATCAATTAGTTATTAACAATTGTCTATTAAGTTGATCACAAACCTTAAATTTAACCTGATGCTTTTTAATAACCAAGCCTTTTATTTCAGCATTTCACAAGCATGGCAGATAATCATACCATTCACCTGTAACATTATTATAAATAACACTGCCATTGTATTAACAAATGCGATGGGTGATACACATACAAATAGATTCAATATTAACCGTTCAATCCAAATTAGAAACAAGTCAACATATTATTATAAGAAACTCGTATCCTAATAAATTAAAGGTCAATAAAATGAACTTAATCGTTAAATTATTGTGTGGAATATTAATAGGCATACTGATGGGTATGTTTGCGCCAGATGTACTTATTCAAAGTCTGATCACTGTAAAGTATTTGGTTAGCCAATTAATTAAATTTACCATCCCGTTATTAATCCTCTTTTATGTTACCAGTGGCATAGCAAGCCTACCGAAAAACTCCGGAAAATTATTGGGGAAAACCGTCGGCCTGGCATATATGTCAACGTTAGGTGCCGGTATTCTTGCGTTCTTGGTCGCAAAGAGCCTGTTCCCTATTTTACTCGATGGTGCTGGCCAGTTGCCCGAGGCTAAAGCCGCTCTTGCACCATTCTTAGCACTTCAGATCCCGCCAATAATGAACATTATGACGGCGTTGACTATTGCCTTCATTTTTGGTCTGGGCATTTCAAGTTCTGGAGCTGAACACCTGAAGAAAGTAAGTGATCAGGGCCGTGATATCATTGAGTTGTTTTTAAATAAAGTCATCATCCCGGCACTGCCTTTTTATATCGCAGGCGTCTTTGCCGATATGACAGTAAAAGGCACCGTATTTGCCACCTTGCAAACCTTTAGCCTGGTGTTAGTTGCTGTTATCGTCATGCACTGGGTTTGGTTGACCTTCCAGTTTGTCACTACAGGTATTGCCATACAGCAATCTCCGCTAAAGATCCTTCGTACCATGATGCCAGCCTACTTTACCGCTGTTGGTACGATGTCCTCCGCCGCGACCGTTCCGGTAACGTTGCAACAAACTAAACGCAATGGCGTATCAAGTTCAATTGCCAATTTCGTCGTGCCATTGTGTGCCAACATCCACATGTCAGGCTCGGTGATCAGTATCGCCAGTGTTGCGGTAGCCGTCATTCTCATGACCGGTGGTTCTGTCCCTAGCCTGCTCGAAGCCCTGCCATTTATCGCCATGTTAGGTGTCACCATGGTTGCCGCTCCGGGTGCGCCTGGTGGTGCCGTCATGGCTTCTGTCGGCTTGCTTGGTTCAATGCTTGGCTTTACCGAAGAAATGATTGCGCTGCAAATTGTTCTTCACTTAGCACAAGACAGTTTTGGTACCGCCTGTAATGTGACCGGTGATGGCGTAATTGCCCTGTTGATTGACAAGATGTCCGGCGAGACGGGAGAGACTGAAGAAGGATTAGAGCTGGTAGAAGAGACAATCTAACCAGGCTTAATTTTATTCATTGAATATCACAATAAGAGTTGTTTCAGGGCAACTCTTTTTTAAAGATAAACAGGATAAGCTGTAAATGTACGAAAATAATAAAACGCTATATCTTCCTTATGCCGGTCCAACCCTGCTAGAAAATGCCCTGCTCAACAAGGGCAGTGCGTTTTCGCCGGAAGAGAGACAAAACTTCAGCCTGATGGGGCTGCTGCCAGCAACAATCGAGTCCATTACCGAGCAGGAAGAAAGGGCATACAGCCAATATCAAACTTTCAACCATGATCTGGATAAGCATATCTTCCTACGCAACATCCAAGATACCAACGAAACGCTCTACTATCGTTTGATTGAGAATCATATTGAAGAGATGATGCCGATCATTTACACCCCGACGGTTGGTGCAGCCTGTGAAAAATTCTCAAACATCTACCGTCGCGGACGAGGACTGTTCCTCACCTACCCCGAACGCGGCAACATCGTTGATATTTTAAACAACGCGGCCCGTCAGGATGTGAAAATTATCGTTATTACCGATGGCGAGCGTATTCTTGGCCTGGGCGACCAAGGGATCGGCGGCATGGGTATTCCTATCGGCAAACTGGCGCTGTATACGGCCTGCGGCGGCATCAATCCTGCCAACACGTTGCCAATCGTATTGGATGTTGGCACCAATAATACCCAACTCTTATCGGATCCTATGTATATGGGATGGCGTCACCCGCGCATTACCGGACCGGAATATGATGATTTTGTGGAAGAGTTTATCCAGGCAGTGAAATYCCGCTGGCCGAATGCATTGATTCAGTTCGAAGATTTTGCTCAGAAAAATGCCATGCCTCTGCTCAATCGCTATAAGGATGAAGTCTGTTGCTTTAACGATGATATCCAAGGGACAGCCGCCGTTACCGTAGGCAGCTTACTTGCCGCCTGCAAGGCCGCCGGTTCCAAGCTTTCCGAGCAACGGATCACTTTTGTCGGGGCCGGCTCAGCCGGATGCGGGATTGCTGAGGCTATTGTTGCGCAAATGGTAGCCGAAGGGCTAAGTGACAGTGCTGCGCGCGAACGTATTTTTATGGTTGACCGCTGGGGGCTGCTCACTGACAACATGCAGAACCTGCTCGACTTCCAGCAGAAGCTGGTCCAGAAAAGTGCCACCGTCAGTCAGTGGAATGAGACCGGCAGCATCTCCCTGCTGGATGTAGTAAGCAATGCCAAGCCAACGGTCCTGATCGGCGTTTCCGGTGTCCCCGGCCTGTTCAGTCAAGAGGTGATCACGGAAATGCATGCCCACTGCAAGCGCCCGATTGTCTTGCCGTTGTCAAACCCCACCAGCCGTGTCGAGGGCACGCCGTCAGACATTATTCGCTGGACTGAAGGCGACGCGCTTATTGCAACTGGCAGCCCGTTTGACCCGGTGACTTTTAATGACAAGTCCTACCCCATCGCCCAGTGTAACAACAGCTATATTTTCCCGGGCATTGGTCTTGGTGTGCTGGCATCCGGTGCGACCCGTGTCACGGATGAAATGTTAATGGCAAGCAGCCGCTCCTTAGCCGAATGTTCGCCACTTGCTCGCAATGGGGAAGGTGCTTTGTTGCCACCTTTACAAGAAATCCACCAGGTATCCCGTCATATTGCGCTGGCGGTGGCCCGAAAAGCCGTAGAACAAAATAAAGCGCCGCAACGTACCGATGAACAGTTACTTGAAAAAATTGACAGTTTTTTTTGGAAACCTGAATATTTAAAATACAAACGAACCGCACTGTAAATTTATACCAATCTGATTAATGCCCCCACATTATTCAGATTGGTATTCGTTCTGTTTTCGGGACAGGAAGAGCCTTACAAAAAACCACAAAATGGCTTGGAACATTTTTTACGCCCCAAGCCATTTATGCCAAAGCTTATCTAGCTCTCATAAATCGGCCCACCGAACGATGTCACCGGCGGTGCTTCACCTTTGAACTTCTCTATATCGACACTACAGGTGTTAGCACTGGTCGCCTGCGCCAGTTCTGATGACGCAATATCCTGAGTGAGCGTATTAGGATCACCGTAAGTATCGATAGCACCCACTTTTTCATTCAATGGGCCATACCACGCACCTTCTTCGATGCGCACCACACCTGGGGCATAACTATCGGTAAGTACCGCACCGGCTAATAGCTGACCACGGTCATTAAATACGCGAACCAAATCGCCATCTTTGATCCCTTTTGCTGCCGCATCTGTCGGATTGATATAAATCGGCTCACGGCCCTGTACCGTATAAGTCTCACGGAACTCATCCGATTCACACATCTGCGAGTGCAAACGCTTATCCGGGTGACAAGACTGCAACCAGAACGGGTGTTTGTCTGAGCCCGGACCGCCATGAGATCGCTCGCTCTTCTCGAACCACATTGGATGGCCCTGGCACTGCTCGTAACCAAAACGGTCGATTTTACGGCTGAAAATTTCAATAAAGCCTGATGGCGTGCCTAATGCGTTTATTTCCGGATCTTCACGGAAGTCAGCATGGCGAACCCAGGGTTTACCGCCACCAAAATCAAGCACCCCTTTTTCCCAGAACACGTCAAACTCAGGCATCTCAAACTTGCCTTTATTGGCGTTACGACAGTCGGTATAGAGTGAACGTACCCATTCCATTTCGTCCATACCACGGGTGTACTCTTTGTGACGGCCGAAACGGCGGCTTAATTCTGTAAAGATCTCGAAATCTGTTTTTGACTGAAACAGCGGATCAACCAGCTTGTGCATTGCAAGCAAGCCACGACCACTGTATGAACCATAGACATCAATGTCATTACGTTCGAACTGGGTACAAGCGGGCAGAACGATATCAGAGAAACGACAGGTCGCGGTCCAGGCAAATTCAATGGTGACGACAGTTTGCAGCTTCTGGAACGCTTTTTTCATTCGGTTACGATCCTGATGGTGGTGCCATAGGTTATTACCACTCACCACCATCATTTTATAATCCGGTAATTTAACTTTTGAGCCGTTGTAACGAATTTCTTTACCCGGCTCCAGCAGACAATCCACCCAGCGCGCAACAGGGATCGTACGGCTGTAACCCTTGAAGTCGTCATTATCCCATTTAGGCTTCTGGCCTTGATCGACATTACGAGGGAAACCACCCGGTGCAGCAAAACCGGAAGAAGGTACACCAATCGAGCTGTAGTGGTGACCATAAGAGACCCCGCCGCCAGGCAGACCAATCTGGCCAATCATTGCCGCTAGCACTGCCCCCATCCAGTAGGGCTGCTCACCATGTTGCTGACGTTGAACAGACCAGCCAAATAGGAGCTGAGTACGTTCAGCCACCAACATACGTGCAAATTCACGGATCTTGTCAGCAGATATCCCACAAATTTCAGCTGCCCATTCCGGTGTTTTCTCTACCTTATCTTTACTCTCACCCAATAGGTATGGGACAAAATCTTCAAAACCTAAGCAGTAAGTCTTAATGAATTCCTTATCGTACAGATCTTCTTTATATAAGGTATGCGCCAGCGCCAGCATAAATGCCACGTCAGTCTGCGGGTTAATATAAAGATGCTTATTACCCAAATAACGCTGAGTTTTATTTTTCACCGGATCAACAGAAACAACGTTGATATTCCCTTTCGCCACTTTCTCTTTCAGCAGTTCCAGGTAAGCAAACGACTCATGGGTTTCACAGTTCCAGCCGACTTGCAGGTTCTTATGGGGATCATTCGCCCATAAGATAATATTCTTGCTGTTATCCAGAATTTCAGACCAAGATGTACCTTGTGCATAGACTTCCGTCGAACCCAGAACATAAGGAAGAATCGTCTGACCGGCCCCTGTTGAATAGTCTCCCACTTTAGTGATGTAGTTCCCATGCATACCTACAGCGCGTTGCATATGGCTGGTACAGCTGTGGAACTGACCAGTCTGACGCCAACCGGTCTGGCCGGCATGCAATGCCCACGGGCCGTAATCTTTCTGTACTCGTTCAAGCTCCTGATAAAACAGATCCAATGCTTCATCCCATGTCACCCGAATAAAGCGATTATTACCCCGGGTTTCACCACTGTATTTATGCTTTTTCAGCCAATCTAAACGAACCATCGGGTAACGTACCCGCGACGGGTTATAAATGATCCCCTTGATCCCGTTGATCATCTCCGTCGGATGCTTATCCAGCTCTAACGGTTTAATTTCAGCCACTTTGCCATTATAAATACGAGCCCGAAAAGCACCCCAGTGCGAACCAGATACTTTCCAGAGACCGCTGGCTTGATCACCTGCCGCTTCTGTTGCGGCTTTAGCCGCTGACATTAACAAACCCGGCCCGATAACAGACGCAGCGCTTGTAGTTGCCAACCCTTTTAAAAATTTACGTCGACTCAGAGACATATTAAATCCCTCGCTTACTCTGTCACTTTAATGGCCTGCGTCAGAAAAATCTGACGAGTGTTTTTGTAAATATTTCAATACCAAGGCTTGACTGTCATGATCGAAGTTAACAAACGCTTGCATTCCGTCGTACATACCAGGCCAGGTATTGGCATCAAAGTGATTTTCAGCCGGTTGGGTATGACACACACTACAGTTGGTATTGTAAGCAGATTTCGCTTCATCCCAGATGACTTGAACATCATCAATTAATGAATCTTGCGGCATCCAGAGCTTCACCTTTACACGCTGCCAAGGAAGACCGGTCATTTCGTCTTCTTTTTCTTCAAACGTTTCTACCAGGCTTTCGTTCTGGGCAGTCGCTTTACTCAGCGCTGCTGTTGAAATATTAAAACCAAAGTCTTCATTAATTACCCGCCCAAAGCCTTTCATTTTTCGCCAGCCTGATAACTCGATCTGTATCGCCTTATCGGAGACCGCAACAACCTTAATCGCAGAGGCAGGATTCAACTGACCGCCATCAACGGTTAACGCTTCGTCTTCATATATCGGCAAATGACGCACACTGTAATAGGTCTCTCCGGCATTAAAGCTTGTACTGGAAGATTGCTGAACCAATTGCGAAATCATACCACCAGAGCTTTCCATATCGGCGGGTAGCTGGTGGGCAATGCCTTTATGACAATCAATACAGCTCTGATCGCGCTCGGCGGCCTGTTTCATTTGCACTTTGGCAAGGCTCGACATCTCTTCCCACTTCAAGCTGTCGTAATCATGGCAGTTTTTACATTCCAGCGATTTATTGGCAGAGAAGCGCTTCCACTCGTGTTGCGCAAGTTCCAGACGTTTCTCCATGAATTTTTCACGGGTACTGATGGTGCCAAAAATAGCCCCGTAAACTTCTTTGCTGGCCTGCATTTTGCGTGCAATTTTATCTGTCCAGTTATGGGGAACATGGCAGTCTGGACAAGTCGCCCTGACACCAGAACGATTCGACCAATGCACCGTTGATTGCAGCTCTTCGTAGACGTTGTCACGCATTTCATGACAACCAATACAAAATTTCTCGGTATTGGTCATTTCCAGGGCGGTATTAAATCCTCCCCAAAAAAGTACTCCGGCAATAAAGCCGCCCAGGGTTAATACGCCCAAACTTATATGCACTGCAGGACGCCAAAAAGTAGCCCACAGCTTTTTAATCAAACTCATCATAATAACCTACCTGTTTTTATTGGCTGTGATTTTGATTTAGCCGTGACCAGGAGGGCCGAGGAAGAATACTTGGAATGCCCAGATAAGAAAACCGTAGCCACCAACTATTGCAATGGCAAGAATGGGGAATAGGCAGACAGCGATAAAGAGAAAAGAGCGCCACTCATATTTAGCTCGGTCTTTTTCTTCTACTGCATCAGAATTACTCATTGCTAACATCCTATTATTGTTATGTTTACCCCCCTTCACTAAACGCTAAAGGGGCAGCCATACCCGAAAGTATAGTTAAGGATGTTGCAGCCTTAGATAAAAAAACGCCGCCTGACAAGGCGACGTTATTGTTAGAGCCTGTTTCAGATCACAGGTTTAGTGCCGTTGGCATTACACCTGGCTGGCAAGTTGCTGCTTAGCCCTTTTCTTGATGATAAAGGTGATAACCACAAGCAGGGCGATAATACCGATTAAGAATGGCAGTAACTGCATAAACTGGCCACTGCGGGCAAAGGTGATCGCCAGCATGATCAGCCAACCGCTCAACATAGGGATAACGGTGCGGCGGACGATATCAAAAGGGGACAGTCCCGACAGACCGGCGACCGCAATGATGACGCCGGCAATCGGCGAAATAGTCCGACCCATACCAGCAGACAACTGAATGGGCAGGATCATATCGGCGACATTGGTACCTATTTTTTCCGCTATTTGTGGCACCATCGGCGCGAAGGAGAAGAAAGCTGCATTGCCAGAGCCCATGAGTGCTGAGATTGAAAAGGTCAATACAGCCATAAACAGCACAATCACACTGGCTGCAAAGCCTGCACTGCTTGCCATGTCTAACAGTGCCTCAATAGCCCCGATTGATTTCAAACCCATAGCGAAAGTCTGACCTGCAATGATCAGGGTAACCACAGTGGCGAACACCTTGCCCATGTCATTGAAAATCCCCTGCAACTTTACAAATACCGGCTTGGCTTGTTTATGGCGAAGGTATTCACACACCAGACCGATAAAGATGCTCAGCAAAATCGCGGTATCCATCCCCACTCTAATTGTACCGACACCCATCTTGCTGAAAGTCAGCATGAAAAACAACGGCAGCATCGGTAGCAGCAAGTAGTAGAGAGGAGCGTCAGCTTCTGTCTCTTCAATTTCACCTTGTAATTGTGCAGACTGTTCTTCCGGGGCCATTTTGCTATCAAAATATCGCTGTACCAGAGCATGGATGCCGGCAACAATCACAATTAGCATGCTGATGACCGGAAGCTGCTCGTTAACAAAATAGTCTGTAATATCCATCCCGGCAGTTTGTGCCGCGAGGATCGAATTGCCAGAGCCCGGGCCGAACTCAATCGCACAGGTGCTGGCAAGTACTGCCGCAACGGCGGCTTTACTGCAACCTAAGCGGATCAATACCGGATAGAGCGTTGCCATCAGCAGCAAGCCCAAACCAGTTGCACTGGAAATAAACAGCGACAGTGCCTGACCCAGGATCAGGGCTAGTGCCAGCATCAGATAGGGAGAGTTCAGTTTCATCAATGGCTTTGCAGCCACTTTTACCATCACCTGGCTGGCACCGATTGCAGACATGAACATCGCAAAACCGCCGATCAGCATGATCTTAAGGCCTAAGCCCCCTGCTCGGTGACTAAACGTATTCCGGATATACTCGAAAATATCAAAACCAAGCCATCCTGTTGATTTATCAACAAAAGCTGCATCATTGGTAAAAACAGCGATGGCCATCATGGCAATACCGGTTAAAAACAGTACGGCCTGTGGGTTGTAGTTTTTTAAAATCAGTCGACCCGCAAAAATGAGTCCGATCAATGCTATAAGTAAGCTCATGATTATTCCTTTATTCGAAGTTACCAGCGACCAGCAGATTATTATCAGCCAGCATGGTTTTGCCTTTAGCGATCACACCGTGCAGAGTAAAGTCATCGTTAAATATACAAATATCAGCATCCCGACCAGCCTGAATACGCCCTTTGTTAATGCCAAGTGAGTCAGCGACATTAGATGTCAACATGGCAAAGGCCTGCTCTGGTGAAATCCCTTGATCGATAAGTTTTGGCAGCAACAAAAGGTTGCTGTCGACATCCGCGGCGGCCAGTCCGGTTAGTTCCCCCTGAGGGTTGAACTTGGGTAAGCTGCCGTTACCATCGGAACTAATGGTGATTTGTCTGGCTGCAATGCCCGACTCCAGCGCCAGTTTCACAGCATGCTCGGGCGGGGTGAAGCGGCTGCCGCCGGAGGTAATATCAATGCAACCACCACGTAAGGCGAATCCAATTGCTTCATCAAACAACGACTCAGTTCGGGCGACATGGGTCGGTGAGAAATGATGGATAGGTATTCCCATATCAAGCAGTTCATTAATCTGAGCAAAGGGTTGTGGCAGGCTGCCCATATGGGTATGTAATACCCCCCGCTTTCCCGATAACAAGCTGGCAATGCGGAGATCGGAGACAATCCGTACCAGTTCTTGTGTCGTAGGAAACGAGCAGCGATGATCGGCCAGCGCTATTTTTACCCCGAGAATACGGGGAATGAAGGTGAGATCATCACGGATATTGCCGGTGATGGTTCTGGTCGGCACTTCATAAGATCCGGTGTGCATGAAGGCGGTAATGCCTTCCTCGGTCAGTGCCGCCGCTTTGGCATAAAGGTCTTTGGGTGAACGGGATATACCGTCGGTACCGAGAACACCAACAACGGTGGTGGTTCCGGCCTTGATCAGTTTTGACAGCGTGACCTGCGGGGTTCTGCTGGCAAAGCCTGCTTCACCGCCACCTCCGGTAAGGTGGATATGCTGATCAATCAGTCCCGGTGTGACCATCCTCCCCCCGCAATCGATGACAGTGACATCACTCAGTCCTGTTATGTTCAGTGCTTGTTCAATTGCCACGATCTTGTCATGGGCAAGCAGAACATCGGTTCTGCCAACATGCTCCGGGCAATAGAGATCGGTATTTTTCAGTAGGGTAAACATATTTTCTCTTAGTATTATTTTGGATAAATGTCTCAGACCACTTGATAAAAAGCGGCGGAGGAACTAACAAAAACTACCGCTTTATACGGCTTCTATTCATTGCCAGTCAGCATACCCGCACTTTAACTGTGAGTATTTTGTTTTCCATTGCTGATTTCGAATGATAGTATGCATTCAGATCATAAAGACCGAAAAATAAGGATAATTGAATGGAATTCAAGTGGTTAGATGACTTCATGAGCCTGCGGGAGCAGGGAAACTTCTCGGCTGCGGCACAAGCCAGGCATGTTACCCAGTCGGCTTTCAGCCGTCGGATCCAGGCTTTGGAGGTATGGGTCGGCGTAACATTATTTGATCGTACCTCTTACCCGATTGAGCTAACCGAACACGGGAAAAAATTTGTTCCCTATGTGGAAAACTTGCTTGATATGGTAAAAGTGACGAAAGACGATTTTTCTCAGGCATCACTGAAAACAGACAAGTCCGTTCGCATTGTCTGCCTCCATTCCTTTGCGGTAAATTTGCTGCCGAGTCTGTTTAGCCAGGCCGAACAATTATTCGAAGGACTCAATTTCGCAGTTAACCCGTCAGTGCAAGGAATAGATAATCACTTTCAGGCACTGCTCGACAACTCTAACGATATACTTTTTGCCTACAATACCAAGGGAATGCGTCCTTCGTTTTTAATCGAAAATAAACTCGATCGCTGTTTAGTCTGCAAAGAAAGCATTATTCCGGTTATTTCACCACAGTTACTCAAACAGCACCCGAACGATCAGAGCTATCCCTATCTGGCTTATTCTGAACATACTTTCTTGTTTAATGTTGTCGCACCATTAACCAAAAGGATCAAGCTTCCGCTAGAGCAGGTCTTTGAAACAACGCTTAGTGAGTCACTCATCAAAATGGCCGTTAACGGAGCAGGTATCGCCTGGGCGCCCATGCATGCGATTGAAAACGAATTAGAGCAAGGTTTGTTGGTTCAGGCATTTACTGATCAGCCCGAAACGGTAATTTCTCTGGAGGTTGTCTGTTATCGTTCGAAAAACCCGACACGCCCCGCTATTAATCAGTTTTGGCAGGGTATTGAGCAATTATCACAAGAGGCTTATACCAATCGGGATAAGTAAGTGTTCAGATAATTGCGCAGGAAATATCGCCTAAGATAAGGAATAGTTTGCAGTAACTAGTACTTAATCACAGACGTTTTGACCAGTTCAGCCAAAAAACTTCGTCATTCCGTAAAATGAGGTACGAACTTATACGGAATCTAAGGCGCACACAGCTAGAGCTGGATCCCGGATATCTCAATGGTATGGACTCCCCACCTTAACCGACAGCGTCGACTAAGGTAATAGTGTCAACTAACCAGGAGCCCATACCATGAATAAGCCTAACACTATTTATATTGACCTTGCCAAAACTGTTTTTCAAGTTGCGCTGTTTAACAAGCATGGCAAATTGAAATCTTCTCAGAAAATGTCCCAGAAACAGATGGTAGTATTTATTGCTAATAATCCTGGTTCTCTGATTTGCATGGAAGCCTGTGCGACAGCACATTTTTGGGGACGATAGTTTCAAAAAAGTGGGCACACGGTTCAACTCATTCCTGCACAAATCGTCAGAAAGTATCGCTCTGGTAATAAAAATGATGCGAACGATGCACTTGCTATTTTTGAGGCCGCTCAACGTTCAGATGTGCATTTTGTTCAAGTAAAAACCACAGAGCAACAAGATATTGCCAGTGTGCTTAAACTTCGAGAAAGCTACATTAAACAACGTACAGCAACCGCAAATCGCATTCGAGGCTTTGCCATGGCAATATGGTGTAGAATTCCCTCAAAGCATCAATAAACTGCGCAAGTTACTGCCATTTGAGTTAGAGAGCACTTATAACGCACTGACTTCTTCTGCTCGGTTTATCTTGAATCAACTTTTTGCAATCCTTTGTCGGTTTCTATTGTTGAAGATGGTTATTAGTACCACCGAAGAAGATGGCGACCATTTACTAATTTTATATCAATAACTTAATCTGAAACGTGGGAAATTTTACATAAATTAGCGCAATCCCCCCCAAAAACCATTTTCTTGAGTTGAATTTGACATCACCTCGCATATGCTACCGCACTCATATTACAAAAGAAAGGAATCTAATATGTCTGTTGAGTTTGGTGAAGTTCGCTCGAAGTCTTACCAAAGTGCTATTTCTCAGTTCCCAGGTGTTTGGGATGAAGATATGCAGATAATGCATCAATATCTAAGCCCAAAAGAGGGAGACGTTGTTGCTGAATTGGGAGCTGGTAGTGGATTTTTTAGCTTTGCAATTTTAGATGGGGTCAAAAACTCAGGGCAGTTGCATGTCATTGATCCTTCGAAAGCTCAGCTTGCCCCTCTATTTGCTGTTGATGCTCAAAACTTAACAATCTCTTGTACGACTGCGGAAGACGCTGCTTTTACCAGTGATACCAGCTTTGATCTTATTTGGAGTCGTGGTGCATTTCATCATGTGGCTGATAAAACGGCAGTAATGAGCAAGTTGTCGAGACACAGTAAGCCTGGTTCTAAATGCATTATCTTTGATATTTTTTCCGGTAGTACAACAGCCAAGTTTTTTGATGATTTTGTAGCTAAAGCCTGTACTACCGGCCATGAAGTTAGCTTTCTCAGTAAAGAATTTGCGAAGAGCTTGTGTCTAAATAGTGGCTGGGGGGCGCCTGAGCTTATCGATATCCCACTAAAGTGGAAGTTTAAAACGGAAAGTGATATCGGCAAGTTCATTGGCTTATTGCTATCTAATAAACCAGGGGTTTCTGTTGATGACACGCTTAAGAACGCCAAAGAAATTTTGGGTATCGAAAAGCACGCAGATGGTGTTTACCTTAATTGGCCTATGACGCTAATGATCGCTGAGAAAGGGAGTTAAGAAATAATGGTCATCGACAATATTGCTTTATATGTGCTTACTTGTACATTGGCGGCTGGCACTCCTGGCCCGGGTACTATTGCCGTTTTAAACAGTGCATCGCTGAATGGCTTTAAGAAAACACTACCACTCATGTTGGGAATTGTGTTTGGTATGGGGTTTGTAGGCATTCTGTCCTCCTTTGGGGTTAATGCGGCAGCAAGTTACTCCGACGACCTATTCAGCCTTTTACGGGGGCTGGGAGGGGTTTACATCGGCTATATAGCTATTCTTTGCTTTAAGAGCGCATTTAATAGCAAAAGTGGCTCGAGCAGTACCAGTAACAAGAATGTAAATTATTCGTTTCTTACTGGAACGATGGTGGTGTCACTGAGCCCTAAGACATTTATGTTTTTTTCTGCATTACTTCCAACATTTTTGATTCCTGGTAATGCTGTTGAATGGCAGTTCATTATGTTGACAGCCATTTTACTACTGTGCACATTTTCAGTTCATTTGGTGTATGCGTCATTTTGCTCAGCATCTAAGAACTTTTTGCAGTCTAAGTCTTTTTATATTGAGTTGATATCAGGTATTACGTTCTTATTTTTTGCTTTCACTGCAATATTTAGTGGAGTCAATTGATGAGACTGACACAGAAGTTAAGTAGCAACAATGTGCCTTTTGTTGATGAGTTGTTCGCTGCTGCGATTGACCCAGGCATCATTTCTTTAGCTGGAGGTCTACCAGATCCCGACACATTTCCTGAAGAGATTATTAGTTCTTTGGGCAGCGACTATCTGAAAAATGCTGGTGTGTATCAATATGGCTCATCAATCGGATACCGCCCTTTAGTCGACTACCTATCCGCCGACTATGAGCTCGAGGAAACTGGCTCGTTGATGATGTGTAATGGTGCGCAGCAGGGACTTGATTTGGTTGCTAGGGCTTTTTTAGACGAGAGTGACTCTGTGGTTATGGAAGTGCCAAACTTTGTTGGTGCTATCCAAGTGTTTAAAATGACCTCCGCTGCGATAATCGCTGTTCCACCGTTGACCAATGACCAAGCTTTCTTTGAGTTGGAGAAGGTGTTTAGGGATCGTAGGCCGAAGGTGTTCTATGCTGTGCCTGATTTTTCAAACCCTACAGGTTTTACGTGGTCACTGGCAACGCGCAAACGTGTCGCCAACCTCTGTATTCAGTATGGGGTGATTCTACTGGAGGATGTTCCCTATCGACAACTTAGGTTCTCAGGAACTAGCCACCCTTTAGCCTCGAAATTTTGTCCTGGCAATTCTATTGTTCTTCGTTCGTTCTCTAAGGTGACTGCTCCTGGCTTTAGGCTTTGTAGTGTTAGCGGATCTAATAAGTTGCTAGCGCCTTTAATAAAGTTGAAGCAAATAACCGATATCCACTCTTCACTACCTATGCAAGCTTTGTTATTGGAAGTGTTGAAGCATCCTGGGTTTTCTGAACACTTGTCTAAGGTGAGGAGAAATTACAACAAAAGGTACTCCAAGATGATGGCTGTTATCAGGGGTAACTTACCCAGTTCGTTTGAGGTGGATGGCATTGAAGGTGGGATGTTCGTTTGGATGAAGGTTCCCAAGTGCGATACCTTGGATTTGGCAGATTACCTTTTGCAAAAAGGTATCGCGGTTATGCCAAGTGCATCCTTCTACCCTGACGGGAATGCAATAGAGATAGGCATTCGGATCAACTTTACAAGTCTCCCATACAGCCAGATTGAAAATGCGGTAATTAAACTTTGTAATGCTCTTAATGATTACAGTTATAACGACGGGTTCTGTGCAAAGTTTTCGAAAGTTACAAGGTGATTTTAACCAGCAAGTATGAGCAAATGTTTATGCTGATTGGTATTAACCAGAAGGGAATTACAGGCAAATAAAAAAGGAGCCTTTCGGCTCCTTTCTCTGATACTAGATGTACAATCGATTTATTATAGTGATGCGCTATATAGCGTCTGGCTGTGTTTGTATAACTCTAAACGCTGCTCGAATTTTACAAAACGTTGCGTATTTGTGTTTTCCAATTTACCCATGGCTTCTACCTGCGCCTTTACTGCCGCTCTGAATTCGCCACAAGCCGCGTAAGCTGCTGCCAGATTATCGTAGTCACCGGCATCTCCTGCTCCGCTACGACTCAATACTTGCTTCGCCAATTTTAATGCCCGCTGACCATCACGCATACGTTCATCAGTACAGGTTGCATATAACCAAACTAAGTTACGCTTCGATTCCAAAGAGCCGCCATTTGATGCTTCATTGAACCATTTAATCGCATTCGCGCAGTCAACCTGGCCAGTAGCACCCGAGGCATAATAACCACCCAGCTCAACCATTGCCGGCACTGAACCTTCTTCGGCCGCTTTTGTATACCACTGTACCGCCTGTGCAGGATCTTTTGGCAATACCTGACCGGCTTTGAACATATCACCAATCATTGTTTTCACTTCAGGCATATCAACTGCAGCTTTTTGCAGCCAGTACAAGCCTTTCAATGTATCCGACTTTAACCCGTTTGAGCCTTCAAGGTATGCGCGTCCAAGAAACAGCTGCATGTTTGTATCACCTTGCTCTGCTTCCAGTTCAACGTATTTAAGTGTAGAAAGCAGATGATTGGCCGGAGAGGTAGTCACCGAAGCAGTGGCAGTAGAAATACTATACCCAGTAACAGCCAAGCCAAATACGGCACTGAGGGCGAATTTTTTCAGAGTCATAACAGCTTGCATAAAAAGGTCTCTTTCAAAGGGGCTAACTGGTGTTTGAATAGAATTTATATAAGCGGTGATTAAAAAACAACCAGAAAGATATAGGCAGGTATGACTGACTTCACTGACAAAACGCGTTATTTATAGTTTGGTCAAGATGTTATAGCAGATGAAAGTGTGTAGTGCATTCTTAATAATGAGAGGTAGATCTTTTTCAGGCATCATAAAGCATAGCGGTTAACGCTGAACCCTCGCTGAATGGTTCGGCTAAAATGCTGAGTCCGGCGATTGATGCAAAGAAACTGATAATATGAAAAGGCTGACACGCTAGAAGCCGGTAGACGATCATCTCATCTACCGGCTCTGCGGGTTTGCTTCATCGTTTAACAATATTACTGATACCAAACAGGTTCATTATCTGGGTTAAAAATCAAGATCAAGGTCAGTGAAAATCAAGATCAAGGTCAGTGGAATCGAGTTTTTGATCCATGTGTACCGATAAATCTATATCCAAGAACTGATCAGGAATATCGGGGGTATCAGCCGAACCGTTACATACTAAGGTCAGATCATAGTTACCATAAGGCACAAATTTCATCTTATAATCGCTGTCAATTACCTTTACCTTCGCACTGAGTACAGGTGGATAATCTGAACCTAGATCATGATGGAACGCGGTATCGGCATGATAGAGATAGACATAGGCGTCATCTAACGATGATGCACAGGCTGATGGATTGATAATGCCGTGAATAACACCGGACAGCAGATTGTCGACCAGACGCATTCCTTCGTTTATCATCTCATTTGCCATCTCATAAAATTTGTTTTCACCTTCCACTTTAAGCTGAAGAATACTATGCAGATCAAATGCTATGGTATACGTGTTCTTCTCGCCAGGATTAACAGTAAAACCATCATCAAAGGTCAGCTGCTCACCAGCAATATTTAATTGCTTGGGATCATCACCAGAAAGGTCACGCACATAAGAATACGGTGTGTGCATGATGTCACCATAACCTTGATCATCTGGATCATACATAGATAATGTCAGGCTTGAGTATTCACCGGCTGGCAGCAACTGCTCGGAAATAAGACGAACAGTATCTGTACCGTCATCTACCAGGTCGACAAGATTAACTACGATAAATAGTGGGTTACCATCATCACCGAGCGGCACTGAGAAAAGAGGAGGAATACACTCATCTGAACTTACCGCTTGTTCCATAGATACTGTTATAGTCTCATCGGCTTTGGTTACTTCCATGCCATCAATAGCCACACAAACTTGTAATGCTGGTGCCTCTTGTACTGGTGTCTGTGCGATATCAACCGTTAGCAGACCTGTCTCCGGATCCGTATCTCCTGGAACCGTACCTCCTGGATCCGTACCACCATCAGTTGCTGAAGTCGAATCAACCACTTCGGGATCTGCAGCTAATGTAACTGAGTCACCAGAAGAGCCGCCACATCCAGCCACCACAAACATGGTGAGCACCATTAAAATTATTTTTTTCATGTCATCACCCCTACGATAATGTGAAAATAGTTATGTTGGATGGCCGAATCCAACACTAAAATTTTAGGAGTTAATGAGAGCGCCAAATATTTATCGAAGGTGTTATTAAATAATGAGAAAAGGATCTTACTCTCAAGACATGCTTGTCGGCGTTATTCGTACATCTCTTTAGTCGTAAAGATAAAAAAAGGCCAGTCGATCCGTTTAAACGAATTCATACTGGCCTTGATTATTGATTACCGCGTTAACAGATAATCATATTAGGTATGATTGGGATTATGCAGGATCAAGTTCTAGCATTTCCTGAATATTGAGTTGAGGCTTAGCCTCTTGACCAAATCCACGCAGACCCACCACATGTACGTGTTCGCGATCTTTGAAGATCTTACGCACTAGCTTGTAGGTGGTGCCTCTTTCCGGACTGATATTCTCTGGTGCTGCAATCAATAACTGCATGTCCAGACGATCACACAACTCGAATAAAGTGGCGATTGATTTGCCATCCAGACGAGCCGCTTCATCAAGGAATAGCAGACGACATGGGATAATGTCTTTACCCCGCAGTCGACGTGATTCTTCTTCCCAGCTTTGTATTACCATCAGCAGAATCGCCTGACCGGTACCGATCGCTTCACCCGTTGATAATGCGCCCGATTCTGCTTGTAGCCAGCCGTCTGTACCACGGTTAACTTCAATGCTCAGTTCCAGGTAGCTGCGGTAATCCAATAGCTCTTCACCCATGATTTGCGGTGAACGCTGACCCATTTCGATATGCGGATTCAGACGCTGGAACAGCTTTGCGATGGCTTCAGAGAACGTCAGACGGTTATTACCAAACAAATCCTGATGCTGATCTTGCTGCTCAGCCAGACCCGTTAACAATGATTCGTGGGTATCCCGTACCTTCACGTTCAGTCGCACACCATTAACCTGACCAAAGCCAATATTTTGCAAACCCTGGTTCAGCATACGAATACGGTTCTGTTCACGCTGGATCGTTTTACGAATGATATTAGCGACAGAGTCAGAGCTGATTGCCAGACGCTGTTCACGCGCTGTCAGTTCTTCAGTCAGACGAGCCAGTTCCACTTCCATCTCTTCGATCGCTTCAACCGGATCGTCAGTACGAATGATGTCATGACGGATCCGTTCGCGAAGGTGCTGATACACTGCGATATAGAACAGTACTTTTCGCTCCGGACGAGAGACATCTTCTGATGCACGTAATGCATCCCGCAGGTCTTCGTTATTAGCAACAGCAAGACGCAGGGCACCCAGTGATTTATCTGACAGCGAACGCAGTTCATCGGCAGACATATACGCCATTTCACGGCGGTGCAAGCGACGTTCAACATCACTTTCGCGCGCCAGGCGCAGTACTGCACACCAGCCTGCTTTGGCATTCACCACCAGCTTACGGATCTCTTGATAATCTTTACCGACTTTGCGCAGACGCTTCATCAAGCCTTTCATTTCAAGCTCGATTGATGTAATTGCTTTTTCCAACTGGCTACGACGAGCACGAGAGCTATGCAGGCGCTCATTGAGTTCATCTCGACGCACACGCGCCCGCTCTTCTGCTTCGAGATCGGCACGAACACCCAGTTCTAGCAGTTCACGTTCAAATTCCTGAACCGTTTCCTGTTTTGCCTGGTGCGAACTCTTCAGTGATGCAAATAACTGGTTGTACTGGTTCGTCTGAGCACGCGCTTGTTTCAGGCTTTCACGGCAGCGTGTACGTTCACGCTCTGCTGCAACCAATTTCGCTTTCAGCTGTTCATTCAGCTCTGAGCTCTTATTAAGCAACTCAACAGAATCGGCGTAACCAAAATGGTGACGACGCTCAACCAAATCAGCAACCGCAAATATCTGTGTTTTCAGTCGTTGAAGTGCGCTATCAGCTTCAACATAATTTGCTTGAAGTGCATCAAATTGCTCGGGATCGGCATCAAGTGCAGAGACCAGACCTTCAAGCTCAGTAATAGCTTTACCATGACGGTCAAGATAATTACGCGCTTCATCAAGGTGGGACAATTGTTGCTCAACGTCGGCGAAACGCTCGGTTAAGGTTTCATCTTCCAGCAGGTTAACGACCGGATTCAGTTTACCCAATAATGCTAAACCTTCACGTGCAGCGACAAGTTGGCTACGTTGCTGCTGCTCTTTGGCATCCACATCGGTCAGTTGACGTACAACCTGATTACGCTGGTCGCGAGCGACCTTCAGCTGAGCTTCAGGGTCGGCATTGAAGGCCACGCCCATATGGGTTGCCACAAAGCTATTGAAGCTCTGGTACAAGCGTTGCAGTTTTTGCGAATCAAATGCGGCTTTTGCATGATTTTCGACAACTTGCTCACGCTCGTCACGCAGCTGTTCCAGACGTTGCTCACGGGCAGCACGACCAAACAGCGGCACTTTAGGAAAACGAGAATAACGCAATTGGCGATCATTAAGATGAACACATATCGCGCCATCCAACTCGTCGACATCAAAACCACTGTCATCAAATGAATCGACATCACCTTCGATGATATACAAATCATCCGGGCAATCATCCAGGGCGCTCAATTTCTCTTTGATGCCTTTCAGATCGGGAACGACGATGGCGTGACGTGACGGGCCATACATAGCACTGAAATACGGCGCATCTGCCAGAGTAATATCATCATAGATTTCTGAAAGCAGGCTGCCACCTAAGGTGTCAGCCAATCCACTCAGACGTGAATCATCACTACCACCCGGTTGAGCTAGGCGTTCAATACTCTCTTCAAGCTGCTGCTTACGCACAGCCAGTTGGTCACGGTTTGCTGACGCTACACGCTCTTTATCCAGTGTCGCCTGCATAGCATTCATTACGGTCTGACTATCGAACAACTCCAATTCAGACTGTTCCGCCAGCTTTTCTAACGCGTCAGATGCTGCTATCCATGCAGGGGCTGTCGCTTCCAGTGTTTTGATCTGTGCAGCCAATGTTTGCTCATGACGGCGCAAGTCGCTGCGTTGTTCAACCAGCAGATCTTGTTCTTGCTCCAGGCTTTCCAGCGTCGCTTCGTGACGCGCCTGCTCTTCAGCCAGCGCCAGCTCACTGTCAATTGCCGTTGCAAAACGCTTGCTATAGGTTGCAGCCAGCTCCGTTGCCTGACGCTGATTGCGAATACTACGCTCAAGATCGCGATACTGTGCTTTTAGCTGCTCACCACGTTCAGCAACGCTACGAAGCTGACGGGCACGGGCAATCAGTTCACGCGCTTTGTTACCCGCTGTAGCACGATCAATCACACCTGCAATCGTGGTCACAATCTGCAGGCCTTTATCAAACTGCTGCGCCGCAGCTGATGACATATCTAACTTATGTTTCAGCGCCAGCAATGCGGTTGTTTGTAACTCTTGCTGCTGCTTCAATTGAGAAAGCACTGCGGGTGCATTATCAGCAAGAAGCTCATCATCACCAGAAAGCTGACGGGCTTTTTCAAGCGCCTGAACAGCCTGCTGATACTGCAGTGCGCGGGTTTGCTGCATATCCAGCGCTTGCTGATAATCAGCCAGCTGGGTTTTCAGGCTATCAACTTCTTCTTCCGTCAGTTGCGCCTGCTCTTCCGTCATCGCAAGTTGTTCAGCGGCTTCTTCCACCACCATCACTTGCTCTTCAAGACGTTCTGTCAGCTCTTCAAGATCTTCTTTATAGCGCTCGATCTTTTCTTGCTGACGAACTGCAGTTTGCACGAGTTGCAGATGATCAGAAGCCGCCTGATGATCCTGCTCCAGCGCCCCTTCGCGCTCTGTCAGCTCATCAAGTTCACCGGTCATATTGATCAGCGATTTTTGCTGATCGCCTAAGATCTGGCGTGAACCTAATAGCTCACCACGCAGACTAAGCGTTTTTTCCAGCTTCTGACGACGCTCATTGGCATGGCGCATATAATCTGCTGCCACGTAATTGGTTGCTTCTGTGATCAGGTGTTTAAACAGATCACGGTCGCTTTGTGTCAGCTTGATCGCTTCCAGCGTCAGGCGGTTTTCACGCAAAGCTGCTTCCATATCCTGAAAGGCTTTCTTAACACCGGTATTTTGTGGCAACAGGTAGTCACGCAATGAACGGGTAATGGCGCTGGAAATCCCCCCGTAAAGTGACGCTTCAATCAAACGGTAGAACTTAGAGCGATCCTGGCTGTTACGCAGTTTCTTCGGCAATACACCGAACTCAAACATTTGAACATGGTAATCGGTTACCGAGTTAAATGCTTTGAACTGCACACCTTCATATTCACCAACGATTTCTTTTACTTCGCTAATTTGGCGAACACGAGCCTGGTTTTCAGACAAGGTTTCAACCAGCAACTCAGTTGGTTTGATATGTGAGGGTAAGCCCTGAATAATAAATGGCTTAATATCGACTTTTTTGTCTCGACCAGCCACTTGCTGCAATTTCACTGCAAAAACAATGCGCTGTTTTTTCGAGTTAACCACATCAAGGGCCGCATAACATGCGCCCGGTTTCAATTTACCGTGCAGGCCTTTATCACGTGAAGCATTCGAGCTGCCCGCTTCTGTGGTATTGCGGAAGTGAAGCAGGCTTTGATCGGGGATCAAGGTGGTAATAAATGCTGCCATGGTGGTGGATTTACCCGCACCATTACCGCCAGATAACGTGGTTACCAGATTATCAATGTCAAAAGTACGGGCAAAAAAACCATTCCAGTTGACCATTGTGAGCGATTGATACTTACCGCGTTCCATTAGGCTTCGCCCTCCAGTCCTGCGTACTCGGTTTCTAATTCTTGTTGTTCTGTGCCATCTAGCAGGCTTGACTGACTAGGCTCTTGCTGATGAACAACGGCTTCACCATCACGGATCAGACGCAGTTGGGCTTCACGGACATCATCGCCGGTGCGTACATCAGCACCAAAGCGGAATACCGCTTCACTGATCCGGAATTTACCATTTTCACCAATTGGGATGATCATACCGATACGACGAAGACGACGAAGTGATGTTTTCACTTTGTCGTACAGTTTTTCACGATCTAAGTCAGAACCACTCGCACGGTTAGTCACCAGCTTCATCAGCTTGTTTTCATCTGCCAGTGCCAGTAACTCTTCAAACATTTCCTGATTAGTGAAAATGCCTTCATGGGCCAGGCGCTCAGGGCTGAGGTAAAGGAAACACAGCACTTTACCCACCAGCATGTCGATTTCAGACAGAACCGAACGGCTGATCAGTGAGGTTGAACGCGGGCGCAAGTAAAGGAAACCTTCTGGCGCGCGTACCAGTTCCGCATTATAGCGGCGGTAGAACATACCCAGCTCTTGTTCAAATTCAATCAACAAAGCATGGTTGTCTAAATCTTCGCTGGAAATATGACGTCCAGAACGAAGTGCATTATCCAGCGCCGGGAAAAGAGGGTTAGCAATTGCTTTTGCCAGCTTTTCAGGCATAAATTCTTCAATATTTATCGATGACATTGGCTTGTACCTTGGCTCCGTATTCATTAATCGCTTCCCAATCAGGCTGAATCGCATTGAAATCCGATTCTGAGTAACCGAGTCGTACTGCCTGATCAATCACAATTCGCGCCAGATCAAAGTGCTGCGCGTATGGGTGTTGAGCCAAATAATCTTTCAGAAGCAGGCTCAAATTAATGGCTGCACCTGTTTCTTTATGGGCTTGTAGCATCTCGGCAACCTGCTCAGCGAGCTGATCATTGACGAGGCTGAGTTCTTCAAATTCCATCTCTTCCGGCACGATACCCATGACTTCATCATCACGTAGTACCAAGGCTTCATCACGCATATCCAGTAAGCGCTCCGCATCGGCATAGGTCAGTAACCATGGATCATCAAAATAATCGGTCACAGACTGACGCAAACGCTGGCTGAAGGCCCGGTTTTTATCCATATCGATCGCGGTTCGAATGAACTTATGAACGTGACGGTCATAACCAATCCACAAATCAATCGCTTGCTGACCCCAGTTAATTATGCGATCTAGTTTCATCTGTAGAATGAAGATCATTCCATCAATGAAATCTAACTCAGGTTTACCCTGCACTTCTTCCTGGATCGCCAGTAACTGACTCTGCAATTGGTCGCCCGCTGCCTGCAAAGTATCTTGCAGTTCACGCAATGTACTGGAGGTTTCATTCAGCAGGCTTTCGCAATTGGTAATCGCCGCACGCCAGTCCTGGTTTAACAGCTCAGCAATATCCGTTTTCACTTGTTGCTGCTGTTCATCCATAGTGCGCTGGTTTAAATCGATTCGATCGAAAATTTCAGCGACCGAATACTTCAGTACAGCGTAAACGTCCTGGCGCCAATGTTTTTCATCACCGCCCTCTTTTGCTGCCTGAGCCGCTTTGTTAATTTCATCGGCCACCATGGCCAACTGAATCGACAATTTCAGCGTCGAATATTCGCGCTGGCGGATGTAGTAATCGGTAATGCCCAACGCTAATGGGCTAAGACGGTAAATACTTGCACCGTCAGTGACTTCACTGGTAAAACGCGTAATTAAGCGCTGGCGTACCAGTTCGTTTATGGCGTTATTGGCACGAAAGGCCAGGGTTTCTTTCGACTGATCGAACATATCGCTCACGATGCGGAACGCATCAACCAGCTCGCTTTCCCCTAATTCTTCATCAAAGCGATCGCCGCTTAATACCGCAATCGCCAACAAGAACGCCAGCCGCTCGGTTGGTAGGTTAAGCGAAAAGTCATGTTGCTTAACCCAATTAACCAACTCAGGAACGGTCTGGGATACTTCACTCATCCGTTGTCCTTATTGCTGTCATATCATTTTATTAATAAGGCTTCTGGGCATACACGTGAATGTAGCGGCCAAGAGACAAATAGGGTTCCTGACGACAAAGCTGTTGCTCCATCTCAAGAACTTGTTCAAAACTGTAATCACCGACCATATGGTTTTGCATATAGTCGTGGAAGGTACGTACACCCGTTTTACCTAAAATCGTTAACCCGGCATTTTCCAGGCAACTATACACCTCTTCAGGCTTGATACCTTGCTGCGGCTGTAATTTAAAACGCTTACGGTGAGGCATTCCTTCTTCGATATGCGTTAAGTTGCCACAAACAAGATTTTTAAATAGCAAACCGTTGTAGTTGTAAAACATGACAGAGATAACCCCGCCAGGTTTTACCTGATCGAGTAACGTCTCAAGCACAGCCATTGGATCAGCCAACCATTCCATGACGGCATGAAATAGCACCAGGTCAACAGGCTGTTCAAGATGATCGCCAATCTGTTGCACCGGACAATGAACCAGACGATATTGCTCAAGCAGATCCTTTTTAGCAATTTCTTGCTCTGCTAATTTCAGCATTTCACCAGAAAGATCACATAAAGTGACGTGATGACCACGCTGTGCAATTTTTTGCGACAATTGCCCGATCCCACCGCCGGCATCCAGGATACGTAGCGGTGTTACGTCATTGAGCACAGCAAGAATCTGCTCTATGTCTTGCCAGACGACTGTCTGGCGGATCTGCCCTTTGGCAGTTCCATAAATGTTTTTCGCAAATTTTTGCGATAAATCATCAAAATTTCGATCTTCAATCACGTCAGCTTTACGTTATGATGGCGATTCTAAAAATGGGGCTTATTTTCTCACAAGCGTTAAAGGAATAAAGGCTTGTGATGCTTTTTCAAGCTCAACTGCTGAAATTTCGGACTACATTGCATGTTTGAACTAAAAAAAATGATATCTGCTTTACTCATGCCCTTGCCCGCGATGCTCATTCTCGGGTTCATCGGGCTATTGGTATTATGGTTTACCCGACGAAAAGGTCTCGCATCCTGTTTCATTGCTTTTGCTTTTTTGGGTATCTTCCTTGTGTCCTTCCAGCCGGTTGCTACCAGTCTGCTGAGGCCGCTAGAGCGTGAACATCAACCTTTTGTGCCGTCTTCAACGCCCGTCAACTACATCATGGTACTTGGTAGTGGCCATGTTATCGATAAGGCGATGCCGATCACATCGGAACTTTCCCGCACGGCCTTAATGCGTCTGGCCGAGGGAATACGGATCTATCGTTTATTCCCGGATTCAAAGCTGATCCTGTCTGGCTATGGCGGCGGTACTGCGATAAGCCAGGCTCGAATGATGGCGAAAGTCGCTCTCGCGTTAGGGGTCAACAAAACAGATATTTTACTGCTGGAAACCGCTCGTGATACCTGGGAGGAAGCCTTCCAGGCGGCATCTGTTGTTGGCAGTAAAAAACTGGTGCTTGTCACCTCTGCCAGCCATATGTCACGCGCATTATACGAATTTAAACAGGCGGGTTTGAATCCAACCCCGGCACCAACCAATTTCCTGGCGAGCAATAAAATTAAGCAACCGTGGGAAAGATACGCGCCAAAAGCAAAATATCTTGAACAAACAGAACGTTACTGGCATGAGACTATGGGGCAATGGTGGCAACAGATACGTAATATGGCAACGGATACAAAAAAAGCTGAAACTCACAAGCGATCCGCTGATAGTCCGGCAGAAACATTATAGGCGATGCCGAAATACAGATACCTTAACTATCTTCTTTTGTCAGTTAAATAATTGATTAGATAAGGCCAGTAATACTTGTATTACTGGCCTTTTTCTTTGCGGCGAAACGCGTTATCCCGATTGGTATTATTGATAACTGCGCAAAAAAGCATTAATTGCATGTTCAGCATAACGCGTCATCTCTTGCTCATTCATCACTCGATCGGTACACAACGCCTCAATATGGCGGTTACCTTTAAGTGCCCCCAATAATTGGTCACAGGCCAGAAACGCGTCATCAATATGCAACCGACCCAAGCGGTCTTGCTGTTCCAAAAATGCTTGTACGGTGCTTTGAGAATGATGGGCACCTCGTTCGAGAAAATAACTGACTAACTCCGGCTCCTGTTGATTTTGTGCCAATACCAACCGAGACAATTTCAACATTTTAGGGGCGTATATGAATTTCATGTAGTTACATGCAAACATCATCAATTGGCTTTTAAGTTCCTCTTCCTCAGTTGCTTCAAACTTCAACGCTTCGCCCAACTGCTCCGTGACTTCATGGACGACTGCTTTTAGCAAGCCTCTCTTATCACCAAAATAGCTGTAAAGAGTCAGTTTTGAACCGCCACAACGCTCGATTAATTGATCCAAACCGGTAGCTTCATAACCCTGTTCAAGAAAAAGCTCGGTCGCAACTTCCAGATAGCGCTGACGTTTCTTCAAGCTTGACGGACGCATTACAATGATACTCCTTAGTACTATTTCATTCCGTTAGGGGTTGCAACACCCATAACACTACATTATGATACTGTACCGTATAGTATCATATTTAAATAAAATTATGAAAACGATGATTCTGCATTGCCTTATGTTCAGTTTTTTTATTGCAGCCGCTGCTGCACTTTATTTCTTACTGGCACCAATGCCGAGCATCGCTACTCTCGATAATGGTTATGAACACTGTGAGACTTCACCGTGGGACCTCTCGAATAATCCCTAACCCTAGTTACGAGATATTGTATCGTACTGTGTTAATTATGGCTGTGACTATGAAGACAAAGATCAAGAAAGGCGTTATTGCAAGTTTGTTAGCGGGCGCTGTTACAGGATTTTACTATTACCTGGCACCAACGCCGGGCATGGTGTCGACCGACAATGCCTATGTACACGGAGAAATATCCCAGATCAGTGCCGAGGTTGCTGGTGTCGTAACCAAGGTATATGTTACCGATAACCAGTATGTCCAGACCGGTGAACTGCTGGCTGAAATCGACAAACGCGACTACATCGCCCTCAGGGATCAGGCTAAAAGCGCCTTCGCTATGGCTGAAGCGACTGTGGCTAATGTCAATGAGCGTATAAAACTGCAAATGGTCAATATCGATGAAGCGGCTACCCGCATCACTTCAGCCAAAGCTGATGCAGATCTCCAGCATAAAGAGTGGCGACGTTTTTCCGATCTGCTGCGCAAAAAGCTGATTTCGAAATCAAGCTATGACGCCCAGAAAACCCGGATGCAGCAATCCAGTGCCGATCTTGATGCCACCAAATTGCAGCTGGCTGCTGCCAAACAGCAGCTAACTACCCTGCAGACCGAACGGGAGCGTATGATCGCCCAACGCAATCAAGCCGACGCTGCGTTGGATCTGGCGAAGCTGAATCTGGAAGATACCGAGCTTCGGGCACCAATCAGCGGTGTAGTCGGCAACCGGATGGTTCGTGCCGGTCGCTATGTCAACAAGGGGAACCCTCTGCTGGCGATAGTGCCGGTCGACGATATCTGGATCGAGGCTAATTACAAAGAAAATCAGATCACCAACATCTACCCTGGTCAGGAAGTTCATATCAACTTAGATAGCTTTCCTAATTACCACCTCAAGGGACATGTGATCAGTGCCTCGCCTGCCACCGGCGCGCAATTCAGCCTGCTTCCGCCCGACAATGCCACCGGCAACTTCGTCAAAATTGTCCAGCGAGTACCCGTTAAGATCTCTATTCAGCTACCTGATGAGCTTCGCGGCAGAGTTGTTCCCGGTCTGTCTGCCGAAGTCGAAGTTGATACCAACGACAAGGCCTAATGATGAAAATTCAACCCTTTGCAATTCTTGCCCTGGCCTTGCTGGCACTTTTCCCGCAGGGGGTAACCGGTGAGATCTATACCACCGGAGCTGCGGAAATGGCCGGGACATTAGGCCTGTCGGCAGACGAAGCCTCTTGGTTCAAAACCCTGAACATGTTCGGACAGTTGGCGGCCTTTCCCCTGGCAGCCTGGCTGTCCTACCGTATCGGCTATCGTGCTCTGTTCCGGCTCGGTGCCGGGATCGGCCTGATCTGCGCCCTGATCAGCAGCCTGTGGATGAGCCCGGCCCCGCAAATGATGGCCTGGTTTGGTCACGGTGTCTCTGCCAGCTTCTTGCTACTGTTTGCCCATGCCATTGTATTGCGCAATCTGGGTTATCGTGCCATTGCTTTTGTTGAAGGCGTGATGTTGTTCAGCGTGGTATTGATCCCGCTGAGTATCTATCCCTATTTCCTCTCACATTTGGCCGAAAACAATCTGTGGCACTGGTCCTTTGCCGTTCAGGTCGTGCCCTTTATAGGAATGCTCTATTGGGCCCGATTCGGCCACTGGCCTTGCCCCGATGAGCGCCAGAAAATCCGCTTTAATTTTCTGCAGGCAGTGCTGCTAAGCGGTTTTATCTGTGGCGTAACTTACCTGTTACTGCGAGGCGAGCGCTTTAACTGGTTCCGCGATCCGGAAATCGTCGAACTCACCTTGCTGACCCTCGTACTCGGTGCAGCAGCGATCATTGCTATGCGACGCCGTTGGGGTAAAGGAGAATATCTTCGCTTTAACGCTCTGGCCAATCCTCATGGAAAGGCGGGTATGCTCGATGCTGCAGTGGCAGGCTTTGTCATCCTGGGAACCACGCTCCTGATTTCAACCTATGTCACCCAAGTCATGCACTATAGCCATGAACATTTGGGCGAGCTGGAAATGATTGGCTTTGCCGGTATGCTTGGCGGCCTGATCATTGCGCTGATAGCGACCTGCAACCCAAAAAGAAACCCAGAAAACGTGATCCCGGCGGGCGTCTCAATTATGCTCTTGGCTTGTGTCTTGCTTGCTGGCAGCAATGCCCACAGCGGTGTATCCGATCTCTGGCCAGCACTACTGCTCAAAGGGCTAGCGGTAGGTATCCTCAATATCACCCTGACTGTCCATATCTTACGCAGTTTTCCCAAACATCAGGTGGCCGAAGGAATTACCTGGTTCTATCTGTTCCGTAACTTGGGTTCGTTACTTGCCATCACTGAATTTTCGCGGTTGATGTATATAGAAACGGTGGATTCGGTCAGTAAGCTAGCCGAAAACTACAATGCCAGCAGCGGGACCTTTGTTCAGCACCAACAAATGGCAGCCGATTTGCTGCAGCAGGGGATGATCAACCCGGGCCCGGAACACACCGCTGTACTGTTAAGCGGTCAATTGAAAACTCAGGCTATGTCAGTAGCCGGAGTCAACAACTTCCAGTGGATTATATTCTCAATTGCCCTTCTGGTGCCGATTATGGTTATCGCCATGAAGTGGGCCAACAACCAGCCTCACCATAAAGAAGATGATATCGAGGCTCACTAGTCAATTGGGATAACTCACACAAAAAAGACCACTCAAATGAGTGGTCTTTTTTATTATAGTCTTTTCGTTTTTAACCGAGCAATGCCCTGACTTTTTCAAGATCTTCCGGCGTATCAACACCTGCTGGCGGCGCATCAATAGCGACATCAACATGAATTTTTTCACCGTACCAAAGCACACGAAGCTGCTCTAACGCTTCAATTTTTTCCAGCGTACTTGGCTCCCAATTAATATAGGTATTAATAAAGCCGGCACGGTACGCATAGATACCAATATGACGCATCAGGTTATGATGAATTTCTTGTGGTTGTTTTGCGTAGTTATCACGGTCCCAGGGGATAGAAGCACGACTGAAATACAGCGCATAACCATCTTTATCCGTTACAACTTTCACCGCATTTGGATTGAATACTTCATCAGGGTGATCAATCTCAACGGCCAATGTCGCCATTGGGGCATTGTTATTAGCAAGGTTATCTGCCACCTGACGGATAATCGTATCAGGGATCAACGGCTCATCGCCTTGCACGTTAACCACTATGTGGTCATCAGCAAGTTGATACTTCGCGACAACTTCAGCCAAACGCTCGGTGCCAGACTCATGATCGGCACGGGTCAGGCACACTTCACCACCGAAGCCTTTCACCACATCAACAATGCGTTGATCATCGGTTGCCACAATAACCTGCTCGGCACCGGCTTTGCAGGCTTGCTCATAAACCCACTGAATCATTGGCTTACCACCAATATCAGCCAGTGGTTTACCCGGCAGACGGGTCGACTGATAGCGAGCCGGAATGATGACCGTAAATGACATTATTTAACCTCGTCAGAACTTAGCGTACGAGCTTCTACTTCCAGCAACACAGGAATGCCGTCCTCAATCGCATAAGCAAGGCGATCGAACTTACATACCAGTTCACTCTTATCTTTATCGTAGTTCAATTTGCCTTTACAAACTGGGCATGCCACGATTTCAAGCAGACGATGATCCATACTCTTCCTTTACCTCAATAATCCGGTTAATAATGGCTTGTGCATCAGATTCTGGCAGCACTGCGTCTACAGGTAAATACCACCAATTTGATTGTGCGAAAGTGTGGCATTTCACCGCATCTTTCTCTGTCATTACTAAATGCTGCCCCTGCTGGGCCAATTGGTTTAACGCATTCTCTGAAAATGCCTGATGATCAGCAAAAGGCTGACAATGGACAGGGTTCACTCCCAGCTCATTCAATGTATTGAAGAAACGTGGCGGATGGCCAATTCCAGCCATTGCGACAATATCTTCCAGATCTGTTACGTCGCAACGCGATCCGGTTTTCAGGTTAATTAGCTGTGACGGCTTAAGTTGCATCGGCGCTTCACTGGCCTGAGCCTGCCCACCGTTGCAAATCAAAAAATCAACGTCAGTTAATCTTGTACAGGTTTCACGTAGCGGGCCCAACGGGATCAGCTGCTGGTTACCAAAACGACGCTGACCATCTATCACAACAATTTCAATATCTCGCGCTAAGGCATAATGCTGCAAACCATCATCGGTAATAATGACATCAACATCATGTTCAAGCAGCATTCTTACCGCTTCAGCACGCTTTGGCGAAACGGCAACAGGCGCCCCCGTTCTGCGGCTGATTAATACCGGCTCATCACCAGCTATATCGGTTGAGGTCTGGTTCTCAACGAAATAGGGGTAATACGGTGCTTTTCCGCCATAACCACGGGACACGACACCAGGTTTCAAACCTTGAGCCTGCAATTGCTCCACCAGCCAGACAACAACCGGCGTTTTACCATTGCCACCAGCAGTGATATTACCCACTACAACAATAGGCAGAGGTGCCCGATAAGAGGCTTTCTTACCGGATTGATACTGCATACGGCGTCGCTGACTGATAAAACCAAACAGTTTACTTAGCGGCCAGAATACTGGCCACAACAGCACAAACAATAACAACAACAGCCCGCGAGGGTGGCGCTGGAACCAGATTTTTTCAATGAGCGTGGCCATTAGTCACCAAATTGAATGCGATGAAGTTGGGCGTAAGCACCGTCATGTTCAATCAGCTCGGCATGCGTACCACGCTCAATAATTTCGCCATCATCAACAACCAGGATCTGATCAGCATTTTCAATTGTCGACAAACGGTGGGCAATCACCAGTACGGTACGATCTTTTTGCAGCTCATCCAGTGCCGACTGAATGGCACGCTCCGATTCAGTATCCAGAGCAGAAGTCGCCTCATCAAGGATCAGCACTGGTGCATTACGCAATAACGCACGAGCAATCGCTAAGCGCTGGCGCTGACCACCAGAAAGACTGACACCATTCTCACCGATAATGGTCTCAAGCCCTTCATCCATGTCTTTGATGAAGTCCATCGCGTAAGCCAGTTCAGCGGCCTTTTCAATATCAGCCCGGCTGTAGTTATCACCACTGGCATAGGCGATATTATTGGCGATGGTATCGTTAAACAGGTGAACATTCTGCGAGACAACTGCGACCTGATCACGCAGATTCGACAGTTTATAGTCACAAACATCGTGACCGTCTAAACAAAGTTCACCAGAATCAATGTCATAAAAACGGGTCAACAAGTTGGCAATGGTACTTTTACCGGAACCGGAACGACCCACCAGGGCCAGGGTCTTACCCGCAGGAAGCGAGAAGCTGATCTTGCGCAATGCCGGTGCATCTTTGGTTGGATAGGTAAAGGTGACATTTTTCACTTCAATGTCACCTTTCGCGCGCTCAACATGATGCTGGCCGTTATCTTTTTCAGCGTCCAGATCCACCAGTTCAAACAAGGTCTGACAGGCAGCCATACCACGCTGGAACTGTGATGTGACGTTAGTAAGGGCTTTTAATGGACGCATCAAGCCAAACATAGCACCGAAAACAACCGCAAAAGTACCTGGCGTTAACTCTGCTCGTAAAGACTCTGAATTTGCTAATACAAGAACAACAACCAGCGCAAACGATGCAATAAGCTGAATGATTGGATTGGCCGTCGCCTGAGCAGATACCAACTTCATAGTCTGTTGGCGCATGCGGTTACTCACGGCATCAAAACGCGCACTCTCAACCTGTTGGCCACCATAACTTAATACCACTTTATGGCCCTTCAGCATTTGCTCGGCAGAAGAGGTGACGGATCCCATTGCATCTTGCATATTTTTGGAAATTTTACGGAAACGCTTTGATACCACCCGAATGCTGATTGCAACAACAGGCGCAATAACCAGCAAAATGGCGGACAGCTCCCAGCTGTTCCAGAACATCAAAGCCATCAAACCGATGATTGACGCCCCTTCTCGTACCATGCTCACTAATGCACTGCTGGTGGCAGCGGCAACTTGCTCTGAATCATAGGTAATACGAGAGAGGAGTTTACCTGACGATTCTTTATCAAAGAAGCTGACAGGCATTTTCATAAAGTGGTTGAACAATTGGCGACGCAAATTCATCACCACATTGCCGGATACCCAGGACAGGCAGTAAGTCGAAACAAAACCACTGACACCACGCAGGAACATTAATCCAACTAAATAAAATGGCATCATGGTTAGAAAATCTGACTCTATCTGATCGAAGCCACCAAAACTTTCATCAAGAAGCGGCTTTATCATCGAAAGCATCAGGGTATCACCCAGTGCATTAATAATAAGTGCAATAACCGCGACCGTTAAACCGGCCTTATAAATGCTGATATATGGCCAGAGTCGCTTATACGTGACCGAGGTAGATTGTTCTGTAGATTGCGTCATGAAAACCAGTTTTTTTAAAAACAATTCTGGTCATTCTACTCCTAACCGGCAAATGCGCCAAATAAGTTACGGTATCAATGCTTGGCCAGGTTGCTTTTTGTACAATCAATAATTGTTTGTATTTAATCGGAATAAAATAAGCGTCGATACCAGGAATCAGAAACATCCTGCCGGTATCGCTGAACATTAAGCTCACCACTATTAATTGATATTGATACCTGCCCTGTTTCTGCGGTATTGAGCCAGATCGTTCCTTTTGCAAGAAACCGTTGTTTGACCTCATCCGATGGTAGTTGCCAGGGGTTATGTTTTGCGACAGAAACCAATGCGTAATCAGGAGACATGCCCGCTAGCCAGGTCTCCGTCGAGGAGGTCGTACTGCCATGATGGGGAACAAACACAATCTCGGGGTTTAGATCTGGCACCTGACGGACCAGCAACAATTCAGATATCGCATCAATATCCCCGGTTAACAGCACTGTTGTCGCTATTGTGTCGCTGATTGCCTGATCGCTGACTTGGATCACACACGAATGTGGATTGGCAGCACGCGAGACCCTTTTCGGTGGCCAAAGCACGGTAAAGTCTAAGCCTTCCCATTCCCAGTGGGTGCCTTTTACGCAAGAAAGAAAACCATCCCGATAATCACTGCTTCTCTTCCAGCCCGGTTGCAACCGGTTTATCACTTGCCCGGCACCACCAGCGTGATCGCTATCGGCATGACTTAAAATCAGGCCGTCGAGTTGATAAATGCCTTTGTTACGCAATACAGGCTCTATGACAGCCGAAGCGATACTGCCTTGTTCCCACCTGTCGCCGGTATCATACAAAACAGCCTTGCCATTACGTTCGATCAGCACCGCAAGACCGTGCCCGACATCAAGCATCTCTACCTTCCAGTCCGACGCTGATGTCTCTGGCACTGCAGGCTGAACAAATATCTCGCCGCGCCAGCTGATAATGACCAGTAGTACCGAGAGATGCAGCCACTTAAATAACTGCCATGGCAGAAACCATAACAACATCGATCCCACCATAATCCCCCAGACATACGGCAGCCATTGTGATGATACCGCCCACCAGGTTCCTGCTGATAAATCAGCTAACCACATCACCGGGTAAAGCGTTAGATCCGCGAGTAACCAGAATAAATTCGACAGTCCCGGCCACCATAATGTCGCGATAGCAGCCAACACCATAGGCACTGTCAGGGTACTCACCCAGGGCACCGCAAAAAAATTAATGACCGGGGCAAAAAGCGAGACACCGCCGAACCACTGCCACTGTAGCGGTAACATAAAAACCAACAATGCGCATTGCAGCAGGGCGAGCACCTTCACTTTGCTCCACCACCGATCCCGGGCTTTTGTTGCCGATGGCTGAGTCCGCATACCACTGAGATTGGCCAGATACAAAATCATCACGGCGGCGAACGACATCCAAAAACCTGCTGCATACGATCCCAATGGGTTAAGCACTAAACAACTTGCCAGAGCTACGATAAACACTTGCCAGCCCGCCCAGTGCACCCTAAACCGGATTAACACCATCACAATGCTACTCATCAGCAAAGCGCGCTGGGTCGGTAAACTAAAACCCGCCAGCCATGCATAACCGAATGCACTCCATAAACCGCACCATAGAGGTAACCATACTAAGAAATTGTGATCTGGCAGCAACGCTTTCACTTTACTTCCCAGCCACCAGCCAAGCAGCATTGCCAGACCGATATGCAAACCAGAGATAGCCATCAGATGTGCTAACCCACTGTCCCGAAGGCGCGACCAGTCATGCTCACCTAAGGCATCCCGAACACCAAAACCCAAGGCGATCAGATACGGCATATGATGTTTATCAGCCAATACGATCATCGCCCGATCAAAGGTTTGCTGCCTCAAGGTCCGAGAGTCATAGGAATCATCAATTTCACGGGTAAAAACTGGCGTTAATTTATGGCCGGATATAACTGTACCCCGGCCATGAAGGCCACGACCGATATAGTACTGTTCTGCATCAAATCCGGCACTGTTTAAACGCCCGTACGGACGACGCAGTTTTACCCTGAGTTGCCAGGTTTCACCCTGTTTCAATTCAGGTGCTTGCGGCCAGTCAAGGCGCACCCGCAGAGGGTAGAAAGAGGAGACTGGCTGCGTATTAACCGATATGAGAATAAAATCTATTTTAGAGCTGGGGATATTTTCATTTAATAGACTACTAACCTGGCCAACTATGGTAATATTGCCACGCTCAACAGGTACTGTTTTTACCGCAGTTGAATAGCTAATCGCTGCAAAACTAGCCAAAATAGCGCCAACAGTGGCCCAGATCAAAAAACGGGTTCGCGAATAATAAGAAACTACACCACTTATCATTAAGGCTGTAATAAACCAGAGATACTCTGGAATAAATAGCCACCAATGAAGTGATAAAAGACCCAAAGCAATACCGAAAGTGGCTTGATTCATCCCTGTATTGCCTTAAATACCATAAATTTTAAAACCGTTAGTTTTAAAGCCATTGCTTTTAAAAACCTTTGCTTTTAAGAACATATGTATAACGATGCCAAGACTATTTATTAAACGTTTCTTGCCAAGCCATGAGCTTATTAAGCGCCAGAAAGCTCTGAAGATATTTGGCAATGTACTCTATAACCCTAATTTGTGGTGCCTGAATCGCCGTTCGGCATCGGGGGCCTTTGCTGTCGGTCTGTTTATGGCGTTTGTTCCTCTGCCCAGTCAAATGATCATGGCAGCAGGATTGGCTGTTCTCCTTGGTGTGAACCTGCCTTTGTCTGTCGCTTTAGTGTGGATCAGTAACCCAATCACCATGCCAGTGCTCTTTTTTGGTGCCTATAAAGTGGGTGCCTGGCTGATGAATACGCCCCATCAGCCTTTTCACTTTGAATTGTCCTGGGAATTTCTGCTGCACCAGATGAGCCAAATTGGTCCTCCATTCCTGTTGGGCTGCTTTGTCAGTAGTATGCTGTTCGCGCTGCTGGGCTACTTTGGTATCCGAGGTCTATGGCGCTACTCTGTCGTTCGAAGCTGGAACAAGCGTAAATCCCGCTAATAATATGAACACTTTGTATATTCAAAGATGAAAGGCCTCGCACAGCGAGGCCTTATTAACTCATATACCCAAACCACTTCAGCCCCCCTGAGCCAGAAATGAGAGTGAATTAACGCTAAGACTATCGGCACTCAGCGTGAACGCATCATTATCTGGCGGCTACTCACACTATTCACCCTCCAGAGCGATTTATAGACATAAAAAAACGGAGCCTCTGCTCCGCTTTTAAATTTACCGATTTGTATTCTATATACGAGATCCTGCGTGTTAAATGATATGTCGCTATTTGGCGCTCAACACCTGCGCCGGATGCAATGCACTGGCTCGTCTGGCCGGATACCAGGTTGCCAGTAAACTTAATGCAATGGCCGTCATGGTGACAATGGCAACATCCTGCATCGCCAGCTCGGTCGGTAAAAAATCAACGAAATAGATATCACCGGACAGAAATTGATGGCCAATAAGGCCTTCTAAACCTTGTATCAGACGGGTCAGGTTTACCGCCACGAGTGAACCTATCGCCGAACCAATCAGGCTTCCGACGACACCAGATAAAATACCATGCCAGATAAAAATAGATTTCACTAAACCATCGCTTGCACCCATCGTGCGTAAAATAGCGATATCCGGGGCACGATCTTTCACCGCCATCATCAAGGTCGATACGATATTAAAGCAGGCAACACCAATCACCAGCACCATAACCAGGTACATAATGGTCCGCACCATCTGGATATCACGATAAAGATAACCAAACTTTTGTGTCCAGCTTTTCAAGTAGACATACACGGGTAAGGTAAAGCCCACTTCTTTCACGATATATTGGGCATCCAGCACTTTATCGACATTGATCGAAATTCCGGAAACGCCCTCACCCATAGATAGATATTGCTGAGCATCGCTTAAAGGAACCAAGGCAAAATTATGATCAATCTGGCCACCTAAGGCCAGCAAACCCGCGACTTGTAAGCGAATACGATGCGGTGCTTTAAGCTTCAGCGCCGGATCAGAATTCGGGATCATTGCCGTGATCCAATCGCCGACATCGATACCCAATTTTTCAGCAACGCCCTGACCAAGAATGATCTGTTTCTTTCCCGCAGACAGTTGCTGCCAGGCATTATCTTTCACATATTGAGGTATCGCGCTGATCTGCGTTTCAGACTGCGGATCCACCCCCCGAACTTCCACAGCTTTTAAGTTGCTACCTTTTTCTAATAAAGCCGTAAACGAAATATACGGTGCCGCCCCCGTCACTCTAGGGTGCAGCCTGACGGTTTCCAGTACCGATTGCCACTCAGTAAAAGGCGGCTCTACCGCTTCCAACTCGCCATGAGGAATAACCGCCAGCACCCGGTTTTGCAATTCACGCTCAAAACCATTCATCGCAGATAAGCCAATGATGATCACTGCGACGCCAACCGCAATACCCAAGGTGGAAGAAATCGAGATAAACGACACCAAGCGGTTACGTTGTTTGGCACGGCTAAAACGACTGCCGATATAAAGCGATAACGGTCGAAACATCAGGCTACCTCTACCTGAACTAACTCACCATCTTGCATGTGCATACAGCGATCAAGCTTGGCGGCTAATTCGGTATCATGGGTGACGACCAGAAAAGCCGTCCCCGACTCTTTATTGAGCTTACGCATCAGATCGTAAATCTCTAATGCGGTTTTATGGTCCAGGTTACCTGTCGGTTCATCGGCCAGCACGACCGATGGGTTATTGACTAACGCTCGGGCAAAAGCCACACGCTGACGCTCCCCGCCACTTAATTCAGAGGGCCGATGTTCATAACGGTGGCTCAAACCAACCAAATCAAGAATTTCTTTGGCTTTGGCTTGTGCTTTTTCCGTCGCAATACCAGCGATCAAAAGAGGCATCGCGACATTTTCCATCGCGCTGAAATCAGACAGCAGATGGTGAAACTGGTAAACAAAACCAAGTTCCTGATTACGGATCTTGGCCTGTTTATTGGCATTCATCGCATTGAGCTTTTGGCCTTTGAAAAACACATCCCCCCCGGTCGGTTCATCTAATGCACCAAGCAGGTGTAATAAGGTACTTTTACCAGATCCCGATGCACCAACAATCGCAACCAATTCACCGGTATCAATAGCAAAGCTAACGCCTTTCAATACCTCTGTTTCAAGCTGAGCTTCACGGTACACTTTACGTAAACCATGACAAACTAATAACGAATTACTCATAACGCAGTGCCTCTGCAGGACAAACAGTTGCCGCTCGATAAGAAGGGAAAATGGTCGCTAGTAAACTTAGAAAAATAGCGCCCAGAATAACAATAATGACTTGCACAGGTTCAACCACCACAGGCAATGATCCTCCCATCATCAACAGTTGCACACCCAGTACAGACAACACGGTATTGAGGTTGAGTGCCAATACCATACCTAAAAGGCCGCCACTAATCGCACCAATAACACCGCTGCTCGCGCCCTGAACCATAAATACCGCCAGTACCTGGCGATTGGTCATACCTTGAGTTTTTAAGATGGCGACTTCGGCTTGCTTTTCCATTACCACCATGATCAAAGCAGAGATAATATTAAAGGCGGCGACACCAATAATCAGCCCCAGCATTAGGCCCATCATGTTCTTTTCCATTTTTACCGCCTGGAACAACTCACCACGCTGCTCGCGCCAGTCTGACCATATCCAGTCATCAGGCATCGTCATTTTCGCCAGCTCAGTCACAGCAAATGGATCATCTAAAAACAGACGCCAGCCTGACATTTGATCCGCTTTAAACCTAAGGAGTTTTCCGGCGTCGGTAATATTCGTCAGGATCAGTTGCTTATCGACGTCAGAACCGGTGTTAAATATCCCTTCCACCTGAAAATTTCGCTGACTGGGAATCCGCCCTAACGGCGTGTACTGGCTCGCACTGGTTACCATCAGCCTAACTTTGTCACCGACTTGGACACCTAACTGAATGGCCAATGCCTGACCGATAACGACGCGGTAGCTGCCTGGTGTCAGGTTCTCTAATTTACCCCGTGTCATATTAAATGCGACAGGCTCGTAAAATTTGGGGTCAATCCCCATCAGGCTACCGGCGGCTAATGAAGATGCACTTTGCAGCACCGCCTCACCTCGGGTGATCGGGGTAACACGCGTTACATGAGGTAATTGTTCTAATGACGGCGGAGGCGTACTCGAAATGATCATTCGGTGATCGGGTTGAGAGATCACTGCCTGCGGCAACACCCCCAAAATTCGCTGCTTCAGTTGCTGTTCGAAGCCATTCATGACAGACAGTACGGTTATCAGCGATAAAACGCCAATCGTAATGCCTGCCGTCGACATATAAGAGACAAAACGGCTGAAACGGTCACCGGAACGACCTCGCAGATAGCGCAGACCGATAAAAAAAGATACTGGATGAAACATAGAATTGAGAAATCGTCCTTATGGGGATTAATGCAAGAATACCTGTTGCAGACAGTGATTACCATTCAGTGGCGCAAAAGTAATGCAAAAACAGTGAGTAAAATCTATACGGTCAGTTCTGTTTACTTGCTCGAATGCGATACCTAAGTGATAATCGAATAATAGTTAATTAATCATGAGTGCGACATGAATCAGGATGAGTATTTTTCAGTCCATACCGGGCTAACCATAAATGTTGAGCCACTCGACGGTGACGAACGTTTACCCGATGRGCTTGAGTTTATTAAGGAAATCCCGCCTCTATTTCGTGTCGCCAGTGAGTGCATTGGCCTTGAAGAGAGCGCCGATCGGTCACTCGCGGGATTTGGCAAAGATGAAAGTAAAGCTTTATTAGCGTATCTCGCTGCACAAAACAGTAAAATCAACTTGTTACTCTCTTTTGTGTTATCTCAACAGGATGATCCGGCTATTCGGTACATCACCGAAACTTTTGGTGCCAGTAAACTCACCTACCTCTCAGGTACGCCTTTTATTGTCGGCAACTCTGTTCGCGTTAAGCTATTTTTAGACCATCCTCCCGCAGCAATCTACTGCTATGCCGAGGTGAGCAACTGTGAAGCCAGTGAAGACAAATTTGAAGTGACGCTGCGCTACAATCGATTGCAAGAAGAAGATCGGGATCTACTGATCCGTGCTGCACTGAATATCCAACAAAAACTTCTGCGCCAACGCGCCCAACAGCGAACAGATGCATAATTAAGACTCATGAAATCACTATCTATACTCTCTCTTCCCTTACCGAGTAAAAAAGGGGATAACCGTTTCATTGGTAACTTATCAGGTGCCGCTCTGGCCCTGTCTGTCGCGGAACTGGCGCATACGCACCAGGGCCCGGTACTGGTTGTTGTTCCTGACACTCAAACCGCACTGCGTCTGCAACCAGAAGTCTGTCAGTTTACCGATGTTGAAGTGAGTGTGTTCCCCGATTGGGAAACCTTGCCATACGATAATTTTTCACCGCATCAGGACATTATTTCTGACCGTTTGGCGCGTCTTTATCAGCTGCCGACTCAGGAAACGGGCATTATTCTGGTTCCTATCAGTACCTTGTTGCAGCGCTTAACGCCGCGTGAATTTATTCACCAGCATGCCTTAATGGTTAGCAATGGTGATCGCCTGTCCCTCGATAAACTTCGTCTGCAGCTTGAAGCATCCGGCTACCGACACGTCGATCAAGTGATGGAACACGGTGAATACGCGAACCGGGGCTCATTGCTCGACCTGTTTCCTATGGGCAGCAATCACCCCTACCGGATCGATTTTTTTGATGATGAAGTAGATTCTATTCGTCAGTTTGATCCGGAAAACCAGCGTTCAATTGGTGAAATCGACAATATCAACCTGCTGCCTGCTCATGAATTTCCAACCAATGACATTGCCGTCGAAAGCTTCCGTATGCGCTGGCGTGAACGCTTTGAAGCGCGACGTGAACCCGAGTCGATTTATCAGCAAGTCAGTAAACGTACCTGGCCGGCAGGTATCGAATACTGGCAGCCACTGTTTTTTGATCAGACCGAGACCCTGTTTGATTACCTGCCGGATCCCACGCTGCTAGTCACGTTAGGCGAACTGGAAACCTCGGTTGATAGCTTCCTTGCGGATGCAGAATACCGCTATGATCAACGCCGCGTTGATCCGCTACGTCCACTATTAGCACCCCGCGAACTGTGGTTAACCAAAGATGAAATGTTCATCGGCTTTAAAGGGTTACCACAAGTTCGTATTCGTCGGGACGAAGAGCCGGAGAAAGCCGGCCGTTATAACCCGAGCCTGAAACCAGTTCCCGCAATTACCATCAACCACCAGCGGAAAGAGCCACTGGCAGAGTTGCGCCGTTTCTCTGAACAGTTTGATGGCAAAATTATTTTCTCGGTCGCATCTGAAGGCCGCCGCGAAGCCTTACTCGATCTGCTGGCGCGTATTAAATTGCGTCCTATGGTATGCACCAGCCTGGAAGATGCCATTAACGCACAATCCAAGTTTGCCTTAGTGATCGGTGCGGCAGAACAAGGCTTCATTCTTGAATCGCCGTCACTGGCCTTTATCTGCGAAAGCGATCTGCTTGGCGAACGGGTGATCCAGCGCCGACGCCGGGAAGATAAGAAGAGCGTCAATGCTGATACCATTCTTCGTAATCTAGCCGAATTGCAGATCGGCCAGCCCGTCGTGCATATTGATCATGGTATTGGTCGCTATCAGGGCTTACAGACACTGGAAGCGGGTGGCATAAAAACTGAGTATGTCACCCTTGAATATCGAAATGGGGCAAAACTGTACGTCCCTGTTGCTTCACTCCACCTAATCAGCCGTTATTCTGGCGGCGCTGAAGATAGTGCACCGATCCATAAACTGGGCGGTGAAACCTGGGTCAAGGCACGCAAGAAAGCGGCGGAAAAAGTACGTGATGTGGCCGCTGAACTGTTAGATGTTTATGCCAAACGAGAACTGAAACCTGGGTTTAAATTCAAGCTGAATCGTGAAAGCTATGCCGATTTCTGTACTGGTTTCCCATTTGAAGAAACCTACGATCAAGCATTAACAATTAACGCGGTCTTATCTGATATGTGCCAAGCAAAAGCGATGGATCGTCTGGTATGTGGTGATGTTGGATTTGGCAAAACCGAAGTGGCAATGCGTGCCGCTTTTGTCGCCGTCGATAACAACAAACAAGTGACCGTGTTAGTACCAACGACCCTGTTGGCCCAGCAACATTTCGAGAATTTCCGTGACCGTTTTGCCAATACACCGGTTCGCGTCGAAGTACTGTCGCGTTTCAAAACAGCGAAAGAGCAAAAACAAATTCTGGCGGATGTTGCTGAAGGCAAAATCGACATTTTAATCGGTACTCATAAACTACTCAATGCATCGGTCAACTATTACGATCTAGGCCTGTTAGTCGTCGATGAAGAACACCGCTTTGGCGTACGCCAGAAAGAAAAAATCAAAGCCATTCGTGCCGATGTTGATATTCTGACTTTAACCGCTACACCGATCCCTCGTACCCTGAATATGGCAATGAGCGGTATGCGAGATCTATCCATCATCGCAACACCACCGGCTCGCCGCCTGGCCATTAAAACCTTTGTGCGTGAATCTGACGATGCATTGGTACGCGAAGCAGTACTGCGTGAAATCATGCGCGGCGGTCAGATTTACTTCCTCCACAACGAAGTTGATACGATAGAAAAAACCACAGAAGAATTAGCGAAGCTCATTCCTGAAGCGCGAGTTACCTTCGCCCACGGCCAGATGCGCGAACGCGAACTGGAAAAAATCATGGGTGATTTCTACCACCAGCGTTTCAACGTGCTTGTATGTACCACAATTATTGAAACAGGTATCGATGTTCCAACGGCCAATACCATCATTATCAACCGAGCCGACCATCTTGGTTTGGCACAGCTACACCAGCTTCGGGGACGTGTAGGCCGTTCGCACCACCAGGCATACGCCTACTTAATGACACCGCACCCGAAACGGATGACCAAAGATGCCGTGAAACGACTCGAAGCCATTGCCTCGCTGGAAGATTTAGGGGCTGGCTTTACTCTTGCCACCCACGACCTTGAAATTCGTGGTGCCGGAGAATTGTTGGGGGATGAACAAAGTGGTCAGATCCAATCGGTAGGCTTTACTCTGTTCATGGAGATGCTGGAACAGGCTGTCGAAGCCCTTAAAGAAGGGAAGGAACCTTCGCTGGATGACCTATTACGCGAGCAAACGGAAGTCGAACTACGATTACCTGCGTTGCTGCCAGATGACTATATCCCGGACATCAACACCCGTTTATCTCTTTATAAGCGTATTGCCAGTGCTGATAACGAAAACGGCTTGAATGAGCTGAAAGTCGAGTTAATCGACCGCTTTGGTTTACTGCCCGATGCGACAACCAATCTGCTCACGGTTAATAAAATTAAACTGAAAGCTGCGGGAATTGGGGTGCGGCGGATTGAAGCCGGAGAGAAAGGCGGCTATTTTGAATTTAGCCAAAATGCCGCAATCAATCCGGGGTTCTTAGTCAATCTGTTACAATCACAGCCACAGCATTATCGCATGGAAGGCCCGACTAAACTTAAGGTCATGGCTCCTATGGGTGATCGTAAAAGCAGAATTAAATTTGTTGACGGACTTTTAACAAAGCTGTCAGAAAACACTTTATAATCAATAGCAATTGCATTAAGTAACCAGAGATTTGGTTACTTAATCCCAGATTGGTATATTGCACAACAGTGCGGAGTATTATCTTGAAAAAACTGGTTTATATACTGCTTTTAGCCGTGAGCTGGCCGACGTTTGCAGCAAGACAGTTCGATGTGGAAATCATTCTGTTTAAGCGTAATATCAATCCGGATCAAGTCAGTGAATCCTGGCCGGATCAGAAAAAGCCTCTTGATATGCGAGGAACAATGACGTTTGGTGATACCGACCGTCATGCCGCCAAGGGCGTTACCCTGTTATCACCTGACCAGTATCAGCTGACTAATCAGTATCAAAAACTGAAAAATCACGCGGGCTTTACCCCACTGGCACATGTTGCATGGCGTCAGGGCGATAAGGGGAAAGGGGCCGCTCCTAAGTTCCACCTGACTTCAGGTAAAGATTTTTCTGACCGTTATTTAGCCGACGGTACATCAAAAGCTGAATTGCGCCGCCGTCAGCTATCAGAGCAAGACAGTACTCATGATGCTGATGCGGGATCTGATATTACCATCAAAATCGGTAATGACGTTGCGGATACTGATTTAGCCACTGATGCTGCCGGCAATGAAGCGCCACTGTATCAGCTGGAAGGCAAGATTCAGGTCTATGTCCAGCATTACCTCTTTGCTGACGTAAACCTGGATCTGCGTGAGCCCGGTCGTCGTGAAGTGATCGTGGGGACTGAACCACTTGAAGGCGATTACATCGATACTGAAACTGAAACTGAGAGTAACGTGCAGGTTGGCCACCTGCAGGAAGTGAAGAAAAAAGTAGAAGTGGAAGAGTTTCTTAAATCTTACCGCTTATCTCAGCAACGACGTATGCGCAGCGGTGAAACCCATTATCTGGATAACCCGCTTATGGGAATGATCATCCAGGTACGTCGTGTCGGCGAATAACGTTACTGGCCCTCGCAATTGCGGGGGCTTTTTTATTCATAACAATGAAAATTAACATTTAAGTTTCATTTCCAAATCTGAGTAAACATAATGAAATAGCAAAAACAAAAGTGTGATTTAATTCTACATCTCGAATCAAACCTGTAATATATTTTCTATTCAGCAGCGCTACATATGCAAGTATAGGTACATGTTTAATCAAGCCATGATGGAATAGTAAATCATGTTATTTAATCAAGTATGCCCTGCTTGCGCTATCCCAACACAGTTCATTCATATACAGCGATCTTTTGTCGAAAAGCACATAACAAAAAAATATTGGTCAAAATATCAATGCCGCCATTGCCAATCAGTGACTTTTATTCATCGCTTTAAACCCGGGAAGATGAAGTTGAGTCAAACTACCACTATCACTACTTCGACTAAATAGAACTTTATTCACATTGTGAGAAGTCTGTTTATTCAAATTTCAAGAAAAAACCGTTACTTTGCTCTAACCTCAATGCTGATATACTCTGAGCTTTATGAAACTGGATTTTTCTCTAACGACCCCTCGCCTGGTGCTTCGGCCCTATAAAACTGTCGATCTGCTAGAGCATTTCGCAGCGGTTCACGAATCAACCGAGCAGCTTGGCCCTTGGCTGGAATGGTGCTACCCGGACTACAACCAGCATGATGCTCATGAGTGGATCACATCCAGCCGGCTCAGCTGGCAGACAGATATAAGCTATGAGTTAGCCATATTCAACCGCCATGATGATACCTTTATTGGCAGCGTAACGATCAGCGCCATGTTTCCGATGTGTAATAGCGCTAACTTGGGCTATTGGATCCGCTCGTCTTGCCATCAGCAGGGGCTCGCCAAGGAAGCGACAATCGCTGTCGCCAACTTTGCTTTTCAAGAACTTAATCTGACGCGGCTTGAGATTGTGACTCATACCGGCAATATTGCCAGCCAGAAAACCGCCCTCGCCTGCCATGCAAAATTTGAATGTGAGGCAAGGAACCGAATTTTTGCCCATGGCCAGGTATCCAATGGGTTGGTTTATTCTTTGATCCCAGAAGACCTATGCTAAAGTAAACGTGTTTAATTTTTACTACTCAGGGACTTACCGTGTTTAAAATTATTGTCGCCGTCGCCATTATTGGTTTAGTCATTTTCTTCTTGCAATACTCGAAAAAAAATAATCAGGCCGCTGATGAAAACATTAAAATCGGTCAGGAATTTCTGGAAGCAAATATACATGCTGAAGGAGTCAAGACGACCGCATCAGGCCTGCAGTATTTAGTGTTACAAGAAGGTACTGGTACTGTACACCCGAAAGCATCCGATAAAGTCACAGTGCATTACCACGGTACACTGATTGACGGCACGGTATTCGACAGCTCGGTAGAGCGAGGTGAGACCATCGCTTTCGGTCTGAACCAGGTGATCAAAGGCTGGACCGAAGGGCTGCAACTCATGGTTGAAGGTGAAAAAACGCGCTTGTTTATTCCGGCAGAGCTGGCGTATGGCAACCGGGCAACTGGCAGTATTCCACCAGGTTCAGTATTGATTTTTGATGTTGAGTTAATTGGCATTAATTAGTTATAGGACTAGTTTCTAGTTTCTAGTTTCTAGTTTCTAGTTTCTAGTTTCTAGTTTCTAGTTTCTAGTTTCTAGTTTCTAGTTTCTAGTTTCTAGTTTCTAGAAGTCTATATAAAAAACCGCCAAAGATGGCGGTTTTTTTATTAAGCTTTTAAACCTGAATTAGTGTAGTTTCAGGTTCGGACGCAATACACGGTTGATACGACCAACCAGCATCATCAAGCCAGTTTTAAATACACCATGCAACGCCACCAAATGCATTCGATACAATGAAATGTAAACGATACGGGCAATGCGCCCTTCAACCATCATTGAACCTTTGGTCAAATTCCCCATCAGGCTACCAACGGTAGAGAAACGGCTCAGTGATACCAGAGACCCATGATCACTGTATACATAAGGCTTCTGATCGCGTTCCGTCATTTTCGCCACAATATTAGAGAAACAGCGACTTGCCATTTGGTGAGCAGCCTGGGCGCGAGGCGGTACAAAGCTACCATCGTCCTGGACACAACAAGCAAGATCGCCGATAACATAGATGTCGTCATCACGTGTTGTCTGCAACGTAGGCTTAACCACCAACTGGTTAATACGGTTGGTTTCCAACCCAGCAATATCTTTAATAAAATCAGGCGCTTTAATACCCGCGGCCCAAACCATAATTTGCGCCGCAATATGCTCGCCGTCTTTGGTGGTCAGGCCGGTTTCATCGGCTTTAGTCACCATGGTTGCAGTACGGACATTAACACCCAGCTTAGTCAACTCGCTATGAGCTGCAGACGAGATACGTGGTGGCAATGCCGGGAGAATACGTTCACCCGCTTCAACCAGGTTCACATTCAAGCGTGAACTATCAAGATCACCGAAGCCATAAGTTCGCAACTCCTTCACTGCATTGTGCAATTCAGCCGACAACTCTACGCCCGTCGCGCCTGCGCCAACGATGGCTATATCAACCGTTTTCTGATCTTTATTGGCGTGTAATTTCAGAAACTGGTTATTCATCTCGGTACGGAAGCGATGCGCCTGCTCTGGACTATCCAGGAAGATACAATGATCGCGAACACCCGGTGTATTAAAATCATTTGAAGTCGAACCAATCGCCATAACCAGAATATCGTATTCCAGCTCACGCTCTGGCATTAGGAGATCACCCTGCTCATCATGGAGCGGGGCCAATTTAATTGTTTTATTCTCACGATCAATCTCTTGCAAACTCCCCATTTGAAACTCAAACGAGTGGTTTTTAGCATGGGCACGATAGCTCAAAGCATCAACGCCGGCATCCATCGATCCGGTTGCTACTTCGTGTAAAAGCGGCTTCCAAAGATGGCTGGCTTTACGATCGACAAGTGTGACAGTTGCACGGCGTTTACGACCTAAGGTGCGACCTAGCTTTGTCGCAAGCTCAAGACCGCCCGCACCGCCACCAACTACGATAATACGCGTCACGATAACTTCCTCTTATTTGTAATAATTTTTATTGCTCAGGGCCTTATCTCAGTTATTCATCCTTAAATTACAGATGATAATGCTCTGGCTGACTGACTAATACCAAACAGAACAATGCTCTGGCCGTGCAAGCCACACCAAAGTTTGCTGCTCAATTTGGTATCGATGCAGACGGATCGGCTCCGTCTGCGGAGGGTAGGAGGTAGTTACAATGTTTCTTTAAAGGATTTTATAGTTTTTAGATGCTGTGAGATCTTTTTAAATTTATGTGTTTCTGTCTCATCCCAGATGATTTCATAATAATCATCCAATGCCTCACTTGTAAGGCGATTATCTAATACTTCATCATTAGTTGAAAGGATACAGAGGCAATTACCCGCATTTTTTTTACGAAAATCTGTAACACATTTTGTCCCAATGTCGGAGTATTCTTCCGGACGGTCGATCCGTCCTTCCATATTGATTTCAGGATCCAGGTTAGGGTTAAAGATAACCTGTCGAATACCGCTCAAGAAGCCAATACGCTCAGACCAATAACCGCCTAATCCGACACCACAAATTAGTGGATTGGGATCGTCCGACTGCTCCTTTAACTTATGCACTTCTTTGAGGATATGTTGCATATCGTGTTTAGGATGCAAAGTACTGTAGTTAACGAAACGAACATCGGGGTCAATAAACTGAAGCTGTAATACTTTTTCGTGATTACCCGGGCTTGTTGAATCGAAGCCATGCAGATAAATAATCATCTCTACTCCCCTGTCGTTCTTATTGTCCGCTGCACTAAATCTGCGCCTGAATTAAATCTAACATGTTTTGCATAGTTTAAAAGAAGAAATATATGAGCGTTTCAGCAAAAACAGTACACTTAACCCTTATTGATTAATCAGAACCGCCAAATCAATACGAATACCAGACAATTTCCGAACGAGATATCGACGTTGTTTATCGTTCAGACTGTTATTCAACCGGCGCATGACATCAAAACGACGATTCAGGTAGACATTAATATCGATCTGGAATTGCTCATTTTCCAGCGCGAAAAATTTCTGCAACATCTGACTCAGCTTTTCGTCAAAATCTGGCTCAAAGCGTTTTTTCATCAATTCTCGCCAATTCTGTAAGAAACTGCGATAAAAAGAGAAAAATACCGGCTCCATCTCCACTTGATATCCGGCTAGTTCGTGTAATAACTGTTTCTGCTTATAATTCAAAGTGCCAATCCAGTCCAGTGATATCTCCTGCAGCTGTCTCGTTCGCTTGGTCATCTTTTGTTTTGTCGGCAGTATTACTCTTTCAGCAATCACGTCCTCTATACTTTTTTCAATATTGCGGTTGATTTCAACAATTTGATCTTCATCCAAATCACGGATCATCGCCGCGAGAGGTATCGCCAATAATCCAATCGAGTCTTGCCCAACTTTGGTAAGGTTTAAATGATAACCGCGGATCTGGCTGAAAGTGAGTGGCTTTTTCAGATCTGATTGCAGCTCAGAGATCTGACGGTGTAATTTAGGAAGCTCACGATCACGATGAATGGCCAGCACTTTATCGAGATCTGCTTCAAAATCTCTTTCCTGGCTCGAATTGAGACTGACATAATCCGCCAGGTAATAAGAAATCCAGAAATCTAAAGTATTATAAGCCAGGCGCATGACACAGCCGGTCAATAACACCGTGATCAGTAAACAAAAGACCCGTTGTTTAATCCGAGCAGAGAGCTTCACTCCATACACCTTCCTTAATTACCCAATAGTAGTGTAGACCTGGGTTTTCTCGAAACATGACAAAAATGAAAAACTGCGGCTTAACGATTGTTTATCGAAGTAAAAGGATCAGTTTCTGTAGCAGCTGGTTAGCCGATTCTAAATACGCTTGGTCTTGCCAGGTTTCAGCCCCAACGAAGAACCATAGCATGGCCAAATACTCGCACCAAGGTTGCCAGTCAGCCACTGCATCTAACCACGGCTGTTTATTGCTGATGCCACGGTGCTGACAATACTTCTCTACGGCCCCATTTGGTTCAAGGCCATTGGCATTGATGGTTAGTGCTAAATCTAATGATGGATCACCCGCAGCAGCATATTCCCAATCGATCACCACATTACGTCCGTCAGCGGCCCGAATAATGTTGTAACGCCCCAGATCATGATGACAGCAAGTATCTGCAAACTTAATCGGGAGTTGTTTGTTTTGGAAATAATGGAAAATTAAGATAAGTTCAGGTGTTTTAAAATGTTGCGGTATAAACTGCCAATAGTGTGCCGCTTTTTGCTGTACATCTAACCGCCAGTGAGGCACAGGCAATGTGTGAATCTCAGCCTGAAGCTTGAGTAAAACTGTATCTGATAATTCATTACCGGCTTCTTCCCCTTCAATCCATTCCACTAACAAGCCATGCTCCAGCAAGTAAGCGGGCTTAGGTGCAATTTTACTGGGCGCAATTTGTTCTAAAACTCGATATTCATGATGACGAGACACGTCAAAAGCGCGAGATGATTTGGCTATCGGTCGCCAGACCAAAGAAGAGTATTGACCGGAAGTACCAGTACAGATTTTAAGGAGCCAGCAACGGTTACTCAGGCCGCCGGAAAGCGGTTTGGCTGAGATAAGTTCAACGTCTTGTAACGCACTAAGCAACGATTGGTCGAATGATTCCACTTAGTGCCTCAGTCACATATTGCTTACACTGATTAGGGTTAATATCAATCGGCATATTAGAGCCTGTTTATCTTCAACATGATTGCTGCAATGTTGAAAATAAACAGGTCCTAATAACAATACGATCTTCAACTAACGTCGATTACCAGCCAAGCAGGCTTTTCGCTTCTTGCTTACGGATCTCGCTTTCGTCAGCCCATTCGATCAGACCCGTTTCCAGATCCATCAGGCGCATCGTCATTTTGTAGTAAACGTCTTTATCACTACCCGCTTGCTTAACAATGCTGGCAAGGTTGCCATAAAGCATATACTCGGCACCGACCATTTTACCGAACTGAATCGCGGTACTCTGATTAACCAGCTCATCGTTATTTTGGAAGTTAAGTTGCTTACGAGCAGCCTCTACACGCGTCATATCAACAAAACGAAATTTGCCAGAATTTAGCATGCGGGTACTGACAGAATCGGTAATGGATTCGGTATCAATGTGCTCGCTGGTTTTGTTCTTAATGCCGTCAACCACAATGATTGGACGCTTGTTGTTTCCCGTAATGTAAGCCACGGAGCCGGAAGCCAGCATGCTGTCGGTCATCTCTTCCGCAATTTTTTGCAGATCGGTTGAACCAAATTCAATCGTTGTAGTTTCCGCCTCCTGGGCATCACCATAACTGACCTTCTGCGCACAACCACCCAGTAAAACAGCGACGCTTAATAATGCAATAATGCTTTTTTTCATTTTATACCTTCAATGGATGCGATTAATAATTTGCTTCACGAATATAAATACGGTATTGCTTCGCTTTCGGATTTCTCGCAACAGCTTGCAGCGTCATAGTGTCTTTACCATGAAGTACAAATTGTCGCCATGGTGCATCACTGCCATCCACTTCTAACCCTTGTGCATCGTACCAATAAAAGCGGTATTGCAGTTTCATATCGCTGTTAACCTGACTGGTTACCGGTACGCCGGCTTTCATTAGCCCGTTAACGTCACCAACAATGGCCCTTTCTACCGCTACACGGCTTGCCAGCGATGAATTACCAATAACCACATTCTGGTTACTGCTTTCAATACTGATCCCCGATGTTGTTGTGGTACATGCCGCTAAAAATAAAGCAACTAGCATTACTGAGATATATCTCATTAGATTCCTCCTAATAGTGCCGACCACCAGCTGACTTGGTTTCCTTGTCGAGACACCCAAACCATTGTGGTACGTCCGGCTTTAATATCTACATTCAACTGTCGTCCATTCCAACTTAAGCTATGTGTTCCTGCAGCTAAATCGGTATGGAAAACATCAACATTAGCAGGTAAAGACTGCCAACTACGTGTATCTGGCTGTTCAGTTAATGTATTGAAAATATTGGCAAGTATATTGCCTACATCGTTTCCGTTGCTCGCAGCAGTTTTGCGAACTTCATTTTTCGCTAATACCCGCAGCGCCTGTCGAACCACAATGACAGGTAGTTCTTCGTTCAGGCTGTTCTTTGCCATGGCATTTACGTCAGCCACCTGCGCGCCCTTCACGGTTTTGTTTTCCAGTTTTAACGGTGCAATACGTGGCATCGTTACCGTAGGGTAATATGGCAATGCCAGGTTATAAATAACACCGTCACCGCGACTGTCGTACAACCACAGCGGCAAGCGCCAACCGTCACGAGCCTGAACCACCCCCTGCTCATCAAAAATAATAACCCGGCCTTTGTTCGACGCAGGTTTGTTATACTGACCGTAACGCGCTTCTAGGGTTTTTAAGTCACCCGTCATATTCATAACAGTCGCTACTCGAAGTACCGTATTAGCAATATAGAGATTGTCCGGTGCTACCGCTAAAGCCCGCTTATAATCAATATACGCATTATTCAGATCACCATCGGCTTCATACAGCACCCCAGACAGATAAAATAAATAACCGTTCTGTACTGCGCCCAATTTTTTACCCGCATCAGGATAGCGAGCCAGCACCGAACCAATATTATCGTTGATACCGTTACTCTTTACTTCTTTTTCTGCACGCAGCAGTTCTGCCTCACGCTGTTTTCGGGCAGCTTCCTGGACCTGATTGGCCCGGCGAACCTCAACCAGCGCCCCTTCAAGGTTTTTCTGTTGCAGGTAGTTGAGCGCTAAATAAAGGTGCAAAAAACCTAATTCATAATCGGCAGGCTGGTAGGTGATCATATTGTCGTTGGTGAATAAGGCACCAGCCTGGTTAAATCCTTCAGAGAGCTGAACCGTCGCCTGACGTTGCTGCTCTTTCACCGCCATATCCGCATGTTTAAATGAGGCAAAACTAAATGGATATTGTTTTGCGACAAAATTAACCCTGCCGCGCTCCATACCATCAAGAATATCGCCTGCGGGGGCATCGGGTAATGCTTCTGCCGCTTGGGTATAAAGGCCTTGTTGCATGGCCTGATGAGCATCTGCATTCGCGGCACTGTAATGGCTAAACAAACTCTGGGTGGATAAATTGGCACAGGCCAGCAAACTAAGAGAGAGTAGCGCGACTACAGCATGTTTAAGTATCGAGTTAATGACCACTTTCCTATGAAAAAGCCTGAGTAATTAAAGCAATATATCAATATACCCAGACTTTACTTAATAAGCACTTACTCAAAGATAAGTTTAACCAACTAACATCGGACCCAATGGGCGACCACCCAGTAAATGCATATGAACATGGTACACTTCCTGGCCTCCATATGGGTTACAGTTAACAATTAAACGATAACCGTCTTCAGCAACACCTTCTTTTTCTGCCAGCTTACGCGCTACGGTAAACAGTCGCCCCATCACCATTTCATCATCAGCTTCAATCTGATTCACCGTCGGGATCAGTTTGTTAGGGATAATTAAGATATGGCTTGGCGCACGCGGGTTAATATCACGAAACGCAGTGACCAGATCATCCTGGTACAATACGTCTGCAGGAATTTCCTTACGAATAATTTTGCTGAAGATAGTTTCTTCTACCATATCAAGCTCCATTTCAATTTTTACCTTTAATGTAAAGTATGCTTGAGTCCGTCTCAGAGAGCAATATTGAACATTGTTTTAAATGTTAATTTAAGTGAAATATTCATAAATAACGTTTTTTTTTGATGCAGCCGTCAAAGTATGCGCACTATGACTTAAATTATCATTAAGCATTATAACGAGGTTCCGAGACAGAGTATTAGAGAGCTAATTGAGTCAATTGTGTCAATTTTATGCAAGTTAATTTACAGCTTAAAATTTAGACCTCACACTCTTTACATGGCTCCATTAACAACAGTGAAGCTTCGTACCATTATTTCGTGAGCATATTGCTGCTGCTCACCTTTTGCTATTTTTAGGGACATTATGAATACAATAAGACAGGCCTCTGTCATACGACGTATGTACTCCGGGTTTGCGGTGATGGTCGGGCTTCTGGCTGCGACAATCGTTCTGATGCTTGATGGTACAAACCGCATTCACCAGCAATTAGAATCTGTAACTACAGTTGCACTCCCATTAGTATCAACAACCAACCAGACCAGTGTCAGACTTCTTGCTGCTGATAAAATATTTAAAGATTTTCTGACCAGCCAAGATCCTGTTCGAATGAAAGTCTACGAAGCCAATTTCACCCAAGCTCATGAAGCCTTTGCCGATGCGCGTGATCAACTGGTGAAAGCTGCCGAAAGTAATCCGGAACTCAACGCACACCTTAGCAACCTTCTTGCTTTAGAAGAACGTTATTTCACCGAAGCGCATACCGCGATGATCAACTACCGTACCCAGTTGTTAGCTCAGGATGAAAGACTGCAGTCGACACGTCGTTTTCAGCAACTGCACACCGAACTTAGCGTTCGCATGAAAGAGTACATTGACGATCAAGACAATATCTCCGTCAAAATGATGGCAAAAAGTTACTTCATCAAGCTGAAGCTAACTGAAGCCACCACCTCTGATGCCCTTGCCACCGACGACATTGTAAAAATTGAAGCAGCGGTCAAAAATAATAGGAAAAGCGTCAATCACCTAGGTCAAAGCTATCGCGGCCTGTCTGCTCACCTTCCGGCTTTGAAGACGATTTTTGATAAAACGGTCGAACAATATACCCAGGATATCGGTAAAAAAGGGGGGGTGCTTGACCTTCACTTTGAATATATTGAAGCCAGAAACCGCCTTTACGACAATATTGCGATCTTAGCTGAAGAAATTGATCAAGCCATGGGCCTGTTAGATAACTTCAGAACCCAGGCAAACACTCAAATGGATACGGCCATTGAGACAGCCAACACCGCTTACAATCAGGGCTACACAAACGCTGTGCTTATCGGTATCTGCGTTACCCTGCTTGCGATTTTTATCGGTTGGTATCTGGCCGGTAGTGTTCGCAAGCCACTTGAATCGACATTGAAAGCACTGGAAGCCTTGACTGATGGCGACATGACCCAGCGAATCGACAATAACAGTTTTATTGAATTCGATAAGCTAAGCCGTCATATCAATACCCTGGCTGACAACTTACAAGAAATTCTCGGTAAACTCAGCCAGGCTTCAGAAGATCTCACTGCAGTTGCGGCTGAAAACCAGACCACCACCACCCAAGCCAAACACCGTCTCAATGAACAACGCCAGCAAACCGTCTCTGTTGCCACGGCAATGACAGAAATGGAACAGTCGGTAACCGACGTCTCGCACAGCGCGCAAAACACCATGGAAAGGGTCCATGAGGTTGAGAAGGCATCTGCAACTGGCCGTGATGTGATGAGCCGCAATATCAATACGACTCATCAGCTTTCAGAGCGATTGGACGAATCGGTTAACGCGGTTTCTAAGCTTCAGGAAATGAGCAGTAACATTGGCTCTATTCTGGATGTTATTCGCAACATTGCCGATCAAACTAACTTGCTCGCACTGAATGCGGCAATCGAAGCCGCGCGAGCCGGTGATCAGGGCCGAGGATTCGCTGTCGTTGCTGATGAAGTACGTGTGCTGGCAAAACGTACCACTGACTCAACCTCTGAAATCGAAAATATGATCCAGAGTCTGCAGTCCAGTTCCGGTCAGGCCGTATCGGTCATGCAAGGCTGTGTCACTGAAATGGAAAACAGTATTTCGCAAGCCTCTGATGCTAACAGCGCAATGGAAGAAATTCAGGCCATCATTATGGAAATCAGCCAGATGAGCACCCAGATTGCACAAGCGGCAGAAGAGCAGCAAAGCACCACAGGCTCCATTGCCCGCAGCCTGGAAGATATCAGCCATATTGCTGATGCGAACTTCAGTTCAATGGAAGAAGTCGCTGAAGCCAGCGCAAAACTGGATGAACTGGCTAACCAGCAAAATACATTGGTCCATCGGTTCAAGTTGTAGGGGAAAGACACTAGGAAGAGCTGGTTCTAGGCCCTAGGTAAAGCAAAGGCACACAGAGGTCCATCCCCTCACCCCATAAGCTTATTAAGCCAGCAATAATTGCTGGCTTAATTATTTCCCCTTTTATTACCCACCAGCAGCAAACGATTGCGCTTTTAATCATCAATTAGATACATTGTTTGATAATTGACCTTTACTTACTATGTGGATGATTTTAGAATCGGGCGAATTTTTTGGGAGGGAAGCAATTTTGACGACGATTACTATTACACGTCCTGATGACTGGCATGTGCATTTACGTGATGGCGATGTATTAAAAGATACTGTTCGTGACATCAGTCGGTATATGGGACGAGCGATAATCATGCCTAATCTGGTTCCTCCGGTCACTGATACAGACGCTGCCTTATCCTACCGCGACCGTATTATTGCCCAAGGCCCTCAAGGCAATTTCTCCCCACTAATGGTTATCTACCTCACCGACAACACCACCGCTGAAGAAATTCACAAAGCAAAAGCCTCAGGTCATGTTTACGCTGCAAAACTTTACCCTGCAGGTGCAACGACAAACTCGGATTCTGGTGTCACTTCTGTTGATAATATTCGCCCGGCCCTGCAAGCCTTGCAAGAAACCGGTATGCCTCTACTTGTCCACGGTGAAGTGACGACTCACGATATTGATATTTTCGACCGTGAAACCGTCTTCCTTGAAAAAGTACTGGCACCGATTGTTGAGCAGTACCCTGATTTAAAAGTGGTACTTGAGCACATTACGACGGCTGACGCGGTAGAGTTTGTGACGAACGCAGGCCCTAATGTCGGCGCGACAATTACCGCGCATCACCTGATGTTTAACCGCAACCATATGCTGGTTGGCGGTATTCGTCCTCACTTCTACTGCCTGCCGATCCTAAAGCGTAACGTTCACCAGCATGCATTAGTTGCAGCCGCCACCAGTGGTAGCCCTAAATTCTTCTTAGGGACTGACTCAGCACCCCATGCTCAAGGTCGCAAAGAGTCTGCCTGTGGCTGTGCGGGCTCTTACACTGCCCATGCGGCAATAGAGCTGTACGCAGAAGTATTTGAAGCCGCCGGTTCTCTGGACACACTGGAAGCCTTTGCAAGCTTCAACGGCCCTGATTTCTACGGCCTGCCTCGTAATACCGATACCATTACGCTGACAAAAGAAAGCTGGACAGTACCTGAGACCATGGCATTCGGTAACGATGAAGTGGTGCCGATCCGCGCAGGTGAAGCGATGGCGTGGAAAGTCATTTAAGCTGTATTAATGAACTGAACACTCACTGAGTTAAGCAGTACCAAAATGAAAAAGGGCTCCTTCGGGAGCCCTTTTGTTATTTCAATTAATCACCAAACCACATTATTGTTCTTGAGGGATCTTCAAACTATGGAACATTCGATACAGGACAGGCACAACGATCAGTGTTAGTACTGTCGCAAAGCCCAATCCGAACATAATCGTTACCGCCATGGGTTTAAAGAACACATCAGGCAATAACGGAAGCATACCGAGTACTGTTGTGATTGCCGCCATGCATACAGGACGCACACGACTCACCGCCGCATCAACCACGGCCTGGTACTTCTCTTTACCACCGCTGATTTCAATTTCAATCTGATCAACCAGTACGATACCGTTTTTGACCAGCATGCCTGACAGGCTCAAGAAACCGAGTAATGCCATAAAGCCAAACGGGGTATTCAGCACCAACAAACCCGTTGTTACGCCAATTATTGCCAGAGGTACTGTCGCCCATACAATCACCGCTTCTTTCACTTTGTTAAACAGGAAGATAGTGATCAAAAACATGAACAGGTAACCCATGGGCATAGTCTGGAACAACGACGCTTTCGCATCTGCCGATGATTCATATTCGCCTCCCCACTCCAGTGAGTAACCGGGAGGGAAATCCAGTGCTTCTATTTTTGGCTGAATACGGGCCTGCAGGGTTGCTGCAGTTTCATCCCCCAAAGGATCAGGATCGGCCATGATAGTCAGCATACGCTTGCGGTTCTTACGAACAACCAATGGATCTTCCCATCGAATATTCACCCCAAGCATAACCTGTTGCAGTGGTACATAACCTTGAATGGCAGGGCTCCAAATCTTCATGCCTTCAATCGTGCTCACATCAACACGCTCAGCTTCAGGTAACCGCGCAACGATTGGCATCAAATTGGTGCCATCACGATAGATACCGACAGACAGACCTGAGAATGCCATTTGCAACAAATCATCAACATCCGCTTTGGTGATCCCATAACGCCGAGCCTGACTTTCATTGAAAATTGGCTCAAGCACTTTCGTACGTTCCCGCCAATCATGACGAACATTAAAGCTACCCGGATCGGCACGCATAATATCCAGCGACTGTTGAGCAAGACCACGTAAGATTGTTGGATCGGGCCCCACCAAACGCGCTTCAATTTTAGAACCCGATGAAGGACCTAATTCAATACGCTTTAATTTATACTCGATGTCAGGGTGCTTAGTATCAAGTTCTTGGCTGACATTTCGCATCATCGGCATCACATCGTCATAGCTATCGACACGGATGATTAGCTCACCGTATGACGAGTAACTCTTCTCTGGCGCATACGTCAGCATGAAGCGCTGCGAACCTTTACCCGCACTTGAAGATACGTGACTTACGCTCTCTTGCGTACTCACTAACTCTTCCAGTTCGCGTAATTTATCATTGGTTGAACGAATATCAGTTCCTTCAGGTAGCCACACATCCACCATGAACATCGGTGTAGTAGAGGATGGAAAGAAGGACTGTTTTAACTGAGTAAAGCCATACAAACTCGCAGCCAGCATCACAATTAATACGATCACGGTTGTCCATGCGTACTTCATACACATTTCTAGCGCTCTCTTGTACGTCACGAAAAAGACACCTTTATAGGGGTCATTTTCTTCCTCACCGGCATTGCTTTTAACACCTTTGAAGAACATATCAGCAAAGAATGGTGTCAACGAAATCGCCGTGAACCAACTCAACATCAGTGAAATTAACAGTACGCTAAATAAAGTCGCACAATATTCTCCCGTCGAATCCTGAGACAAACCGATCGGCGCAAAGGCAGTAACCGCAATCACGGTAGCCCCTAACAAAGGCCATTTCGTCTGGGTTACGATGTCTGATGCCGCCTGCATCCGGGTTCGCCCTTTTTGCATCCCGATCAGCACACCTTCGACAACCACAATGGCATTATCCACCAGCATCCCAAGTGCAATAACCAAAGCCCCGAGCGATATACGCTGCAAGTCGATAGCCATCATACTCATGAACACGAATGTACCCAATACCGTTAGCAGTAAGATCAATCCGATCAAAAGGCCTGAGCGCAATCCCATGAAAAACAGCAGTACAACAATAACGATCGCTACCGCCTGCCCGAGACTGATAATGAACCCCTGAACAGACTTATCCACTTCATCAGGTTGGCTATAAACGACATCGATATCGATACCCACAGGCTGTTGTTCTTTCAGTTCATCTAAGCGGCGGTAAACACCTTTACCAATCTCTACAACATTGACACCCGACACAAACGAGACACCGACACTCAGCGCCACTTTTCCGTTGTAGCCAACAAGGTTATCAGGTACTTCTCTAAAGCCGCGTTGAATCGTTGCGACATCACGTAAGTAAATAAGACCTTCAGCACCATTATCGGTAATGATCAAATCACCTAACGCATCTACATCGGTAAATTCACCGGTCGGGTGGACACGGATATATTCCGTACCAATTTTTACGGCACCAGCGCTAGAAACGAGATTTTGCGTTGCCAGAGTGTTGTAGATCGTTTGCAGTGAAATACCCAAATTGCTCAAGCGCTGCACCGATATTTCAATAAAGACCTGTTCTTGCTGGGTGCCTGTTACCGCGACTTTACCTACTCCTTCAACCAGTTCTATCTCACGACGAAAATAATCCACATAGTCGTTCAGTTCTTTATACGAATAGGCATCACCAGTAATTGCCAGCAAGATCCCGTACACATCACCAAAATCATCAATAATAGAGGGATCAGCGACCCCTGGTGGTAGACTCGGCCTCAGGTCGTTTACCTTTCGACGAAGTTCATCCCAGATTTGCGGCAAATCATCGGGACCATAATTGTTTTTCATGGTAACGGTAATTTGTGATAAACCACGACTGGAAATGGAATTCACTTCATCAACATAGGTCAGCTGCTGAATTGCCTTCTCGATCGGATAGGTGACCTCCTCTTCCACCTGTAGCGGCGTTGCGCCAGGATAGGCTGTCACTACCATTGCATCTTTGATAGTAAAAGCAGGATCTTCCAGCCGTCCCAAGCCAAAGAAGGCCATGGTACCGCCAACCAGAAAGATCAATGTGACCATCCAGCTGACAACTTTGTTCTTGATAAAATAGGCGGCGATATCTTGTTTCATTATTGTCCAGCCTCCATGTCAACCAGCTTCACTTGCTGTCCATCCCGCAAGCGATTTCCCCCGGCAATAACAATTTGCTCACCTTCTTCCAATCCGGATTGCAGACGAACACCTTCTGGAACAACTGTATTGGTTGCAATACGGCGCTTACTCACCGTTTTATCTGCACCCACTACCCAGACAAATTTATTATCCAGATCCAAATCATCCCCATCTTCATTGAAGATGGCTTCCAGCGGAATAACTGCTTCACCGCGAGGGTAGATTTTCAGTTTTTCCGCATCGGCTCTGACTTCAACGGCCATACCATCAAGAATGAAAAGGTCTTCAGGCATCGGCATGGTTAAGGTCAACATAAACGACCCTGATTCCGGATCCGGCTCTGTTGTGAACTCTTTAAGGTAAGCTTTATATTCCAAACCATTTGTCAGTATAATTCGGGCTCCTGGTCTTGAACCTTCAACTTCAACCGCTGTCCGTTGTGAATAGATAATATCCGGAGCCTGAATAAGAATATCGACCATTTTAATACTATGAATATTCATAACTTGCTGTCCAACCTGCACATTTTCAAATTGCTCAGCAGGTACACGCGAAATCACGCCATCAAATGGTGCCTTCAACTGGGTAAAGCTTAAGCTTAATTTCGCCAGGTTCAGTCTTGCTCGGGCAATACGGCGCTGGGCTTTTAATTCATCAAACTGTGACTGGGCTAAATAGCCCTTGTCGACCAGTTTGGCGGAACGTCGGTACTGGCTATCCGCAACATTATATTTTGCCTGCGCATCGTCAACTTCTAACCGATAATCAGTCGGTTCAAGTTGCGCCAATAACTGACCTTTTTTGACAAAGTCGCCGGGACGTACCGCTATTTTGGTTATCTCTCCCTGAATACGAAAAGACAGGCTCGATTTATCAGCTGCCGCAGCGACTCCAGAATACGCTAGCTGAGAACCTGTTGTTGCTAAAACCACAGGTATCGCCGTCACGGGTTGTACCACTTGTCTCTCTTCAATCTGTGGCTTTTCACACCCTTGCAGGGCCAAAACAGAGCCTACAGCGAAAACAATTAAGGATAACTTTTTCATATTACAATCCTCGCTCCTTAATCCAGGCTCTTACTTTCTGGCCTTCTTGTAATTCATTAACACCTGAGATAGCAATTTGGTCGCCATCCTTCAAGCCTTTAACCACGCGTCCTTTATCATCCAGTTCGATTTGTGTTTTGTGGACAATACCCGCTTCATCGACATACCAGACATAAGTGGCATCATCTTCCTCTATGATGGCGCGCTTTGAAATGGCACCGGAGTTACCTTTAGGAATAGCAATTTTGACCTGACTCGCCATACCGGGAAGAATATTTCTACCTTCCGGGCGTTCCATAAATAAGGTCACTTTATAACTGGATGTTTTTGCATCAGCCTCGGTATCAATTTCTTTAAATTGAGCCGCAAAGCTTTTCCCTGGAATGGTATCGAACATGACACTAGGCTGGCTATCATACTGCCCTTGAAAACGTGCCAGCAAATGATCCGGAAGCTGGAAAGCGACATTAATGAGTCCTGCACTTTGAATATGCATCACAGGCTGTTTCGCCATCACATATTCATAATTTTCCACCAAAGACAGCGATAAAGTACCATCATAAGGTGCAACCAATGTTGCATAGCTTAGATTGGCTTTTTCTTTATCCAACGCTGCTTGAGCCTGTTTTAATGACGCTTTAGAGGTATCATAATCCAGTTCAGATACCACGTTAGTTTTACGCAATTCTTCATCACGTTTAAACTGAACATACGCCAGTTCATACTTCGCTTGTGCCTGCTCAACCAATAGCGAAAGCTCATCTTTGTTCAGACTGGCAAGTTTTTGCCCACGCTTAACCTTTGTTCCCGGGTTAACATCAACGGATAACAGCTGGCCTGAAACTCTGAATGCCAGTACCGCCTTATCGCCCGCTTCAACTGTTGCAGGAAATGTTCGAAATGTTTGATTATTACCCACTGATACGGTTTGTAATTTTACTGGACGAGACTCCGGTTCGGGAACCTCCGCCTGTTTTTCACCACACCCTGTCAGCAATGCACCTAGCAGCAATACGGCAGATACTATGCGCCCCATAAATTCTCCCCAATCCTTATAATTGTCAGGTTATTCCTAATATTTTGATCTTCTCATCAGTAATTAGATGAATAGATTCATTTTTTAATTACCAACTCACGACAGAAACAATTACGACACATAAAACTCCGCAAACCATTATTGTAGTCAATACTAGACAATTAAATACTAACAAGGTATTAAAAAATAAGAAAAAGATTAGAAATAGACTGCATAGGCAACCCACCATCCAGATCATGATGACTGAAGTCACTTTTTAGTAGTAAGCGGATGGGATGACTTTCAGAGAATAATAGAAATATCGTCGAATTATATTCCAAGAGGAAGATCTGTATCTCGCATATTGAGGTGGCTTGGGTATAAAAAAAGGAGCCAAGTGGCTCCTTCATATAATATGTAACACTTAATTTTTAAGCATCCATTTCGGCGATTTTAACTTTCCAGGTATCCGGCCCCGTCTGGTGAGCATTGGTACCGTCGGAATCAACCGCTACCGTTACCGGCATATCTTCAACTTCAAATTCGTAGATTGCTTCCATACCCAGATCTTCAAACGCGACAACACGCGCTTTCTTAATTGCCTTAGCAACCAGGTAAGCTGCGCCACCTACGGCCATCAGATATACTGCTTTGTGCTCTTTAATTGACTCAATGGCTGCCGGGCCACGTTCCGCTTTACCGATCATGCCGGTAAGGCCCGCTTGGCCAAGCATCATATCGGTAAATTTATCCATACGGGTTGAGGTTGTCGGGCCTGCAGGGCCAACAACTTCATCACCCACCGCATCAACCGGACCGACATAGTAGATAAAACGGTTATTAAAATCGACAGGGAAGTCTTCACCTCTCGCCAGCATATCCTGAATACGTTTATGCGCCGCATCACGACCGGTCAGGATCTTACCCGACAGCAGAACGGTCTCACCTGATTTCCATTCCTGAACGTCAGCTTTAGTGACCTCGTCAACATTCACACGTCGGACACTCTCGCCCACTTCCCAGGTCACTTCAGGCCAGTCTTCCAGCTTCGGTGGCGTTAATTCTGCCGGACCATTACCGTCTAGCGTAAAGTGTACGTGACGAGTCGCCGCGCAGTTCGGGATCATACAAACGGGTTTAGAGGCTGCGTGAGTTGGCGCAGTTTTAATCTTCACATCAACCACTGTGGTTAAACCACCCAGGCCCTGCGCACCAATACCCAGCTTATTTACACGGCTATAAATATCTAAACGCAGTTCTTCTTCTGCATTCTGCGGACCACGTTCCTGAAGCTCATGGATATCGACCGACTCCATTAAAGACTCTTTTGCCAGTACTGCGGCTTTTTCTGCGGTACCGCCGATCCCAATACCCAGCATACCCGGCGGACACCAGCCCGCGCCCATAAGAGGAACGGTTTTCTCAACCCATTCTGCAACATCGTCCGATGGGTTCAGCATCACCATCTTGGTTTTATTTTCGGAACCACCGCCTTTAGCGGCAATTTGAATTTCAACTTTGTTGCCTGCCACCATATCGATGTGTACAACCGCAGGTGTGTTATCTTTGGTGTTCTTACGGCTACCAGCAGGATCCGCAACGACAGAGGCTCGCAGCGGGTTATCCGGGTTGGTGTATGCCTGACGGACACCTTCATCAATCATCTCTTGCACAGTCAGATCACTGTCCCACTGCACATTCATACCAATCTTCACAAAACAGGTCACAATGCCGGTGTCCTGACAGATAGGACGGTGACCTTCGGCAGACATCCGGGAGTTAATCAGGATCTGCGCAATCGCATCTTTCGCTGCTTGGTTTTGTTCTTTGTTATAGGCTTTTTCCAAGGCCTGAACAAAATCCAGCGGGTGGTAATATGAGATGTACTGCAGCGCATCCGCTACGCTACTAATCACATCTTCTTTACGGATGACGGTCATAATTGCCCTCGTTGATTATTATCATTCCATGGTGCCCTGCTTTCTTTTACCACTACAGCGTACTTCCAATGTAGGGGGGTGGTGATTCGCATTATTCATACCCTGCCAGTAGGGTTAGGCGAATACAGTGAACAATGCAACCACTCAGCCATGATCCTCATGGCAGATGTCCTTGGTGAGTCAGCTTCTACTGATGATGCAGAAAATAAAACACAAAGGATCGTCCTTGGGCGTCGTATTAAATTCTGGGATTATGATACTCTTGCGGACAATTTCGCGCTACGCGCCAATCGATCACCTGTCACAAAAAAGAAAATGATTTGTAAATCACATCCTCAACTGAGTTTTGAACAACTCGATTACGCCCAAGAAGCGACACTCTCGTGGTTTGAACCTTTAGCGGGCCAGCCGTGGGCAATGATATTACGCTCTGCCGCTCAGGATCACCCAGATAATCGCTTTGATATTTTAGTTGCCGATCCTTTAGCCACTTTAGAGACACATGGTGAAATAACTTGTATTAAATTTTCAGATGGTGATGAACAAACCAGCAACGAAGATCCTTTCAAGTTAGTAGAAGATGTTCAGACTCAGCTTTTGCCGCCACTTAACTCTATGACGGATGTGCCATTTATTGGTGGAGCGCTGGGGTACTTCGGTTACGATTTAGGTCGCCGTATCGAAAAGCTGACCAATATTGCCTGCCACGATATTACCGCTCCGGAAATGGCTATCGGCATTTATGATTGGGCACTGATCGCCGATCACCAGGAACAAAAGTTATTTCTGATCTCCCCGCAAGGTAGCGGCCGTTTGAAATGGCTGAGCCAGCAAAAAGACGCCTGGCTGCAGCAGCACGACGATCAGGTTTCACAACAAAGCCAGCCATTTGCATTAACAAGTGATTGGTCTGCAAATATGACAACCACAGATTATTGCAACAAATTTGATCAGGTACAGGAGTATCTGCTGTCGGGTGATTGCTACCAGATTAACCTGGCACAGCGCTTTGATGCATTCTATCAGGGTGACGAATGGCAAGCGTATCTGCGTTTAGAGCAGACTAATGGCGCTCCTTTCTCTGGCTTCATTCGCACTGAGCACGGCACCGTATTATCGGTATCGCCTGAACGCTTCTTGCAACATAACCAAGGCTATGTGGAAACCAAGCCTATCAAGGGGACACGTCCGCGCTCTGAAGACGTCACGCAGGATCAAGCCTATGCCGAGGCATTACGCTACGCAGAGAAAGATCGATCAGAGAATCTGATGATTGTTGATCTGCTGCGAAATGATATTGGTCGGGTGGCAAAACCTGGCAGTGTCAAAGTGCCAAAGCTATTTGATATTGAAAGCTTCCCAGCCGTACACCACCTGGTTAGTACAGTCACGGGCGAACTCGATGAACAACACTCACCGACCGACTTATTACGAGCCTGTTTTCCTGGCGGCTCGATCACCGGAGCCCCTAAAGTGCGTGCCATGTCGATCATTGAAGAGCTCGAACCTCACCGTCGAAGCGTGTATTGCGGCAGCATTGGCTATATCAGTCGTTGTGGTCGTATGGATACCAGTATCACCATTCGTACACTGATCACTCAACAGAACCGGCTCTTTGCCTGGGCAGGTGGCGGAGTTGTCGCAGACAGTGAAGCTGAAAGTGAATATCAGGAAACACTGGACAAACTCAGTAAAATTCTGCCAATCTTAAAGCAGTAACATCGTTTGCCGGCAGCTATGGGGTGATCTACCATACTGTCGCTGCTGCACTCACAGCTAAACAGATCGCCCCCACATAACCACGGATGGTCTATGAACAATCAGCAACAGATTTTAAGCCGATTTTTGCTAGCACCCACAACCAATTATGACATCAGTCATAATGTGCGTGTGCGCCAGTATGTATCTAAAACAAATACATTTAAGCAAGCGGCAGTGCTGATCCCCTTAGTCCCGCGTGATGACAGTTTCAATATTGTACTGACACGCCGAGCTAAACACCTGAGACACCATCCTGGTCAGGTAGCATTCCCTGGAGGGCGTCGTGAAGCCTATGATGTGGATTTAATCGCCACAGCCATTCGCGAAACCAAAGAAGAAACTGGAATTTTATGCAAGCGCAGTCATATTCTAGGTCAGCTTCCTTCTCTTCCTACTATTAGCGGATATATGGTTACGCCTTTTCTATCAACCATTGCACCTGACTACAGGCCACAGCTGGATCCTAATGAGGTCGATGAACTGTTCGAAGTACCGATCCACTACCTATTAAACCCAGTGAATATGCGCAACCAGCAGTTCCGGATAGAAGGTAAACTTCACACTATTTATTCAATTCCATTCAGCAACTATTCAATTTGGGGTGCAACCGCCCAGATGATTAAATTGTTATCGAAACAGCTCTGGTATTAAAAAAAACCCTTCTAACACGTTATTTCCCCTAACTTTACCGCAACATGTTATGTGATCAAGATCACCTTTAATTGTATTGCAATTTGCACCCATTACATAACGAGATCTTGATCAAAGTTTTCCTGCCACAAATCCTCAGAATGCGCGTCGTTCCTGTTCCGTTCCGTAAAAAAACTTTGGATATATAATCATGCAAACTACAGTAAGCTCGGCATCCGCTGGTGCCACAAAAGCAAGATGGACATACAAAGATTTCACTTGGGCTCTTTCACTATTCGGTACCGCTGTTGGTGCTGGTGTACTTTTCCTTCCGATTAAAGCCGGCGCAGGTGGCTTCTGGCCGCTAGTAATTCTTGCTCTTATTGCAGCACCAATGACTTGGTTTGCTCATAAAGGCCTTGCTCGCTTTGTACTTTCAGCAAAAAATCCTGAAGCAGATATCACAGATACTGTAGAGGAGCATTTTGGTAAATCTGGCGCAAAAATTATCACCTTTGCCTACTTCTTCGCCATTTACCCTATTGTTCTAATTTACGGTGTAGGTATTACTAACACGGTTGATTCTTTCCTAGTAAACCAGGTGGGCATGGAATCAATTCCACGTTGGTTGCTGTCAGGTGGCCTAATCGTGGCAATGACTGCTGGTGTTGTGTTCGGTAAAGAACTAATGCTTAAAGCAACCTCTGCTATGGTTTACCCACTAGTATTCATTCTGTTAGCACTATCTATTTACCTAGTGCCTGAATGGAATACATCAATGGTATCTGTAAGCCCTGATTGGAGCACTATGCCTTCAGTTATCTGGTTAGCAATCCCTATCATTGTATTCTCTTTCAACCACAGCCCAATCATCAGCCAGTTCTCTAAAGAGCAGCGTCGTGTATACGGTGACAATGCAGTTGGTAAAACTGACATGATCACTGGTGGCGCAGCAATGATGCTAATGACCTTCGTGATGTTCTTTGTATTCTCAGTGGTTCTTTCTCTATCACCTGAGCAACTAGCGACAGCGCAAGCACAAAACATCAGTGTTCTGTCTTACCTGGCAAACGTTCACGAATCTCCGTTAATTTCTGTACTAGGCCCTCTTGTTGCTTTTGCTGCAATCACTTCAAGCTACTTCGGTCACTTCCTGGGTGCACATGAAGGTCTTGTAGGCTTGGCGAAATCTAGCTCAAGCATGCCAGTTAAAAAGATTGAGAAAATCTCTCTTGGCTTTATCGTTATCACCACTTGGATGGTTGCAATCGTCAACCCTAGCATCCTAGGTATGATTGAAACTATGGGTGCACCGATGATCGCTGCAATCCTTTTCCTAATGCCTGTATTTGCAATGTACAAAGTACCAGCGATGGCGAAGTACAAAACATCAGCACCTGTGCAACTTTTCACAGCTGCATGTGGTGTTGCTGCAATTAGTTCTGTAATCTACGGCGCGCTATAATACAGTTATCGCTATAACAGCAATAATTATCCTTTACCGCTTGTTCGTCCAAGAAAATGTGCTACAACGCATAGTCTTCTGAGACAATTTGGGTAAAATGGATGATACTTAAGAGCAGGGATGTCCATTGGTCACCTGCTCTTTTGTTTTTCTAGTGATCTCGCCAAGGAAGGGGCGAGACTTATAAAAACTATGACAGTCTTGGCTGGAGGCAGAGCGCTTCCCACCGACTGAGGTAATACGCATGATCAGTGTTTTTGATATCTACAAAATCGGTGTGGGTCCTTCCAGTTCACACACTGTTGGCCCAATGAAAGCAGGCAAAGAGTTTATTGATGACCTGCGCGCAATGGGCAAAATACGTGATGTAACCAAAATTACCGTCGATGTTTATGGTTCACTTTCTCTTACCGGTAAAGGTCACCACACAGATATCGCTATCATTATGGGCCTTGCGGGCAACAGCCCTGAGCATGTCGATATCGATAGCATCCCAGGCTTTATCGCGCGCGTTGAAGAAACCGAACGTATGCCTGTTGGTATGCATTGCCACACTGTAGACTTTCCTCGTGACGGTGGTATGAACTTCCATACGACTAACCTTCCTCTTCACGAAAACGGCATGACAATCCACGCATGGATTGGTGATGAAGAAGCGTATACTAAAACGTATTATTCCATCGGTGGTGGTTTCATCGTCGACGAAGAAAACTTCGGCAAAGAGCAAGTCTCAAACGTTAAAGTGCCTTACATATACACAAAGGCTGAAGGCCTTTTAGAACACTGTAAAGAGAACGGTCTATCTGTCAGTGCTCTCGTTATGGCAAACGAACGAGCGATGAACGCAGAAGACGAAATCAATATATACTTCGCGAAAATCTGGAAGACCATGCGTGAATGTATGGAACGCGGTATGAACGAGGAAGGTATTTTGCCTGGCCCTCTACGTGTACCTCGCCGTGCTGCCGCTCTTTACCAACAGTTAATGGCAACTGAGAAATTCAGCAACGACCCAATGACCGTTGTCGACTGGGTGAACATGTATGCGTTTGCCGTTAACGAAGAAAACGCAGCGGGTGGTCGTGTTGTTACCGCACCTACCAATGGTGCTTGCGGTATTATCCCTGCGGTACTGGCTTACTATGATAAGTTTATCCAGTCTGTTGGCCCTAAAGACTATACGCGTTACTTCGCCGCTTCCGGCGCTATCGGTGGCCTGTATAAGCGTAACGCATCCATCTCTGGCGCTGAAGTAGGCTGCCAGGGTGAAGTCGGTGTAGCATGCTCTATGGCGGCAGCTGGCCTTGCAGAGCTGATGGGCGGTAGCCCTCAACAAGTTTGTATGGCGGCTGAAATCGCTATGGAGCACAACCTTGGTCTGACTTGTGATCCTGTTGCGGGTCAGGTACAGGTGCCATGTATCGAGCGTAACGGTATTGCTGCAGTTAAAGCAATCAACGCATGTCGAATGGCGCTTCGCCGTTCATCAGAACCGCGCGTTTCGCTTGATAAAGTTATCGAGACAATGCTTGAAACTGGCAAAGACATGAATGCGAAATACCGTGAGACATCTCTGGGCGGTCTGGCAATCAAGGTTATTTGCTAGTTTCCCAGAAGCGAGATTAGAGTGCCGAGTTTCTAATATTTAAATATCGGCATTCATTGAAAAAGCCACCAACGACTTTTGAAAGTTATGGGTGGCTTTTTTCTTTCTGCTCTTTCTGGCCTCTAGCCTCTAGCCTCTAGCCTCTAGCCTCTAGCCTCTAGCCTCTCGATTATTCGCCGCTCTTAATAACACCTCAATATCTTCTGCGAGCGCCTCGCCACACTGTAACGTCGTGATCCATGAAATGGGAATGCCTTTCTCATCACCAAAGCCATAACAGGCTCCAGCTAATGCGCCGACAATAATACCGCGACCACAGGAATCACCTGACACCAGTATATTTTTGATAATTGCTTCGGTATAGCTTTCACTGTTTTTTAAAATCCAGGCAGCCATCGGCAGGCTGTCAGCCAAATGACAGGCTTGGTTGACGATTGATAGTACATGCTTGAGATCGTTCACATCGCCGCTGAGTACCCTCACCTGCTCAATTAAATCCTGGATCTTTGGTTCCGATTTAATTTTTAAGACATTCAGTACCGGCTCCATACGACGTGAACGTAATGCTTCATTCAGGGCGCTGGCAAATGCCTTGGCACTGGAAATGGCAATATCATTTTGATGAGTAATACCAACAATGCGCTCGATTTCCTGCTCTAACTTTTCAGAAGAGTGTTTTAAAGCCACTAATGCAGGTACGGCACATAAAGCCGTATTCTGATCGTCATCACAACCCGAGTCTTCCGGCCAGTCTTCGGGGGGAAGGGAAAACAAGCTCAGTAATAATGCTTTGGTCGGACTATCGATATAACCGATAAATTCACCACCCGGGCCAAAATAATCCAGAACTTGTTGCTGAATACTGTGGGTATCAACATCGGGATTTGCCAGCAGTCGAATGTATAGCGCTAGCCACTCGCCATAGGCAGTAAGCTCGCCGGCGGTTAATTTATCGTGCGCATAATAGCTATCAACACCTTCGTAGTGCGAAGCATCCGGCTCGATGAATGGAAAGTGAGGTAAGTCGGTAAGAGTTTTAATACGGTCTGGCGAGTAAATCCAGTGTGTTCCCATACTCGCGGCATCGGCAACTAATGCCCCCATCAGTGCTGCGTAACGTTGTGCCATACAACCTCCAGTGATCAACCAAGCTTCTGATAACAATAATCATAGTTGGTATAAGGTATATACCCAACTACTTTAAGATGCAGTGTTCAGCGAGAATTCAGTGGCTTTTAGACAAGGCAGTTATACGAGCGAATAGGGTTCTATTTGGAGTTTGGGTATACGCAGATACAAAAAAACCCCGCAGCTGCGAGGTTTTTTAATGTTCGGTCAGATTAAGCAGCAGCTTTCAGGCTTGCTTTCTCTTTTTTCAATTCACCAACAGGCAGAATGGTACGGCCATACTCATTGTTTAGTACTTGTGCAAGACCGAAATACATGGCACTTAGACCACAGATAATACCTTCAAAACCAGCGATAGTGCCGATTAGCTCGCTACCCGTGAAGTCACGAGCTGCAAGCAAGAAGAATAGTACTGTCAGAGAACCGAATACGAACTGCTTTGCACGTGGGTAGCATAGTGAACCAACGAACATAAATGCAGTAAATACACCCCACAGACTCAGGTACCAACCCATGAAGTTAGCTGGGCTTGCCGCTGCCAAGCCCATCTTAGGCATAACAATCAAACCAACCAGAGTCAGCCAGAACAGACCGTATGAAGTAAATGCAGTGGTACCAAATGTGTCGCCACGCTTGAAACACATCATGCCCACTAGTACTTGACCAAGACCACCGTAAAAAATACCCATTGCAAGGATCATAGAATCAATCGGGAAGAAACCCGCATTGTGAATATTTAAAAGGATAGTGGTCATACCAAAACCCAATAGGCCAAGCGGCGCCGGGTTAGCTAGTTTCGTGGACATTTAGTTCCCCTACAGGAGTAATTCAACAAAAGCGATAAAACTTCAAAAATGGATGCATCTTTAATGCGCGGCGAATTCTAATGGATGATGAGGGGCAGATCAATCCAAATCAGGACGAAAATTCATCCTTAGGAGAAAAAAACATGATTATATTTGAAATGTGTACAGTTTTTTTGAACCGAAAGTCTAGATAACGGAAAAAAAAGCAGCCAATGGCTGCTTTATATAGGATCGACAACTGAGAGCACCTATTCAGGTAAAAGTGTCTCTTCAGCCGACGGTTCTGCCAAGTCTGTTGCGACAACAACGGACATACTCAGCTCTGCCGGGCCCGTTTGTTCAACATCTTTTAGCTGATACTGCGCAGAATAAGAAGCTGGTTGTGACACAACTTTTGCGCGCAGCTGCTGTATAACCTGCTTCTGGTTTTCCACCAATAAGGTTAAAGTCTGAATTTGCTGATCTTTGGCCGGATCTTGCTGAGCCATAATACTCTTAACAGCACGCTGCTGACGTGCTGTTGCTACACCATCCGTAATTAATTTAGCCTGAGTACGCATCGGCTTGTCACGCAAATCCTCATCATTAAGGGCACGTGAAATACGCAGTAATTTAGCTTCAATGTCTAGTATAAAGTTCTCATATTCATCTTTACTGCGGTCACGCAGACTTTGTACTTCCAATGCGATATGTGCAGCATGGTCGAGCTCAAACTGGATCTCCGTAACGGCTTTGCTAATGGTCGTAAAGTCTCTCGGTGATAGATCGATAACGGCATTACCTGCCCCAATTTCGGCCTCAACACGGGCGTAGCTTAAGGGGGCGTAATCTTTCACGTCTTTTTCACGCAGGCTACGTAACTCTCTCTCTAGCGGTGCGATATAGATCTTCTTTACCGTCTTCACTTCTAAGCTATGGCTACGCTCTAGAAACTCATCCTGCTCTTCACGGGCATCACTGATATCCGCTTGCTCAACTAAACGGAATAACTTGGCATATAAACGATTCAATCGAGTGTATTCACTTCGATAGTATTGTTGAGCATCTAAGGAATTAAGATAGCGCATTTGCTCAATCGCAGGTTCGAGCACGTTATCTGCCTGTACTTTCAAACGCTCCAGATCCGTCAAGATTAACTGGGCTTGATGTATCTCTTCGATGAACCGTTCTAGGTAAGTTGTCGATGAAAAAATAGAGTAGTTTTCAAATGCGACCTCAGGCTCATCGGAAAATTCCAGATAAATCGAATCTGCTTTTTTCCACCCTGACTGAAGCGCCTTAAATTTATTCGGCGAATAGAGCGCCAGATGCTCTATATTTATCATTTTCTGTTGCCAGTTCTTATGCATTTTTAGCGCATTTTGGTAGGCATTTTCAGTGTTGATTTCAGACGTCGCCGCCAGACGGTCTTCCGGTGTGCTTTGGCAGCCACTCAGTAAAGTAGCAAAAAACAGTGCAAGTGCCACTTTCCTTATATTGTTCATATTCTCTTCCGCTTTTATTTTTCTTATTGCAATTCCATTCGCAAACAATTTCAAAATAACAAAAAAATTGAATCGCTGATTAAAGCAAGATCAATTAAAAGTCCTACTGCATGAGGTTATTAGTTCTGTCTTAACGGGTACTAAAGCCTTTACTATTAAGGAGGCCCTCATAAACGGCCACCTCTTTTTTGAGGCTATTTCGTATACCTTCGATGTAGACACCACCCGGCCCGATAAATTCCGCAGCCAATAAATAATGGTGTCATCAATACGGCCTCGACGGCAGCAATCAATGTAGCACAACTACCGCATCACGAGAATCATCTAAATTTGGCTCGATATATCAATTTTGCACTCCTGACAGAGTTGCTCAAGGATCCCCTGCAAACGTTGCTTGTTAAGCGGCAATGGGTTTCCCTTTATCGCGTTTGAGAGCAAGGCATCTTCGGCGACATCATCAAACATGGTGTCACACAAACCAAATTGTGAAACTGGCGGTAGGTTTAACCGCTTTAACGTCCGTTTCGTCCATAAAATACCATCAGTCACTTCTGCGTTAATCCGTCCGGTCAGAATACAGGCCAATTGGCGATAACGATTGAGCACATCCGCACGGCCAGCTTCCCTTGCAGCTAAGATATTTTCCTGCATAACAAAAGGGGCCAGCTGGGCGATGATAAGCCCATGAGGTGAATGTATCCGCCCGCCAAGGGCCGAGGCCAGACCGTGTGCAGCCCCTAATTTAGCATTGGACAGTGCCATTCCTCCTAACATCGCGGCAAATGACATATCAGAGCGCGCCCGCGGATCATCATCTTCACAAGCAGGAATGATTGCCCCGGCTAAGCGCCTCAAGCCTTCTTCGCACACCATGTCAGTCAGAGGGTTGGGTGTACCACAGACATATGCTTCCATTAAATGAGTGAATGCATCCATGCCACAGCACCCCGACAATACAGGATCCATACCATAGGTTAAGGTCGGATCGACAATGGCCAGATCCGGCAGCATATCAGGGCTACTCAGGCTGACTTTGACATTTTCCTGAGCAGAACGAAGCACGGCATTCTTACTGACTTCCGAGCCGGTACCTGCCGTAGTTGGAATTGCAATAAACGGTAACGGTTTCGCCTGCAGCGGCACATTACGCCCCACGACTTCGATATAATCATAAACGCTTCCCTGATTGGGAATGAGTGCCGCCAACGCCTTCCCTGCGTCAAGAACGCTTCCGCCACCAAGCGCTATCACCATATCCGGACGGAATCTTCGCCCCATCGCAGCCATTTCTTCAATCATGGCAATCAAAGGCTCACCAAGCACAGCAACCTGCTGATAGCGCATGTTCTGTTGTTTTAGGTAACTGACAACCGGTTCAGACCGCAGACTATCTTTACCCGTAACCAACAAGACGCTATAGCCAAATTGGTTAAAGGTTGAAAATGAGTTACTCAGCGCCCCTTCTCCAAAAACGATCCTTGAAGACGTCATAAACTGAAACATAGGTCCTCCCTTACACAAATTGCGAAATTTTCACAAGGCAATAGCAATAAGTCAGTGTAAAACTGACTCTATTTCGACGGGTTTTCTGCCCTTAATTCAATAATAAGCCTCTTCTAATACCAGGGTCTGTTTATCTTTCAACACAATTGCTGCTGGAGACTATTTTTTCAGCTAACAAGGCGGAAGATATGCCATGTAGTTGCCCTACTTAAGTATCTGACAACGCCGTTAGATGGAATAATAGTCCCAGCCCTTCGGGTAAAGGCTAAAAAAGCTTCATACTACGTTACTCAGAGCTCATTTAGAAAAACTAAACCTCTCTCTTCGTGCCTTGTCTGAAAACTGTTTTAGTCATTACAGCTGCAGTGTTGAAAGATAAACAGACCCTCATGAGTGTGCGCCGATAATTATTCCTAGTTTTGATTCTGAACAACATTCCCCTCATATTGAAAACGTCTCACAACATAACAAGTGCTCTATCACATTCGGTAATGATGCAGCAGGTTAGGTTGACGCCAACAATGATGCAACGCAATGCAATACAGGTCTCTCATTTCCATAAAGAAATCGTATCTCTGTTACAGCAAAGGCATGATTTTTACTATCAATCGGTTTTATCTATCAGTGCAAGAGATAAAACCCTCTTTCTCATCAGTCAGAGTCACGTTATAGTTAGCACAACAAAGTTGAGGAGAGAAATTATGTTCGTTGTTATTTTTGGCCGCCCGGGTTGCCCGTTCTGTGTTCGCGCTAAAGAGCTCGCTGAAAAAATGAAAGAAGATCGTGATGATTTTAACTTCCGCTACGTAGACATCCACGCGGAAGGCATCAGTAAAGCTGACCTGGAAAAAACCGTCGGTAAGCCCGTTGAAACCGTGCCTCAAATCTTCGTCGATCAAGAGCACATTGGCGGCTGCACTGAATTTGAAGCATACGCGAAAGAAAACCTGGAACTATTCCAATAACTCTCTCCACGGGTCAATCCCCGAAACGTGTGAACCCCCATAAAAGGCTGATCTCTCAGCCTTTTTAATACCTGACGCACGGCTATACCAAGCGTAATTAATGACTATATACCCAACTAATTAGCATATTTTTCTTAGCCCTTTTTTTATGTGTTTTTTTTACATTGTTTTTACCTTTAATTGGTATAACAAACCTCTAAAATCCGCTAGAATTTCGGCACTTTTGTCACGCTCACCCTTCCCGGAAATAATGTTGTGAATATCAACGTAGCAGCCCTTCTTCATCAGAATGATATTCTGTTGCTTTTTGTCGTTCTTGCCGTCGGTCTTAGTCTTGGTAAAATTCGAATAGCCAACATGCAAATTGGTAATTCAATTGGGGTATTGCTCACTGCCCTATTGTTCGGAAATGCCGGATTTACCTTTAATACCGAAGCCCTTAACATTGGTTTCATGCTGTTCATTTTCTGCGTTGGTATCGAAGCAGGGCCGAACTTTTTTGGCATTTTCTTCCGCGACGGTAAACATTATTTATTACTTGTTTTAGTGGTGTTGCTTTCTGCCATCACGATCACCCTGACCATGGCTCATTACCTAAACCTCGATTTAGCTTTAGCCACCGGGTTAATGGCTGGCTCTCTGACGGCAACACCAGTATTGGTGGGTGCTAAAGATGCGCTTAATAGTGGCTTATCCGGGATCAATGATCCCAGTACCATTCAACAAATGGTTGATAGTCTGAGTGTCGGATATGCCATGTCTTACTTAGTTGGCTTGATTAGCTTGATCCTGCTTGCGAAGCTGATGCCGAAACTGCAGAAACAAGATCTGGCGGAATCTTCACAGCAAATCGCCCGCGAGCGTGGCATTGGTGAAATTGCCCAGCGCAAAGTCTATCTGCCCATTATTCGCGCTTACCGTGTTGGCCCAGAACTGATCAACTGGATTGATGGCAGAAACCTGCGCGAGCTGGGTATTTATCGCCAAACGGGTTGTTATATAGAACGTATTCGTCGTAACGGGATTTTAGCAAATCCTGATGGTGATGCGATCTTGCAGGAAGGCGATGAGATCGCACTGGTTGGCTATCCTGACAGCCATGCCCGACTGGATCCGAGCTTCCGCCATGGTAAAGAAGTTTTTGACCGCGACCTGCTCGATCTACGCATCGTAGAAGAAGAAATCGTGGTTAAAAACGATAGCATTGCAGGAAAGCGTTTATCCGATCTGAACCTGTCTGAATACGGGTGTTTCCTTAACCGAGTAGTTCGGGCGCAAATCGAAATGCCAATGGACCATAATATCCGACTCAATAAAGGGGATATCTTGCAGGTCAGTGGCGAAAAAAGCCGTGTTTTAGGCTTAGCTGAACGCATCGGCTTTATCTCGATTCACAGTCAGATCGCCGATCTGTTGGCCTTTTGCTGTTTTTTCATTATTGGTCTACTGATCGGTACCATCACTATGGTCTTCGGCCATATTGCCTTTGGGCTCGGTAGCGCGGCAGGTCTGTTACTTGCGGGCATTACACTGGGCTTTTTACGAGCCAACCACCCTACTTTTGGTTATGTACCGCAAGGCGCATTGAATATGGCCAAAGATTTGGGTTTGATGGTCTTTATGGTCGGTATTGGATTAAGCGCCGGTTCTAATTTATTTGAATCCCTCGCCCAGATTGGTCCGACTGTCTTTGTGACCAGTATCATGGTCAGCGTCATCCCTGTGGTATTAGCCTATCTGTTCGGTGCCTATATCTTAAAAATGAACCGGGCTTTGCTTTTCGGTGCGATTATCGGTGCCCGCACCTGCGCCCCGGCAATGGATATGATTAACGAGCATGCCCGAAGCACAATTCCGGCCTTGGGATATGCCGGTACCTATGCGATTGCCAACGTGCTGTTAACCATAGCTGGTACTTTGTTCATAATCCTGAACTAGCCCTACTTTATCGACGCTGAACTATCAAAGATCCCTTTTGTTTTTGATCAGTCAGCGTCTATTCAGTCACATTGCCTACACTTATAGTCGCAAGCTTCCTCTCTATTAAGTATATTCAATAGATATATTTATCTTTGGTAATCAAAATTATGCGAATCCTAATTGTCGAAGATGATCAAATTCTGAGTCATCATCTCAAATCCCAACTCAGTGAATTGGGTCATCAAATTCAATGTGCAGGCACAGCCGAAGAAGGCTTGTTTTTTGCACAGAACTACCCTAATGATATCGCTATTGTCGACATCGGATTACCTGATCGCGATGGTATCAGTCTGATTAAAGACATGCGGAAAAAAGGATTACGACTACCCGTTCTGATCCTGACCGCTCGTTCAAACTGGCAAGATAAAGTGACCGGGCTTGAAGCCGGTGCTGACGACTACCTCGTCAAGCCGTTCCAGAAAGAAGAAATGGTAGCACGCCTGAGTGCCTTAGTTCGCCGCAGTGCCGGATTCGTGAAACCTGAAATGACTGCAGGTGATATCCGGGTCGACTTGTTAGCCAAGCAAGTCTACGTGGGTGAAACACTGCTTGAACTTACCGCCTTTGAATACGACTTGCTTGAATACCTGATGCGCCATAGCCGCCAGGTGGTCTCAAAACAGCGCTTGCTCGATGTACTTTATGAAGATCAGGAAGGCGATCCGAATACCATTGAGGTTATGATCAGCCGCTTGCGGAAAAAGTTCACCAAAACAGGCCAGGATAACCCTATTTCAACCATACGTGGGCAAGGCTACATTTTTGAGTTACAGGCTCTATGAGGCAAATCCTGCAACCCCGATTGCGTCGCCGGGTCTTAGTGGCCTCGGTGGCTATTATCGTCCTGATCACATCGGCCCTGGCTGGGGTCATTAATCAGCTGTACACCCAAAGCTATATGGCCGCTTATTCATCTGAACTGGTGGCGCAAATGCCAATGGTGGTCGCTCAGTTAAACCGTGCCGGGTTGATCAAAGATGTAGATAGGTGGATTAAATCTGTTGATCCATCTGATACCGACTATATGTCGGTCATGTGTGATTCTGACGACAATACGGTATGGCTTTCAGATGAAGCAAAGGAAGCAAATCTTTCGCAGATCTGCGATTATTTACCGGATGAAATTCCAACGCCTACTTTAGTAGAATCACCGAATAACACCAGCTATATTGCTTACAACCTGGGCCGGGAGCGTGAAGATGGCAGCATTTATCAACTGGTCGTTCTACGTTCAGGTGATGCATTTGAATCCTCACTGGCCCAATTGCACAAACGCACGACCTTTTATCTTGGTTTGTTTGTCTTGATTGCCATTGCCTTTCTGATTGCCGCATTCCACTGGAGCTTTCAGCCGCTGCGAAAACTGGCAACCCAGCTCGATGAAATGACAGATGCTAAACGAGAGCGATTAGATAGCGATTTCCCCATGGAGCTTCAGGATATTACTCTCGCTCTCAACGGTTTGATCCGGATCAGTAACGATCAGAAAGGGCGTTATCGTCATGCCATGGACGATCTGGCACATAGCCTTAAAACCCGTCTGGCGGCAACCAATGCGTTGCTGGATGATAAGGAAATCGCCCGCCATGAATTGAATCAGCGCGTGATGGAACAAATCAGCCAAATGGACGATCAGGTTCAGTACCAGCTAAAACGCGCGATGATGGGCCAACAAGGCCTGCAGAAAGATAAAACTGAACTCAAGCCTGCTATTGACAGTTTTGGCCGTATGCTGAGTAAGATTTATGGCGACAAGCAAGTACTATTGCGTTGTCAGTTTTCCCCATCACTGAAACTGCCGATTAACCGTGACGATTTAATGGAGTTACTCGGTAACTTATTAGAAAACGCCTATCGTTTCTGTATCAGCGAAGTGCGGGTTAACGTAACCGAGCAAGACGATCACTTCCTGATCCGTATTGAAGATGATGGGCCCGGGGTCAATCCAACAATGCGAGAAGCCATATTCCAGCGAGGCGTTCGCGCCGATCAGCTCAATCCGGGGCAAGGTATCGGCCTGTCGGTCTGCCATGAAATCGTTGAGAGTTACCAAGGCAAGATCCATGTCGAAACGGCCAAGATTGAAGGGGCGGCATTTGTTATCCGTTTACCGAAACATTAAGTTCAGGGACAAGTAGCGAGTGAAGAGTGGCGAGGCTCTAGAAACTAGGATCTAGACACTCGCACCTCAATTCTGCCCCATAAAAAAAACCGCCGTTTGGCGGTTTTTTACTTCTTCTTGGAAAATCCGGTTAGATGTTTTCCACATCAAACTCGACGAGCGGATTCACATCAGCTTCATAGTCAACAGACTCGAGACCAAAACCGAACAGTTTCATGAACTCATCTTTGTATTGCTGGTAATCCGCAACGTCAAACAAGTTTTCATTTGTTACGCTAGACCATAAGTCACGGCAGTGCTTCTGAATATCTTCACGCAGCTCCCAGTCATCCAGGCGCAGACGGTTGGTGTCATCAACTTCCGGTGCCGTGCCATCCGCTTTATAGAGGCGCTGAGTGAACATACGATGAATTTGTTCCATACAACCTTCGTGTACACCTTCTTCACGCATCTTCTTGAAGACCATCGCGATGTACAGTGGCATTACTGGGATAGCAGAGCTTGCCTGTGTTACCACACTCTTAAGTACAGCCACATTTGCTGAGCCGCCAGTAGCAGACAGTTTACTGTTCAACTCTGTTGCTGCACGGTCAAGGTCCATCTTCGCCTTACCCAGAGCACCATGCCAGTAGATTGGCCAGGTAATTTCTGTACCGATGTAACTGTAAGCAACGGTCTTACAATCGTCAGCCAGTACGCCAGCATCTGCCAGAGCATTGATCCAAAGCTCCCAGTCCTGGCCACCCATAACGGTAACGGTATCAGCAACTTCTTGCTCGGTTGCAGGCTCAATGCTTGTTTCAATCAATACATCTTTGTTGGTATCAACAGCTGTCGCAGTGTACGTTTCACCCATAGGTTTCAGGCATGAACGAACCACTTCGCCAGTTTCCGGCATTTTGCGAACCGGTGATGCTAATGAGTACACCACCATGTCAATCTGACCTAATTCTTCTTTGATCAGATCGATCGTTTTTTGTTTGGCTTCATGAGAGAAAGCATCACCGTTCAGGCTCTTCGCGTAAAGACCTTCTGCTTTCGCTAGTTTGTCAAACGCTGCTGAGTTATACCAACCTGCCGTACCTGGTTTTTTCTCCGTACTTGGTTTTTCGAAGAACACGCCAATCGTCGCCGCACCGCCGCCAAATGCCGCAGCAATGCGGGAAGACAAGCCGTAACCACTGGAAGAGCCGACAACCAGTACACGTTTCGGTGCGTTGGCGATTGGACCTTGTGCTTTAGTATAAGCAATTTGCTCTTTGACGTTCTCTTCACAGCCCACTGGGTGTGTTGTTGTACAAATAAATCCACGAATTCTAGGTTTGATGATCATTTTCAACTTCCCTTACATAATTGACTGTAGGATAAAAGGTTACCGACAAATTCGCATTATTTTTATGCGCGAAAACGCTAAATATAGCAGTGGTTGGAGGTGTTATTGACGATTTTGGCTAACTAATGGCAACTTTCTCTACGTTCTGCACAAGTGCTATTCAGATTATAGCCAGCAAAAAAAAAGTGCCACGCGTTTGCGTGGCACATGGGAGACACCAGGTTTATTATTCCATTGTAGAGTGCTCATTGTTCTATTAAAGAACAATGACTCTTAAGCAGCCTTCCCTGGTTGTAGACTGCTCTTTTTGAAATGATCAGCAGCAAAGTTATCCACTTGAATAGCTTGTTGCCTGAGCTGTTCAGCATTGTGCATTTTTTCGACATCCGCTTCTGTGACGATGCCCGCACTCAGCGCAAGCTGCAACTTTTCGGTTAAGGATGCTTTGCGTGGGATCTCACCGGCTTTTACTGCCTTTGCCAATTTTCGTTCAATGTCTTTGACATTATGCATCGCAATAAAAGCACGTTCCATAATGGCTACCGGATCCGATTCTTTCTCACCGACATAGCACAAGCCAGTCAAACGTTCACGGTGCGCCCCTGGTGTCATTAGCAGTTCTGCAATTTTAATGGTGACATCATCACTTGGCGCCTTGTAGCGAATACCTAGCGGGAACAGCAGAACGCGTAACATGCTGCCGACCCCTTTACGAGGGAAGTTATTCAGCACTTCATCAAATGCAACACCACACTGATGCAAACAGTGTTGCAACGCATAATGCACCATTGGTAAATCCTGCTGCTGACGACCTTCACCTTCAAAGCGCTTCAAGGTTGCCGATGCCAGGTACAAATGACTCAGAACATCACCCAGTCGGGCTGACACTAATTCGCGACGCTTCAGCTCACCACCCAGGCTTAGCATTGCAAAGTCAGCCGCTACCGCTAATGCACGGCTCATACGTGATAGATGACGGTAATAATCTGCCGTCTCGCCGCTGACTGGCGCTGAGTTAAAGCGTGAGCCAGTAAATGCATTGAGCATTGATTTCGCGACATTACCTGTCGCAAAGCGGATATGTTTAGACAGCAAGCCATCAAACTCTTTTGCCCCTTGCTCGGCATCGCTATTTGCAGCGGCTTCCATCTCTTTCAAGACAAAGGGGTGGCACCGGGTCGCACCCTGACCAAAGATCATCAGGTTACGAGTCAGAATGTTGGCGCCTTCTACGGTAATTGCCACCGGTATACCGAAATAGTGATGACCAAGATAATTCATTGGACCCAACTGAATCGCCCGGCCAGCATGAATATCCATTGAATCATTCAGTATCGTACGTGCCATTTCCGTCATGTGATATTTGGCAATCGCTGTCACAATTCCCGGCGTTTCCCCCATATCCAGTGAAGTCGTCGTGAGCGTCCGTGACGCTTCAAGCATGTAGGTATAACCCCCTATACGCCCCATCGCCTGGGCAACACCTTCAAAGTTACCGATCGACATGCCAAACTGCTTACGCACATACGCATAAGCACCTGTTGTACGTGCCGTCAGGTGGCCTATAGCGGCCCCTAATGCGGGTAATGATATACCTCGCCCTGCTGACAGACATTCCACCAGCATACGCCAGCCTCGACCCGCATATTCCTGGCCTCCAATAACCCACTCCATCGGAATGAATACATCTTGACCACGAGTCGGCCCATTCATGAAGGCCATATTCAGCGGATCGTGACGCTCACCGATTTCCACACCCTGGTGATCCGCCGGGATCAACGCACAGGTAATACCGATATCGGCTTTATCGCCCAGCAGTCCGTTGGGATCCTGCAATTTAAAGGCAAGGCCTAAAACCGTCGCAACAGGGGCCAGCGTGATATAACGCTTATCCCAGCTCAGCTTAATACCCAGCACTTCTTTACCTTGATACTCGCCGTAACAGACAACGCCCATATCGGGAATACCACCGGCATCAGAACCTGCTTCCGGACCTGTCAGTGCAAAACATGGGACTTCTTCACCATGAGCAAGACGAGGCAGCCAGTAATCTTTTTGCTCCTGGGTTCCGTAATGGGATAACAGCTCGCCCGGACCCAATGAGTTTGGCACCATCACCGAAACCGCAGCACTCAAGCTGCGTGTTGCAATACGAGTAACAATGGTTGAATTTGCCAATGCCGAGAAATTTAACCCGCCATATTTTTTGCTGATAATCAGAGAGAAGAATTTTTCTTTACGTAAATATTCCCAAACCTCAGGTGATAAGTCCTTATCTTCCTGAACAATCTGATGATCGTTCAGCATTTCAAGCAAGGTTTCGAGTTTGGTGTCGATAAATGTTTGCTCTTCATCCGTGAGCTTTGGTTTAGGGTAGTTCAGCAACGTATTCCAGTTCGGTGAACCGCTGAACAACTCGCCATCCCACCAGACACTCCCAGCCTCCATAGCTTCACGCTCGGTTTCTGATAGCGGCGGCAGCACTTTTTTAAACATCTTAAAAGCGGGATCACTGATGTAGCGTTTACGCAAGTTGGTTAAAGTGCTCATTTTTCAGGTCCTTTTGTTTCATTTATCGTTATTTTTTCATGTAGGTATACATTTCTTTTTATTTTATTCAGTACCGGTTGACGTTGCGCCAACAAGAGACAAGCCTTGCTCTATCGGAGCCGAAACACCGGCAGCCAGATAAGGCATCAGACGGTCAATTAAGTCTTCAGTTTCCACTTTTCGTGAGAAGTCATTTTCAGCGATTTCACAAAGCGCAGTACTCGAAGCCATAGTAAATACCGATGCCCCCAGGGTGAAATGCAATCGCCAGAATAGCGTTTCAGGGTCTAATGATGGGTTTGCGCGGCAAATCGCAGTGGTAAATAGCGTTAGTACATCATCGTAGCGGGTCATAGTGAACCAGCGAAGGTGGCCCTGAACGTCGGTATAGCCACGGCCAATCAATGACATAAAAATAGTCGCCCCCTGATGGCGGAAATTATTCAATGAAACCAAGGGATTTTTGAGACAACGAAAGACATCTTCCATCGTAATTTCATCTCGGGTTAACAGCGTCTCCAGTTCATTCTTCAATGCCGGCATGAACTGTTCCAGGTAGCGGCTTAACACGGCTCTCACCAGTGTTTTCTTATCACCATAATGGTAATTCACCGACGCGAGATTAACGCCAGCTTTACTGGTTATTGTCCTTAAAGACGTTTCCTTGAATCCGTGCTCAGCAAATAGCAGCTCTGCAGCATCCAAAATACGGCCCTTGGTTTCTCCTTTTCCCGCCATTTTCACTCACCTGTATTAAACACACGTTTAAACTTTACATCTCATTAATATTTTTAACAAGTGGTGAGTATTCAAACAGCGAAAATCCTACGCAATGGATCCCATATAACTGTTAGAATGTGATGATGATCGCTAATGTGGATCTGTAGAGGCAGGGAGAACGTTAGATGTGTATGTATAGGAATTATAATGGTTCAACCTGCCTTGCAATATTCCTACGGGAAATAATAAGAATAGAATCAATAGCTAACAGTTGCACCTTCAAGTCTTAAATGTATAACTGAAAATTGGGAAGGAAAAAACTGATAAATGTCACATTTTATGGGAACAAAAAACAGGTTAGCGGGTCTTATATTATGCCACTGCTTTTTCTTAGAAGATTTTCTTCAGAACCCGTCCCCTTATGGAGATGGGTTTTCTTTATTGGGTTTATACCAAATCCAATAATTGTCTGAAAAAGCCCCGCACTGCGAGGCTTAACAATCATGACTTCAAGGCTATGTCATAGCCCGGCAATCACTTCCTACAAACGCTTTAACACCTGTGCCAATAGCTGAATACGCGGTTCAATAGAATCAATGAGCAAATATTCTTTGTTACTGTGGAAACCCGCCCCCATTGGCCCGAAGCCATCAAGCGTCGGTGTGCCAATTGCAGCCGTAAAGTTACCATCTGAACCACCACCAGCATCTTCCCAGCCGTAAACAATATTTAGCTTGTCCGCTTCTTCGCTGACCAAACGGATCAGAGCTTCGGTGTCTGCGCTTGGCTGCATGGAAGGTTTAAACGTCGCGCGATTAACCGTTACACTCGCGCCCTTCTCAAAAGGAGCCTGAGCCATTTCGCGTAATCGACCATCAATCGTTTCTGCTTCATCAGTATTCCAGAACCGCAGATCAACAATGGCTTTGGCATAATCCGGCACCACATTCACCGCCATTCCACCTTCGATAACACCGACATTCATCGTTGTTCCGGTTTCAAGGTTAACCATGCCTTTAATTGCCAATGCCCATTGGCTCAGTTCATAAATAGCAGATACACCTTCACTCAAGGCAGATCCGGCATGAGAAGCGACGCCATGAAATTCAATTTCATACTTTGCGTTGCCTTTACGAGAACGAATTAAATTACCTGTCGGACGAGCGGCTTCGCACACCAATACCCGGCCGCTTTTTCGGGCAATCGTTTCCAGCCATTGGCGGGAATATATTGAACCGATTTCTTCATCACAATTTAATGCCACAACAATCGATAAACGTGCCAATTCATCCGATGTCAGAGCTTGCAGAGCATACCAAGCACTCAGGATCCCTGACTTCATATCTGTTGCACCCGGACCATAGACTTTATGTTCATCGAAAGTCATTGGGCGCTCTGCGACAGTACCAGCAGGGAACACAGTATCCATATGGCCACTGAGCATTACATCATAGAACTCGGCATCTGGCTTATTGGTGATTTCCAAACAAGGGCCCGCTTTCTCATCCAGCTGATGACGAATCACGGTAAAGCCAATTTGCTCAAACATCGGTGTAATAATGTCAGCGATTTGAGCAATTCCCTCAGGGGTATAACTACCGCAATCTACATTAACCAATTGTTCAAGCTGTTTCAGATACGTTTTCAGATCGAAATTCAGAGCCATTTTGCTCTCCTTTAATGCTTAAGAGGCCACGACTGACACGGTTAAAACATGAATGCGATGTGTCAGGCCACAAATATACCCAAGCTACTTCAAGATGCGAGACTCATCATTTAGGAGTGGTTGGGGTATACAGGCGAACAATGTGCCAGAGCCACATTCGTCGTACCCTGATTTAAATCATATCTAGCCGAAACAGCTTGGATCTTCATCGCAAAATCGCAGGAGTAATAACCTCGACATATCAACACCTTAAAAAAAACGGGCAAAAGTCGCACAATTTCTTTGAACTAACCCTAAAAAGACCAGTCATAACTAGTGACATTAAGATTAGAGACATATGTTTTTGTGAGCTGGCCGCCCTACAAAGCCTTCTCTTCTGTAATCGACAATGCCACTGCTGCTTAACTCCTTATTGTGTTAATAGAACTTTGGCTCGCTGACTATCAGCGAGCTTTTTTTTATCCATTTATAGTCCCTTCCGCCATTGTCTGGTAATGACAATTACCCCTTTTGCTCGTTATACGCAAACACCACAAAATGCGCGATTCAGAAGAATCCATTAAAAAACCACATAAATGTTGAACCAATACGGATATCCGAAGTCATAACTAGTGACATTAATATTAATGGAGATAGCAACCCACTCGGTTCATTTTCATTAATCAGAGATGCCACTGCTGCTACAAACTCCTAATTGTTTTATGGAACATTCCGCCCGCTGAATTTCAGCGGGATTTTTTTTATCTGAGCAACCTTTCTCACCCAGTTCACAGTAGCTAACCCATTGATTTTGAGTAACTGGGGCGCCCATGAAGAAAAAAAACTGTTTTTTTAACATTTCTTGGAACCTTCTTTGATCCCCAGAGTCATAACTAGTGACATTAATATTAATGGAGATAGCAACCCAGAGGGTTCATTTTCATTAATCAGAGATGCCACTGCTGCTAAACTCCTAATTGTTTGAATGAACATTCCTCCCGCTGTTTTTTTCAGCGGGATTTTTTTTGCCTCACCCCTCTTCAATCCACATCAACCATGCGTTTCTACTAACAGCAGCTCTTATTGGCGCTAATCAGATTTTTTAACAGACAGAGCTAAAGTGTTGATTTTGAGCAACTCAGCTATCCATTAAGAAATAATCCGCATTATTTGAAATTTATTGGAACCTTCTCAGATCCTCAGAGCCATAATTAGTGACATTGATATTAATGGCGATAACAACCTAGCGGTTTACTTTTCATTAATTTTAAATGCCACTACTGCTTAATTCCTTATTGTGTATGGAACATTCCTCCCGTTGATTTTCAGCGGGATTTTTTTTATCTGAAGTATAAGGGGAAGACAGATATCAGGCGACGCGCGCAATCAGTGGCAATCAATCTCAGGAGAATGGACCATCAGATCATCATGCTGCAGCATTATTCCCAACACTCTACAGCTGTTATCAGCGTTTATAATCTTGCCACCCATCGCAGAACCTGCTGTAAAAATGGGTTTAGACAAACCCGCTCTCGATGCCATCGCAGTATAATATTGCTTTCTCGTGGGATGCGACGTTGCAGCCAGGTGCAAAACTTTTAAGGCTGGCTGCTGGTGTATAATGCTACCAATAGCCTGGATACAGTCATCAAGGTGAACCAAGTTCACGGGCTCTTCGCCACCGGCCAGACCTTCTCTACCGGCTAGGAATTTAACCGGATGACGATCCGGGCCAATCAGCCCAGCCAGGCGCAGTACGACCAGGTCATCCCCCCAAGACTCCCGAAGTCGTTGTTCAATATTAAAATGCGCAAGCCCCGATTCCGTATCAGGTTGAGGAATGGATGTTTCCAGCACCTCCCCCGTCAAACCACCATAAACGGAAGTTGTACTGACAAAAATCACCCGCTGACAACTGGCTTTTTTTGCCGCATCAGAGAGCGATACGATAGCTTCCACATACTCATTACCTGACATCGTCTTCCGCCGGGGAGGGACATTTATCACCAGTACATCGGTTTGAAAGAATTTAGTTAATTCAGTTGATTTGTTTAAATCAGTTAATTTACTTAATTGACGTGCACTCTGGTGGTCTCGTTTATTTTTATCATCAAAGGCGTTTTCATCTACCGTATTAGCAAAAGGAATTGTTAACGCAATGCCATGAATTCCATATTGGAGAAGTCGGCTTGCAGAATCCGCCCGAGTTTTACTGCCGTAAACCTCTAGCCCTTTTGCAACCAGAAATTTGGCTAATGGCAAGCCTAACCAGCCACAACCGCAAATGCTCACTTTCATAAATATTCCTTACAGACCAAACGAAGCGCTATCCAACAGTAATACCAAGTGTGACAAACAGTATTAAACACATATATTTATTTCACCCCGTAAATTAATTCCTTGCAAGTGAAATTTTGCAACAGAAATAACACCAAATCGACCTTTAAAATAGCGAATATTTAAAAAAAAATTTCAGAACTGAAAGAAAAAATTCGATCCCGATCAAACTATAATAAAAATAGAAAGCATGATTCATAGAATTACTAGGAGCAAATCCATGAAAAGTAGTATAGTTTCAAAATAATTGGCTTCGTGAGAACGAAATGGCCTTTAATGAAATTCAGTAACGAAGCGCGGTAATCTCCATGAATACCCTAGAAAAGATTCAAAAAAATTTAGACAACTTCAGTAAGTCTGAACGTAAAGTTGCAGAAGTGATCATCGCATCACCGCAAACGGCTATTCACTCGAGCATCGCGACTCTGGCTAAAATGGCCGATGTCAGTGAGCCGACAGTTAACCGTTTTTGTCGTCGTCTTGATACGAAGGGCTTCCCTGATTTTAAACTTCACTTAGCACAAAGTCTTGCCAATGGTACGCCTTATGTGAACCGTAATGTCGAAGAAGATGATGGCCCAGACGCTTATACAGCAAAGATTTTCGAATCGACAATGGCTTGCCTCGATGTTGCAAAAAACAGCATAGACCCAATGCAAATCAACCGTTCCGTTGATTTGCTGACCCAAGCAAAGAAAATTTCTTTCTTTGGCCTGGGGGCATCCGCTTCCGTGGCTCATGATGCACAAAATAAATTCTTCCGTTTCAATATCCCTATTGTTTGTTTTGATGACATCGTAATGCAACGTATGAGCGTCATTAACTGCAGCGATGGTGACGTTGTCGTGATGATTTCTCACACAGGCCGCACTAAGAGCCTGGTTGAAATTGCTCATATGGCCCGTGAAAACGGCGCAACGGTTATCGGTATTACTGCAAAAGACTCTCCACTCGATCGTGAGTGTTCTCTGTCTATTTGCTTAGATGTACCGGAAGACACCGATATTTATATGCCGATGGCAAGCCGAGTTGTACAAATGACTGTCATTGATGTGCTGGCAACAGGCTTCACTTTACGTCGCGGTGCCGGGTTTAGAGAAAACCTGAAACGCGTGAAAGAATCTTTAAAAGACTCACGTTTTTCAAAAGAGAATACTCTGTAATACGGACTCTATAAAGTGGCTAAAAAAGCATGAATGATTATTCGTGCTTTTTTATGCCGCCAACACTGCATCCCTCAAAATATCTGCCACTCCCCATTTATACCCAAACCACTTCTATACCGCGGCTACACTTAAGCAAACGCTTAACGTGTTAACAGCATCCTTTATCGGCAGTTGTGAATACAATAGCGATTTTATTCATCACTTTTTCACGAAACAAATGTGTTTTTGTTTCAGTTTGTTGATAAAGAACAGCTGTTAGTGCCCTGTTTATGTAGTAATATTTCAATCACATTCAGCGGCAAGTCAATTTTTGTGATCTCACCCACTGAAATTGTCAGATTAAATAATAGATGGAGTTTCCAATGTCAGAAAGACTTAGACGTACAAAGATCGTAACGACCCTTGGTCCTGCTACCGACCGCGATAACAACCTTGAAAAAATTATCGCTGCAGGTGCAAACGTTGTTCGAATGAATTTCTCTCATGGTAGCCCTGAAGACCACATTCAGCGCACAAAAACGGTACGTGAAATCGCGGCTAAACTCGGTAAACACGTTGCAATTCTTGGCGATTTGCAAGGTCCTAAAATCCGCGTTTCAACGTTTAAAGACGGTAAAATCCAGCTAGCTATCGGTGACAAATTCACTCTAGATAGTGATCTGCCTAAAGGTGAAGGCGATCAAAATTCTGTTGGTCTTGATTATAAAGAACTGCCAAAAGACGTTATTACCGGCGATATTCTTCTTCTTGATGATGGCCGTGTACAGTTGAAAGTTATTGCTGTAGAAGGCAATAAAGTTCACACCGAAGTGACGGTGCCTGGCCCGCTTTCTAATAACAAAGGTATCAACAAAAAAGGTGGTGGCCTGTCAGCAGAAGCACTGACAGATAAAGATAAAGCCGACATTCTTACTGCTGCGAAAATGGGTGTTGACTACCTGGCCGTCTCTTTCCCTCGCAACGGCGAAGACATGAAATATGCCCGCCGTCTGGCAACCGATGCTGGCCTGGAAGCTAAACTGGTTTCAAAGGTTGAACGTGCGGAAGCCGTTGCAACCACCGAAGCGATGGATGATATCATCATGGCATCCGACGCAGTTATGGTTGCTCGTGGTGATTTGGGTGTAGAAATTGGTGACCCTGAGTTAGTTGGCGTTCAGAAGAAACTGATCCGTCGTGCACGTAGCTTGAACCGCACTGTGATCACGGCGACTCAGATGATGGAGTCAATGATCACCAGTCCAATGCCAACACGTGCAGAAGTCATGGACGTGGCCAACGCCGTACTTGATGGTACTGATGCAGTAATGCTTTCTGCTGAAACGGCTGCGGGCGACTTCCCGGTTGAAACCGTAGAGGCAATGTCTAGCGTATGTATTGGTGCTGAAAAAGAGCCGAGCATCAACGTTTCTAACCACCGCCTGTCTCGTACTTTCGCCTCTCCGGAAGAAACCCTTGCAATGTCGACCATGTATGCTGCTAACCACATGGAAGGCGTTAAAGCGATGATCACGATGACAGAGTCTGGCCGTACGCCGCTAATGATGTCACGTATTTCTTCTGGTTTGCCTGTCTTTGCAATGTCTCGCAATGAAAAGACCCTAAACCGTGCGGCACTATACCGTGGTGTAACACCGATCTACTTTGATCGTGATAGCGATGCAGGCCTTGACGCCGCTAAGCACGCAATCGCCGTATTGAAAGACAAATGTTACTTAGTGAAAGGTGATCTGGTCATCGTCACTCAAGGTGATGTGATGGACACTGTTGGTTCAACGAACAACATGCGCATTCTGACAGTAGAATAAATTCCTAGGTACTCGGTACAGCCTAAAGAGGCTCGCTATTACAGCAAGCCTCTTTTTTATTCCGATTATTTGTTTGGCGGTGTCCAGTCCGGGTTCGTCTTTGCGGTCAGTACGTGATCTTCCCATTGGCCATTTATCAACAGATAGTCTTTGGCCAGACCTTCTTTTTCAAACCCTAGCTCAGACAACACCTTGCCGCTTTTATCATTTCTCGGCATGTAGCCCGCCATAATGCGATGGAAATGTCTCTCTTCAAACATCCATTGCACTACGGCATTCAATGAACGGCGCATAATACCTTCGCCCTGATATTCGTCACCCAGCGAGTAACCAACATGGCATGCATAGAAAGGATGCTTGATCAAATTACTAAAATTAATCACACCACAAATGTCGTCAGAACCTTGCTTTACGATCACAAAATAATAAGCTAAATGATGCTTTTGCAGCTCCGATAATTGGATCAGCCTTTTTTCCCACCCTTGTACCGAAAAGAAACCTTCTTCACGCAGCGGTTCCCAAGGCTGGAGAAATTCACGATTTTTTTGGTAATAAGCTGAAATGCGTTGTGCATCTTTGGTACCAATCAAACGAATTTTAAGTTCATCAACCACTAATGTTGAAGAGCGGTTTATAATAGTATTAAACAAATTAGTCCCTTATAACATATGATGTACTACGACTGTCTAGATACCGTATTAGGAAAAATCTATCTGCTTGCTGATGACAAGGGGCTACGACAATTGACTGTTGGCAGCGCCGGTTTTTGCCCCGACGGCAGTTGGGAACGCAATCCCGATGCAATGAAACCCTATATTAGCCAGCTAAAAGAGTACCTTGATGGCAAGCGGCGCACCTTCACTCTTCCGCTAGCGCCACAAGGTACCGCCTTTCAACAACAAGTTTGGCACTCTCTCACTGAGATACCATTCGGTCAAACCTGCAATTACCAACAAATAGCAACAAAAATTGGTAAGCCACTGGCTGGTCAAGCGATTGGAATGGCAAAGAATGTCAATCCCATCCCGATAATCATTCCCTGCCACCGTGTTCGCAATGGCAGTAACAGCTTATGTGGCTACCGGTACGGGCGCGAAATGGTGTCTCAACTATTAGCGCTGGAGTCAGGCCAACTCTCGTTATTGAACAAATCTTAACCTGAAATTGTTAGCTTAGGCTATCGCTTTGTCAGACTGTACTCACGCAGCTTATTGGCCACTGCGGTATGAGACACACCCAGGCGTTTTGCCAGCTTACGGGTTGATGGGTAGCTGCGATAAAGGTTCGCCAGGATCCCCGACTCATAGCGCTTCATTATTTCATCAAGTGAGCCATCTAACGTCTCATCGCTGATAATACTGGTCGACTCATTTTCGGGTAATTGCACATCGTCTACCGTTATTTCGGGCCCCTCTACCTGAGTCATCGCCCGAAATAATACATTGCGAAGCTGCCGGATGTTACCAGGCCACGCATACTGACTGAGGTATTGCGCCAGTTGTTCAGAAATCTGCGGCTTTGGCTGTTGTAACTCTTGTGCAAACTGGGCCAAAAACAGTTCTGCCAACGGAACAATATCTGCGGTGCGCTCTCGCAACGACGGTACAACCAACGCTAATACATTCAATCGATAATAAAGATCTTCCCGAAACTCACCGGCAGCAACTAAGTCTGGCAGTTTTTTCTGGGTTGAACAAATCACCCGAACATCGACTTTAATCTCTTCTTCTTCACCGACCCGGCGGAATGTGCCGTCTTGCAAAAAACGTAGTAGCTTAATTTGCAGGTGAGGCGACATTTCACCGATCTCATACAAGAAAACAGTGCCACCAGCTGCTTGCTCAAAAATACCTTTCTTACCTGGCTCATGGTGATCACCCGCAAAACCGAACAACTCGGTTTCCGCGGCATTATCAGGCATAGATACACAGTTAACGACGAGGAAAGGCTGTTCTCGCCGTATAGAACGCTGGTGACAAGCGCGTGCCAGCATCTCTTTCCCGGTCCCTGTTTCACCCTGGATCAGTAAAGGAGCATCCAGCAAAGCCAGCTTTTTAGCTTGAGCAAGCAAATGCTTGAAGCGGGAAGATTGCCCGACTAAATGCTCAAAACCGTTATCTCCACTGATTTTGCGCATTGCGATCGGCATTTTTGCCTCAGACAGAGATTTAAGCAGGATCACGGCACTGGCTAATACCGGCTCTTCACTCTCATCAGCCACATATACAGGCATGACTTCCATCAGATAATCAAGGCCTGAAATTACCACCATTTCGCTACGCTTTTTAGCATTCTCTTTTTCCAACCAGCGACTATAGTTGAAACCCAGGATCACCTGGATGCTTTCCCCTAACAAATCATGGCTGGATTTCCCCATCAGGTGTTCAGCCGCTTCGTTGGCAAGGTCAACCTTTCCGCTGAGGTTGATTGAGAAAAAAGGATCCGGCAGCGTCTGCAAAAGTGCTTTTAGTTCTTTATGTTCCCGCTCACTTGGCATGAACTGAATTTTACGAACATCGGTTACACCATCTAACTGACGAATTTGCGACATGAGCTGACTAAATTGTTCAAACTCAATTTCTGGACAATTGAGATAAATGATCCCGATGCGGTCAATCTCAATCCCCCTAAGGTTAATCTCCTGGCTGGTTAATATATCCAGCAGTTCTCGGGTTATTCCAAGCCGGTCTTCGCAATTGACTTGTAACCTCATATCGTGCGCCTTCTCGTTTCAACGTTCAGTTTATGCTCAACAGCTGACATACTCTGGGTGGATCAGATAATTATACTGTTTGGTCTGTTAATGTGTCAGGAATAGTTGACACTATTAAAGTGTGCGACGAAGCTGAATGTGAGTCAAGTCACTGATGTTACATGATGAGAGATGGAACAATCATGAGCTGTACGTATGACCGTTCTCTGAGCAATGCGAAGCAGAGATAATCGGTTTATTCCAACCACGTCAAGACGCTCCGTTCCTCGAATAGTGAAGGTATATAAAAGCGGATTAACCCGGTACAGTGTTATTCACTGCGACCGGGTGGTTTATCACCTTTTCGCGTCAGTTGCGCCAGCAAATCACGGCGAATTTCACCCAGCCTTGGTTGCTGCTCTGGCTGCCAGGGTAATGGGCGCATTAAACTCATCGCTTTCAGGCCTAATCGTCCGGTAAGTAAACCCACACCAACCCCTTGTGCAACCCGTGTTGACATTCGTCCGGCCAAATCAATAGAGAGCATGTCCATTCCAGTATCTGCAATCACTTCTGTTGCCCCGGCAAAGGCCATATTTGCCAGTACTAGTTTCACCAGTTTGATACGTGACCAATAGCCCAGTTCGACACCATAAACGGCTGAGATTTGCTCAATTAATTTAAAATTACGCCATGCCACCAGCAATATATCTGCTAGCGCTAACGGGCTAAGCGCAACCATGACAGCGGCTTCACTTGAATATTTCGCCACTAAACGTCGCGCTAACTTATCCTGATGACAAAGTACCAGCTGATCATAGAGCTCCAGTACTTCACGATCATTGTGAGTCGCCGCGAGTGCCTGTAGCCAGCTATCATAGCCGACATGTTCATCCCTGATGTCGCTTTGTTTTGCCAATTTCATGCAAAACGCTTTGCCCTGACCGATACCATCGGCCTCTAATAATGCCTGAGCCTGATCTCGCTCTGTTTGTCGTTGTTTAAGTCGCCGTAACTTCAACAACTCCCGCCCTAATGCGGTAATACCGGTCGCAGCTACTGCCGCGACAATACCACTCCAGCCCAACGCTAACCAGTCACTGCCTTGATACGCTGATAGAACATAATCAACGGTTTGCCAACCCGTCATTGCTGCCCCTGCGATTAACACGCCTTTCAGCCAGCCAGTGCCGCGCTTAGGTTTACTGGCAAGGGTTTGCGAAAGCTGCTCTTCAACATCATGATCAACTTTAACGTCGGGTAAAAATCCATTTTCTTCGGCAAACTGCATCTGACTTGTGAGTTCGCTTTCTGGATTATTACGCTCGTTCTCTGGCTGAGTAAATTGACTTGCCTGGGACGCCTGCTCGGATTCATCAAATAAGATTTTGGTTTTATAGGATTCACTCATTTCAATTTATCTCCAAGCAGATACTCTAAGGCTTTATCCATTCTGATATGGGGCAGTGGTTCGTCACTCTGCAGTGGTAGCGGCCGAAAATTCACAAAATCGAAGCCATTGTTTTGCCAGAAACTCTCGTTTGGCAAACGTCGTGGCACCTCACCCGGAAACAGGGTTTGCACCTGATCATTTAGTGTATGCCCCCGTAAGGCGGGCATTTGCTCACCTTTATAAGCGACAAATCCCGGCTCAGTTGCCTGAATTGATGAAAGACTGACACAATCCATCTTAATCCCCTCAAATGAAGCCGTATGCCAGGCTTCATTGACTAATTGCTGTAACAGACTCACCAGATTGGGATGCTGCTCTGCGGTCACATGATCAGCTTTGGTCGCCGCAAATAACACTTTATCAATGCGTGGTGAAAACAAACGGCGTAATAACGAACTGCGACCGTATTTAAAGCTCTGCATCAGCTGATCAAGCGCCTGTCGCATATCGTTAAACGATTCAGGGCCGCCATTGAGCGGTTGCAGACAATCCACCAGTATGATCTGTCGATCGAATGTAGAGAAATGATCACGATAGAAGGCTTTCACTACGTGTTGCTGATAATACTTATAGCGGTCTTGCAACATCGCAAGGTTACTGTGTTCATCAGCCTGTTGCAGCTGTGCATCCGTGTATTTACCAGCCCAGACAAACGGGAAAAACTGTAGCACCGGTGCCCCGGCAAGCTCGCCAGGCAGAACAAACCGACCCGGCTGAACCCAATGCAAGCCTCCTTCGGCTTTGCACTTGAACAGATAATCAGTGAATGATGCCGAGAGACGCTCGATCAAGGCTTCATCGGCCGGGGCGAACGGATCAAACGCCTCCCCCTCCGCCATCCAATCTTGAGCCAGCGTCTGGCGTTTTCCCTTCAGTAACTGTGCTTGCTGACGAGACCAACTGAGGAAATCCAGGTTCAGCAAGGGTAAATCCAATAACCACTCCCCCGGATAATCAACAATATCTAGATATAAGGTTGCCGTTTCCTGCAGCAACTTCATCGGCCCTTTTTGCGGCTTATACCTGAGAGCCAAGCGGGTCTGACTAACATCACGAGTAGGCTCTGGCCAGCTCGGGGGGGAAGAGAGTAAAGCATTCATGCCTTCATCATAGGCAAACTTCGGTACATGCATATCTAGCTGAGGAACACGCTTAGATCCCAACAAGTTACCATCACGAACAGCTGAGAAAAGAGGCAGGCGCGGGTTAGTACTTACATGCAGAAGCTGATTGATCAGAGAAGTAATAAACGCCGTTTTACCGGCTCGGGATAACCCTGTCACCGCCAGACGGACATGACGGTCTAAACTACGATTCACTAATTTGTTCAGCTCACTACTAATTCGATTCATACTCTTTCCTGCGTTATTCAACGACTGTTCTTAACTACTTTATAAACCATACCGCAACGAATATTAACGGGTGATGAATATCCGATTCAGTTCTTTATACCAAACTTAAGAGCAAACCAAAGACTAAAAAGCAGGCCGAGAGCCTGCTTCTATACTTCATCCTTGCTCGACCACCGTCGCTTTATCAAATGCACTAAAGGTTTTTAAATTCACGCGCCACTTTAAAAGCGGATGAAGTCACATACGCTTCCATCTTACGTACGTTTTTCTCCATGCTGTCCAACTCAGCTTCTACGCTCTCCAGCACTTGCTCTGGCGGTCTTCCTGCTTGCCACGGTTTTTGTTTAACATTATGTTCTTTGTAAATATTTTGCTGCTGATGACGCTCTTCTGGCATTTTATCAAGGATCATAAAAGCGGCGATATAAGCCAGCGTTATGAAAAAACCGCCCCCGAATAAAAAGGCTGATACTGTTAATATTCGCACCAGCCAAATTTCAACACCGAAATATTCGGCAAGCCCTGCACACACCCCTCCCAGTTTGCCGTTCTTCGGATCGCGATATAGGATTTTACTCATTGCTTTTGCCTCCATTGCGGCGCTTCAGCATCAAGAATACGTTCAAGTGTCACGATACGCTCTTGCATCTGTTCTGCACGGGAAACTAACGCCTGTAACTTTTCTTGATCTTCACCCGACAAACCTTCTCCCACATTCCGCTTACTGCGGTAGTGAAGAATCAGCCACAGCGGTGCAACGAATATTAAGAACACCACAATTGGACCAACAATAAAACCCATAGACATTTGTTCTCTCCTTTTCCGCGCAGAATCAGTCTGTTATTTACTGTGATTATTCTTGTAACAGTTTAACTCACAGCTATTATTCTTTATCTTTAATGTTCGCTTTCATACGAGCCAGTTCTTTCTCGATCTCGTCTTGAGCCTGAAGATTGGCAAACTCATCTTCTAAGTTTTTACCACGTCCCAGGTTGTAACTGTCGGCTTCTGCTTCCACTTCATCAATCCGGCGTTCGTATTGCTCGAATTTCGATAATGCTTCATCCACTTTACCGGTATCAAGCTGACGACGTACATCACGACGGTTACCTGCCGCTTTATGACGCATCACCAACGCTTGCTGACGCGCACGAGTTTCTTGCAACTTCGTTTCAAGCTCGGCAACTTCACCGCTTAGCTTATCAATGGTTGCTTCAACTAACTTATATTCTTCGTTTAAGGTGAGTGCGATATCACTGATTTTTTGCTTTTCAATCAAGGCAGCACGGGCCAGATCTTCACGGCCTTTTTGCAGTGCCAGGCTTGCTTTTTGCTGCCAGTCATCACTTTGTGCTTCGATGGCATTTATACGGCGTTGCAGTTCCTTCTTATCAGCCAACGCACGAGCTGATGTGGTACGTACTTCAACGAGAGTGTCTTCCATTTCCTGAATGATAAGACGGATCATCTTCTGCGGATCTTCAGCTTTATCAAGCAATGAGTTTACATTTGCATTTACAATGTCTGCAAAGCGAGAAAAAATACCCATAATCAAACTCCTTAGTTAAACCCGCCGCTGTTTAAGCTTCTGGCTGATTTTTTTGTTTACTAATTTAATAACACACCATAGATATATCAAGTACTGTGCCAGTTTATTGTTAACTAAAAATCATGCACTTAGCTTTACAGCTCAGTAAACTGGCTGTTATTGTGTGGGTATACACGCCAATATTTAGCGAGATTGACCATGCGTAAGGCAGATAATTTAATCGGTGAATCAGAAGCGTTTCTTTCTGTACTTGATCAGACCTCCCGGCTTGCTTCTTTAGATCGTCCTATTCTTATTCTTGGCGAAAGAGGGACGGGGAAAGAACTGATTGCACAACGTATTCACTATTTATCACGCCGTTGGGATCAACCGCTGATCACCTTAAATTGTGCAGCACTGAGCGAAGGGATCATCGACTCTGAGCTTTTTGGCCATGAAGCTGGCGCATTTACAGGCGCAAAAGGCCGTCATCAGGGGCGATTTGAACGAGCTGAAGACGGAACACTCTTTCTTGATGAACTGGCTACGGCGCCTCTTGGCGTGCAAGAAAAACTATTAAGAGTGATCGAATATGGCGAATATGAACGCGTGGGGGGCAGTAAGACCTGCCAGGCTAACGTCCGTTTAATTTGCGCAACCAACGCTGATTTACCGCAATTAGCCCGAGACGGTAAGTTCCGCGCCGACCTGCTTGACCGCTTGGCCTTTGATATTATTCACCTTCCGCCGTTACGTGAACGCCAGGAAGATATTCTCCCACTGGCTGAATATTATGCCGTACGTATGTGCCGAGAGTTAGGTTTTGGTTATTTCGCAGGCTTCTCACCGCAAGCCAGAGGTGAATTACTTCACTACCGCTGGCCCGGTAATATTCGGGAACTAAAGAACGTGGTCGAACGTTCGGTGTTTCGCCACAGTATTGAAGATGAACCGGTTAGAGAAATCATTGTTGATCCTTTTCATGCCCCCTGGCACACCAAGCCGACCAATAATGAACAGAGCGACACCGCGGTACCGGGTGGCTCAGCTACCGAGATCTGCTTTCCTGTCGATCTGCGCCAGTGGCAGCAAGATCAAGAGATCGGCATTATACGTAAAGCATTGGATCAAGCTAAATTTAATCAGCGAAATGCCGCTGAACTGTTGGGATTAAGCTACCATCAACTAAGGGGGTTACTGCGTAAATACCAATTAGTCGGTGGCGGTATTGATGATTAATACTAATTATTAGCAACAAAACGTTAGAAATAAACAGTTATTAAGGATGATTGCTTGGTGACAGTGATGGAAAATGTTAAATTTACTCACTTGTTTTCAATAAATTCCTTTTCAATATGAGTGCCTATTCTCGTCTGCTCCTTGCTTGTTTCAGCCTTTTCGGCCTATTGGGGTGCAGTGAACCTCAACAAGATAGCAATACTCGTAGCCGCGGCTTTGTCTATTGCGGGCAAGACACGCCGACGACGTTCAACCCACAATTAACTGATGGCGGGCTTACTGTCGATACCCTGGCGGCACAAATCTTCGACCGCCTGTTGCTGCTAGATCCCGTCAGCCACCAACCACTGCCAAGTCTCGCTCGCAGCTGGTCAGTCAGTAATGATGGGCTTGAGTATACTTTTGCTCTGCGTAAAGGGATTGAGTTTCAGTCTACAGACTGGTTTAAACCAAGCCGCCAGCTCAACGCACAAGACGTCATATTCAGTTTCAAGCGAGTTATTGAGCCCAACCACCCTTTTAACAAGGTGTCCGGAGGCCGTTATCCCTGGTTTGAAAGCCTCGATTTTGCTCATCTGATTAAAGATATTCAGGCACTGGATTCACACACCGTAAAATTCACTCTGATCCGGCCGGATAATTCCTTTTTGTCAAACCTTGCAACCAGCTATGCCGTCATTTATTCGCAGGAATATGGCCAGCAGCTGATCAAAGCCGGTCGGCTCAACCTACTGGATATGAAGCCGATTGGTACCGGACCTTTTTATCTTGACCAGTACACCCCGAATGACTTGATCCGCCTTAAGCGCCACTGGGGATACTGGCAAGGTGCAGCACCGATGGAGCAGGTGGTGTTTGATATTTCCTCTCGTGGCACTGGCACGTTGGCCAAACTGTTAAGCCTCGAGTGTGATGTTCTGTCTTCCCCCCTTGCCAGCCAGTTACCGGTTATCACCGATAACCCGGATTTTGAATTAATGGCTCAGACAGGTATGAATGTCGCTTTTCTTGCCATCAATAACGACAAGCCTGTACTGCAAGACTTAAGAATACGAAAAGCCATCAATTTGGCAATAAATCGAGAAAACCTGCTGAACTCGGTGTATTACGGTACCGGCACCAAAGCCAAAAGCCTGTTGCCTCCGTTGTCGTGGGCCTACAACCACAATAGCCAGTCACTGGATTTTTCACCGGAGCGAGCGGTAGCCCTATTGAACGAAGCGGGCTATGACAAGAGCCTGAAATTAACCATGAGGGTAGCGCTTGAGCCCCGCCCCTATAACCCCAGCCCGAGAAAGACGGCTGAGCTGATCCAGGCAGATCTCAATGCCGTCGGTATTCAGGTCAGCGTCTCGCATCAGGAAAGGCGTAATCGCATCAGTGTCGGTGACACGACCGGTTTCGATCTGATTTTAACGGGCTGGATTGCCGATAATGGTGATCCGGATAACTTCCTGCGTCCGCTGCTATCATGTAATGCCAAACAAGCGGGTTTAAACGTGGCTAATTGGTGTGACCTGAGATTTGATAATCTGCTTGAACTTGCCTTACGTACCACTAAAATCGATCAGCGTTTGAATTATTACCAACTTGCCCAGGATGTACTGGATGAACAAGTACCGATCATTCCACTAGCACACGGTGTGCACTTTCAGGTTCACCATAAATCCTTAGGTGGATTACAGATGAGTCCGTTTGGCACTCGCTCTTTCTCAAGTGTTTACCGAAGCGAGTAGAACATGTTTATTTATACCATTCGTCGCCTGAACCTCTTTATTATTACGCTCGCCATACTAACGATGATCGGGTTCAGTATCTTACGCCTCGACCAGAACTCATTATGGAGTCATCAACCGTTATGGAGTGGCTGGCTACTCTATGTAGAGAATTTAGCGTCAGGTAACCTTGGCTTGAACCTCAATGGAGAACCAATTACTCAGGAAGTCCTAGCTGTCTTCCCAGCAACCCTGGAACTGTGTTTCTTTGCTTTCATGTTATCGCTGCTGGTTGGGATCCCTGTCGGTACCCTGGCAGGCGTACGCCGAGGCCGCATTGTTGATACCGTTATTTCCTCCATCACCTTGCTGGGATATTCCATTCCCCTGTTTTGGCTTGCAATGCTATTAATCTTTTTATTTTCGCTAAATTTAGGTTGGCTGCCAGTCGCAGGCAGATATAGCTTACTGTATGAAATTGATCATATTACCGGTGTTGCGCTTATTGACGTGCTTTTGTCAGACAAACCTTACCGTACCGATGCGCTGCTTGATGTTATTCAGCACCTGATCCTGCCGACGCTGGTATTAGCCATGGCCCCGACAACCGAAATTATTCGTTTAGCCCGCTCATCGTTCTCGGAAGTCATGACCCAAAACTTCATTAAAGTGGCACAAACTAAAGGTTTATCGATGTTTGAAATTGTAATGCGCCACGGCATGAAAAACGCCATTCCCCCCATAATTCCAAAACTCGGGATGCAGTTTTCAACCATGATGACCTTCGCCATGCTGACTGAATCTATCTTCAACTGGCCGGGAATAGGTCGTTGGCTACTGAATGCTATTTCTGAACAAAACTACGTTGCTATTCAGGCTGGCGTCATTACCGTGGCGAGCTTTACACTGCTTGCCAATATCCTGTCAGATCTTGCAGGGGCTGCGGTTAACCCACTCGTAAGGAAGGAATGGTATGCTCTCAAATAACGTTTACCAGGAGCAGAAAATTCCGACCCAATGGGAACGCTCCTGGCTAAATTTCCGTGCTAACTCGCTCGCGATGTTCGGCCTGTGGTGCTTGCTGTTTCTGATGTTAATCACCATCACGGCCCAATGGCTGGTACCGTATCTGCCATACCAGCAAGTTGCCGAACTGTTAATGCCTCCATCGTGGGATCCGGCGGGCCATGTTGCATTCTTCTTTGGGACCGATGATTTAGGCCGCGATATGTTAACGCGCTTGCTGCTAGGATCTCAGCTTACTTTTGGCTACGCGCTGCTTATCGCTTTCGCATCCGGTGTAATAGGCTTTGCTATCGGTGTCCTGGCGGGTATGACCCGTGGCCTGAAATCAAGCATCCTTAACCATGCATTAGACACGGTACTCTCTATTCCCTCGCTGCTTCTCGCTATTATTGTGGTGGCATATATGGGGCCAGGGGAAAATAATATTCTGTTGGCTATCTGGCTGGCATTGATCCCTCGCTTTATCCGCGCGATTTATACCGCAGTACATAACGAAGTTGAAAAAGACTACATCATCGCTGCGCGCTTAGATGGTGCCAATGATTTTTATCTGCTGTATAACTCGATCTTGCCCAATATTTTACCAGTCGTCACCACCGAATTAACCCGGGCAATTTCTATCGCCATTTTAGATATTGCCGCTTTAGGCTTTCTGGGATTAGGGGCACAAGCGCCTTCATCAGAGTGGGGAGCAATGCTGGGTGATTCAATTGAATTAATTTTTCTGGCACCGTGGACAGTCACATTGCCAGGGTTGGCAATCACGTTCAGTGTATTAGTAGTAAACTTAGTAGGAGATGGACTCCGCCAAGCTTTAAATGCGGGGATTGATTAATGCCATTACTCGATATTCGAAACCTGACCATCGAAATTGATACTCCTCAGGGAATGGTCAAGGCGGTTGATCGCATGAGCCTGACCATTAACGAGAGTGAAATCCGTGGCCTAGTGGGTGAATCAGGCTCCGGTAAAAGTTTGGTTGCCAAAGCCATTGCCGGTGTAACCAAAGATAACTGGCGAGTCAGTGCAGACCGTATGCGGCTAGGTGACATCGATTTACTCACACTTTCGCCACGCGAACGCCGTAAAATCGTCGGGCGCGAAATTGCGATGATCTTTCAGGAAGCCTCATCCTGCCTTGATCCATCAGAAAAAGCCGGTGAACAGCTTGAAGAAGCTATCCCGTCATCATCCTTTTCGGGTAAATGGTGGCACCGATTACGATGGCGGCAAAAACAAGCCATTGCCCTCTTGCACAAAGTGGGGATCAAAGAGCATAAACGGGTCATGAATAGTTACCCTTATGAGCTGACCGAAGGCGAATGTCAGAAAGTGATGATTGCAATGGCTATCGCCAACCGCCCTCGCCTGCTCATTGCCGATGAGCCGACCAATGATCTTGATCCAATCACTCAGGCTCAGATCTTCCGTTTGCTAAGTCGCATGAATCAGCTGAGTAATACAACTATTCTGTTAGTCAGCCATGATTTAACCATGGTTACCCAATGGGCAGACCGTATAACGGTAATGTATTGCGGGCAATCGGTCGAATCTGGTAGCCGTAAGCAATTACTTGAATCGCCTCATCATCCTTATACTGAAGCATTATTACGGGCGATGCCTGATTTTAGCAAGAATATCGCCCACAAAAGTAAACTTGAAACCTTGCCGGGCTCAATTCCTCCGCTGCAACATTTACCGATTGGCTGTCGACTCGGCCCCCGCTGTCCGCATGCGCAGCGTAAGTGTGTTGAGGTACCTAAACGACAGAAAATCAAAAGCCATAAGTTTAGCTGCCACTTCCCGCTAAATATGGAGGAAACAAAGAAATGAGTGCGCTACTCGAAGTCGAAAATCTGAAAAAAGATTATCATTACCGCTCCGGGCTGTTTCGCCGCCGTACGATTGAAGCCGTAAAACCGGTTTCGTTTTCTCTCAATGCCGGTGAAACTATCGCTTTCATGGGTGAAAACGGCTCAGGTAAGTCGACATTGGCCAAAATGCTCGCTGGTGTAGTAGAGCCAACCGATGGCATTATTCGGGTAAACGGTGAGGTGCTTGAACCGAAAGATTTCAAGACCCGTTGCAAGCTGATCCGGATGATTTTTCAAGACCCAAACACGGCGCTAAATCCACGAATTCAGATCGGTCGTATTCTGGAAGGCCCATTAAAACGAAACACCAATATGACGCCGCAAGAGCGTGAGCGTCGTATTATGCAAACCCTCAAACGCGTTGGTTTATTACCCGAACACGCCTACTTTTACCCGCAAATGCTGGCGACAGGCCAGAAACAGCGTGTCTCACTGGCTCGCGCATTGATCCTGCAGCCTTGTATCATTGTGGCAGATGAAGCCTTAAACGGCTTGGATATGTCAATGCGCTCGCAGATCCTTAACCTGTTGCTGGAGATGCAAGAGGAAATGGGGCTGTCCTATGTTTATGTTTCCCAGCATATGGGCGTGATCAAACACTTCAGCGATAAAGTCATGGTGATGAAAAATGGCGAGGTGGTTGAGAGAGGACCGACAGATGAAGTATTCAGTAATCCGCAACACCCGTTAACGCAGAAGCTGCTCGATAGCCACTTTTCGGCACCTACCCACGACAGAACTTCACGCATCAGTCGTGCGACGCCGAAGATCAGTTGCTAATACCAAACTGATTAATAATATGCCTATCTGCGAAAATTAAAAAATTCTGATACAAAGGGAAGCTTGAACGCTTCCCTTATCTATATCAAGATGCAAGAAAAACGGCACTGCCACCGATGATGACCGAACTGATCACCGGGATCACAACATACCTGCCCAACGTTTTAGACCCGATAGTTAAAGCCATTGCCATTTTAACCAGACTATTGACCGCGGCCGCAATAAAAATACCCAAACCTGCCGTTCCAATCAAAAGCTCAGCTTTACTCTGTCGCCCTAATGCCAGAGTGATCGCATCAACATCCGTGATCCCGGATGCTGCCGATAACAACAAAACCCCGGTGTTACCAAACCACTCTTGCAGTGCATTTGATAACAGCATAATAAGCAGTAACACTAAACCAAAAAACAGTGCCGATGACAGAACCAGTGGTTTTTGCGCTACCTGAGGCTGTTCACAATCTACAGCCTTATAACGGTGCCAAATCCACCAGGCTGGCAGGTAAAAACCAAGCATCATCAACACCATTGGTAACCACAATAAGTCAATGAGCTGCCTGTTTACGACCGAGCAAACAAACAGAATGCGTGGAAACATCGTACCGCAGCTCAGTAAAATGCCACTGGCCAGCAAACCACTGAGATGTGGCTGCTGCTTTGACAAATTGGAAAATTGCACCGTTAATGCGGTCGATGAGCTCAGTCCGGCAAAAAGACAGGTAAATAGGATCCCTTTTTCCGCCCCGCCAATTTTAATTGCAAAATAACCGACAAATGAAATCCCGGCAATCAAGACCACCATCCACCAGATCTCATAAGGATTTATCGCCAACCAGGGACCAAAACCTTGATCTGGCAGTAACGGTAACATAACGACTGAAATCAGCAGAAACCGCAAAGCCGCATCCAGTTCATATTCCTGCAGCTTTTTCAGAGCATCATGGAGTTCTTTTTTGTTATCCAGAATAAGTGCTGTGATCACAGCAGCTGACGCTGCAATCACGGGCTCACCAACAACCGACAATGAGCCCAGCATAAAGGTGATGAGCATGCCGATCAGGCCCGTAATACTCAGATCGGCCTTCACTTTCTGGCTATAGACATAGGCAACAGCAATAACAATCGCCAGCGCAATCAGCGAAAAAGCAAAAATCAATTCAGAAAATGCCATCGCTAACAGCCCGGAAATCCCCCCCATCAAGCCAATCAATGAGTAGGTTCTTATCCCGGCGACACGGGAACCCGCAGCTTCGTTGCGATATACCCAGCCACGCTGAGTGCCAATAATGGCCCCTAGCAGCAACGCGATTATCAGCCCCCAGAAAGGAGAATAAAGATCAAATGGCTGGCCCATAGCCCATCCCTGATGTCACATACACAAATATAAGTGTATACCCAAGTTACCTCAAGATGCAGGATTCAGAGTGATGCCAGCCAGTTCAGTTCAAGGAAAATGTGCGAAGGAATGACTGGTCCTTTCGAGTGCATTTGACACAGAAGTGAGCTGGCTGGATCACTCCCGAAGGGCGAGTTTTCCAGGCACTAATGTTGCGTTGCTGATTTTTATGTAGAGCAACTATATCTGCAAATCAGCGCCTTACCTTAGCACCTGGAAATTCTCGCTGAAACGAGCATCTTGAGGTTACTTGGGTATTTGTGACCCAAAAGAAATAACGGTAAAAATCACTCAAATAAAAAACCCCGCTGGTGCGGGGTTAGACAAACGTTTGCTTTTTGCTTTAAATCAATTAAGCCAGTGACTTGTTGATCTCAGCCAGTACCGCCGCAGGATCTGCAGCTTGGGTAATTGGACGGCCGATCACCAGGTAATCCGAACCCGCCTGAATCGCTTCGACTGGGGTCATTACGCGGCGTTGATCACCCGCAGCACTACCGGCAGGACGAATACCAGGTGTTACCAATTTAAACTCATTACCTAGCTCTAATTTCAGCAAGCTTGCTTCCTGAGCCGAGCAAACAACACCGTCGAGGCCGCTGTTCTTGGTCAGTTTCGCCAAGCTTAATACCTGTTCTTGTGGCTGACGCGATATACCAATACCGGCAAGATCAGTTGCTTCCATACTGGTTAGTACCGTTACGGCAATAAGTAGCGGACGGTCTTTACCATAAGGTTCAAGAATTTCACGCGAAGCCGTCATCATGCGCTCACCGCCACTGGCGTGAACATTCACCATCCAGACACCTAGTTCAGCAGCAGCAGCCACCGCACGCGAACACGTATTGGGAATATCGTGAAATTTTAAATCAAGAAATACTGAATGACCCCGATCATGCAATTTACGCACAAAGTCGGGGCCATATAAAGTAAACATTTCTTTGCCGACTTTAAGGCGACAACTTCCCGGTTCAATACGGTCTACAAATGCCAATGCTTCATCTTGATTCGGGTAGTCGAGTGCGACAATCACTTTAGGGTCTAACATTCAATCTCCTGCTTAGACTTCGTCTTTCTAATTCATTGTTGGCAAGGCAGCTTAAAGAAAAGGGCTCACCATAAGCGAAGCCCTTTCTCAAATTACCCAATCTAATCGTCAGTAAAATACCAAACGGTATTACTCACCATCCAAGCCTCGAATCGGCTTAACCGCCCCCCAGCCTTTACAAGATGGACATTGCCAGTATAAAGAGTGGGTGGCAAACCCACATTTACGACAACGGTAATGAGGCTTCATTTTAAGCTGCTCACCCACTAGGCCTCGTAACGTGGTTAAACTTTCTTTTGCCCGACCTTCTTCGGCTTCATCAAGGTGGTAATCCATCAACTGATAGAAGCCTTTCATGGTCGGATTTTTTGCCAGCTGCCGAGTCATAAACGTTTGGGCCATAACAGCGCCATCGCGTTTATTTATTTCATCAGCGAGCATTAACTCCGCGGTAGCCCCGGCTTTCATTTCGACACAATGCTGTAAGTACTTCAGCCATCCAGTTTCATTATTTGTAGCTTCATAACATTCAAGAAGAAGCGGCAGGGCCTCACCAGCAAAATCGATTTCCTGCTCAGCCACACGTTCCAGCTGTTTCGCCGCGTTTTTGTATTCACCATCCTTTATCAGGATGCGTGCCATCGTGATAGAAGCACGTACACAGCTCTTATCAGCAGACAAAGCCTTCTTTAAACATTGCTTTGCCTTATCTTGGTTCTGAGCGCCCATCTCAAGCATCGCAATTTCACACCAATAATGGGCGATATCATGCTTAAGTTTAGTTTTACCCATTTTAATGAGCTGATTCGCCATCTCTATGGCTTTTTCCCACTCACGCGTTTGCTGATAAATAGACAGCAATTGTTGCAAGGCACCTTCACGGTGATCGGGCTCATCAAGTAACTGTTCAAATATTTTTTCTGCTCGATCGAGAAAACCAGCAGCCATGTAGTCTTTTGCCAGCTGCTGCAGTGCAAGGTTACGTTGGTCGATGGTGAGATTCGGGCGGGCAATAAGGTTTTGGTGAATGCGAATTGCGCGATCAACTTCACCCCTGCTTCGGAAAAGATTACCCAAAGCAAGGTGAGTATCAATGGTTTCACTATCGACCTGAAGCAACTCAATAAAGAGATCGACTGCTTTATCCGACTGATCAGATAACAGCAGGTTTAAACCCGTTACATATTGGCGTGACAGGTGATGAGACTGCTCTTGACGTTCATTTTGAGCGCTCCTGTTACCCATATACCAGCCATAGGCGGCGGCGATAGGAAGTAACAGGAACAACAGCTCTAGCATTAAATCTTATTCCTTAACAGGCTCGGCACGAAGCTGATCCAATTCTTTTTGCTGTTTTACGACTTTCTTATTCAGGCGGTTACGAGAAAAGCGCGCCTTTAGATATAGCATGCCACAAATTAGCCAGCCGATAGCAAAGCCCGAGCCAAATGCAATTCCCAATAAGGTCGACATCTGGAACTCACCTTGAGCAACCAGATAATTAAAATTTACCAACTCTTGGTTCTGAGCCCCGAGTGCCAGCGTGATCAAAAAGCAAACCACTACAATAAGAATGCTGATTATCTTCATCGTGAATCCTCTCACTAGATCAAAAATTTGATGGGTTGATTATGCAAGATTTTCACTCGTCAGACCATGATCAATAGACATAAAAAAACGGCATACTACACAGCATGCCGTTTTTTTGTTCTATTCGCTATTAACCAGCAATCGCTGCGTTAACACGGTCGCGTAATTCCTTACCAGGTTTAAAGTGAGGGACGTACTTACCATCCAGCTCAACCTTGTCACCTGTTTTAGGATTACGACCTACACGAGGAGCACGGTAATGCAAAGAGAAGCTACCAAAGCCACGGATTTCAATACGATCACCTTCTGCGAGGGTGCCCGCCATGTGCTCAAGGATTTCCTTGATTGCATCTTCTACCTGTTTAGCAGAAAGATGTGTTTGTTGACTACATAGTCTTTCAATTAGCTCAGACTTTGTCATAAACACTCCGTTTTTAGTATGTTTCTCAATAGTATAACCGTTCAGGGGGAAAATGCTTCCCCCTGTGCCCAATTATTCGCCTTTAGCCGCTTTGAAAGCGTCAGCCATAGCGCTACCGAAAGAAGCTTCTTCTTGCTTGTTTAGGCTAGCCATTGCTTCTTGCTCATCAGCAACATCTTTAGCACGAACAGATAGGTTGATTACGCGGTTCTTACGGTCAACACCTGTGAACTTAGCTTCAACAGCGTCGCCTACAGAAAGAACTAGAGTTGCGTCTTCAACACGGTCAACTGATGCTTCAGAAGCACGTAGGTAACCTTCAACACCTTCAGCTAGTTCTACTGTTGCGCCTTTAGCGTCAACTGCAGTAACAGTACCGTTTACAAGAGCGCCTTTCTTAGTTACTGCAACGTAACTGTTGAATGGGTCTTCTTCGATCTGCTTAACGCCAAGAGAGATACGCTCACGCTCTGCGTCAACTGCTAGAACAACTGCAGAGATTTCGTCGCCTTTCTTGAAGTCACGAACTGCGTCTTCACCAGAAACATTCCAAGAAATGTCAGATAGGTGAACAAGACCGTCGATGCCGCCGTCAAGACCGATGAAGATACCAAAGTCAGTGATAGACTTGATCTTACCAGTTACTTGGTCGCCCTTAGCTTGCATTTCTGCAAATGACTGCCATGGGTTAGCTTTACACTGCTTAAGACCTAGGCTGATACGACGACGTTCTTCGTCGATATCAAGAACCATAACTTCAACTTCGTCGCCAACGTTAACAACTTTCGATGGGTGGATGTTTTTGTTAGTCCAGTCCATTTCAGAAACGTGTACTAGACCTTCAACGCCTTCTTCGATTTCAACGAAGCAGCCGTAGTCAGTTAGGTTAGTAACACGGCCAGAAAGCTTAGTGCTCTCTGGGTAACGCTTAGCGATTGCTACCCATGGATCTTCGCCAAGTTGCTTAAGACCTAGTGATACGCGAGTACGCTCACGGTCGAACTTAAGAACTTTAACGTTGATTTCGTCGCCAACATTAACGATTTCGCTTGGGTGCTTAACGCGTTTCCAAGCCATATCAGTAATGTGTAGAAGACCGTCAACACCGCCAAGATCAACGAATGCACCGTAGTCAGTAAGGTTCTTAACGATACCTTTAACTTCCATGCCTTCTTGTAGAGATGCAAGTAGCTCGTCACGCTCAACGCTGTTCTCAGATTCGATAACTGCGCGGCGAGAAACAACAACGTTGTTGCGCTTCTGGTCAAGCTTGATTACTTTGAACTCTAGCTCTTTGTTTTCCAGGTGAGCAGTGTCACGAACTGGACGTACGTCAACTAGTGAACCAGGAAGGAACGCACGGATACCGTTAAGTTCAACTGTGAAGCCGCCCTTAACTTTACCGTTGATGATACCAACAACTGTTTCAGCTTCTTCGTAAGCTTTTTCAAGCTGGATCCAAGCTTCATGACGCTTAGCTTTCTCACGAGAAAGTTTAGTCTCACCGAAACCATCTTCGATTGCGTCAAGTGCTACGTCGATTACTGCACCAATTTCGACTTCAAGTTCGCCAGCAGCGTTTTTGAATTCTTCAAGTGGAATAGAAGACTCAGACTTAAGGCCTGCATCAACAAGAACGTAACCGTTCTCAATACCGATTACAGTACCTTTAACGATCGCACCCGGGCGAGTTTCGATTTCGTTTAGAGACTCTTCAAAGAGTAAAGCAAAAGATTCAGTCATTTAATTATTCTTCAATATGATAAACAACCATGGGTATCCTACCGCATGGGGTTGAAAGTAATGTCAGTTTTCATCCGTGAAACCGACAGCATCGCTGATCACTCAGCAAATAATGATTTTGTATCTAATTTCTGTTCAATATAAGCCAACGCTTGTGCCGTTACTTGCTCTATTGACATATCAGTAGAGTCTAGCACCAAAGCGTCGCCTGCGGGACGTAACGGAGCCACCGAGCGATTACGATCGCGGTCGTCACGTTCCTGAATTTCGCTTAAAAGGCTGTCAAAGTTAACATCTAAGCCCTTTTGTTGCAACTGATTCATACGGCGGTTAGCACGTTCTTCCGCGCTCGCGTCAAGAAAGAATTTCACCTCTGCGCTCGGGAATACCACGGTACCCATATCGCGCCCGTCAGCCACCAGACCGGGTGCATGACTAAAGGCGCGCTGGCGGCGAAGTAAGGCTTCGCGTACGCGCGGTAACGCTGCCACTTTTGACGCAGTATTCCCCACCTCTTCAGTACGAAGCGTGTTCGATACGTCTTCACCTTCCAGAATAACCTTCACCAGTTCACCTTCAGCGATAAACTGGACATCTAAATGCGCCGCAAGCGGAACCAAGGCGTCTTCTGACTCAATATCAACACCGTGATGAATTGCAGCCAGTGCTAATACGCGGTAGATCGCACCAGAATCGAGTAAATTCCAGCCCAGCTTTTCTGCTAACAGCATACATAGCGTACCTTTACCGGCACCACTTGGACCGTCAACAGTGATAACTGGAGCGTGAGTAGACATAGGTTTTCTCCGAAATTGTTACAACAATCATTTCGTTAAGCAGAATAACTGCCTATCAAACGGGGGCGTATTATACGTGAGAAATAATAAAGTTACAGCTAAAAAACATAAATGAGCCAATCAGTTCCTTTGTTTAAATAAGCCCCTTGCTAACGAAAAAGCCCGTACTCTTCGGTACGGGCTTTTTCTGCAAGCTAAAGAGTGTCAGCCGTTATGCTGGCTGGCTTAACATTGCTAACTTATCGAAATAGTCAGGGAAGGTCTTCGAGGTACATTTAGGATCATTGATAGTCACTGGCGTATCACTCAGGGCCACTAATGAAAAACACATCGCCATGCGATGATCATCATAAGTATCAATGGCGGCATGTTTAAGTTTTGCCGGAGGCGTAATAGTAATGTAGTCATCACCCTCTTCAACCTCGGCACCCACTTTACGTAGCTCTGTTGCCATTGCGGCTAAACGATCCGTCTCTTTCACACGCCAGTTATAAACGTTGCGAATAGAGGTTGTCCCCTCAGCAAAAAGCGCCACGGTGGCAATTGTCATTGCCGCATCAGGAATATGGTTAAAGTCCATATCAATGGCTTTCAACTCACCCCGACGGGCAATCACATAGTCATCACCCCATTCAATCTCAGCGCCCATGGCGGCAAGCGCATCAGCAAACTGTACATCACCCTGAATGCTTTTCTTACCTATGCCCGTTACTTTGATTTCGCCGCCTTTTATCGCCGCAGCGGCTAAGAAATAAGAGGCTGACGATGCATCCCCTTCAACCAGAAATTCACCAGGAGCCTGGTAAGTCTGACCGGCAGGCACAACGAATTCCTGATAATCCCGGTTTTCGACGGTGACACCGAACTGCGCCATAATATGCAACGTAATATCAATATAAGGCTTTGAAACCAAGTCGCCTTTAATACGAATAACCGTCTCTGATTTAGCCAGTGGTGCCGCCATCAAAAATGCCGTTAAAAACTGGCTAGAAATCGAGCCATCTATCTCAACTTCACCACCTTGCAGGCCTGTGCCTTTAATTTTCAGCGGCGGGTAGTTTTCATTTTCCAAGTAGGTCACGTCTGCGCCCGCAGTACGTAGTGCATCAACAAGGTGTCCGATTGGACGCTCTTTCATGCGAGGCTCACCCGTCAGTACAAACTCACCATCCGCTAAACATAATGCTGCAGCTAACGGACGCATTGCAGTTCCAGCATTGCCCAAATATAATTCGAGAGCTTGTTCCGCTTGAAATGCTGAGCCCAATCCTTCCACTTCACATACGGTTTTGTCAGCCGATAATTGATAGTTCACACCCAGCTGTTTTAGTGCATTCAGCATATGGCGGATATCGTCACTGTCTAACAAGTTGGTGAGACGAGTATTACCTTGCGCTAACGCTGCCAATAATAGTGCGCGGTTAGAAACACTCTTCGAACCCGGTAAATTCACTTCCCCATTGATCTTCTTTATCGGCTGTAACGTTAAACTTTCCATCTGTTATTTATTCAATCCTGTATTTTGGGCGTTCCTGCAGATTAGCGAATAATGCCTCAGTTCGCTAGTACCTTTTTTAAACTCCAAATAGAACCCGATTTGCTCATAGGGCTGTTTTACCTAAAAGCCCCTGGATGCTCGTTGAACACTGCCTATTGAAGTGGCCGAGCATATCTTTATAGATTTTGGGCGAACCTGCAGGTAACCTAACCAGATAAATTTTTTGAATTATTCCAAGCCCCTCTGAATCAAATTTCAGTCATCATATAAGGGATCAACCGTGAGTTCTGTGACGCCCAAAGTCGGCATTGGCATCATCACTGTAAATGACAGAGGTGAGATCCTTGTCGGCAAACGAAAGAACAGCCATGCTCCATACTATTCAATACCGGGCGGCCACCTGGAAATTGGCGAGACTTTCTCTGAATGTGCCATTCGGGAGATGAAAGAAGAGACAGGAATTACCATTTATAACCCTGAAGTTATTGCAGTGACGAATAACCTCGCGACTTACCGGGAATCAGGAAAGCATTACATTAGTATCGCGCTCCTTGTGACCGATTTCAGCGGTGAACCGGAATTAAAAGAGCCCGACAAATGTGAGGGTTGGCAGTGGGTTGATCCTAACAATCTACCCTATCCGCATTTTGATGCCAGCGAACAATCGATTCGCTGTTATCTGGCGAAAGAATTCTGCATAAATAAATAAATAAATAAAAAAGCCGCTTAATCGCGGCTTTTTTATTATGTAGCTCTCAAGTTTATTATGTAGCTATCAAGCGTTTTCTTGCTCAAACTCCTGCATGAAATTAACCAGTGCTTGAACGCCTTCAATCGGCATTGCGTTGTAAATCGACGCACGCATACCGCCGACAACGCGGTGACCTTGTAGTGCTTTCAAACCCGCAGCATCAGCTTGCTCCAAGAATTTTCCGTCAAGTTCCGGAGTCTTTAACTGGAACGGTACATTCATCAATGAACGGTTATCTGGGTGCACATTATTCATATAGAAGTCTGAGCTATCAATAAAGTCATAAAGCAAATTCGCTTTTGCCTCATTGAGTTTTTGCATCGCTTCCAAGCCACCAAGATCTTTCAGCCACTTGAACACTTCACCAGCCAGGTACCAGGCAAACGTCGGCGGGGTGTTGAACATCGACTCTTTATCGAACAGCACTTTATAGTCAAAGATACTTGGGGTTTCTTGCTTCGCTTGACCCAGTAGATCGTCACGAACAATCACAATGGTTAAGCCAGCAGGACCAACATTCTTCTGTGCCCCCGCGTAAATAACACCATACTTCGACACATCGATAGGGCGAGACAAAATCGTTGATGACATATCAGCAACGATGGGTTTATCCGTATCAGGTAAATCACGGATTTCAATGCCATCAATCGTTTCATTCGGGCAGAAATGGACAAAAGGCGCATCAGCAGAAAGTGGCCACTCACTTGCTGGCAGAATCGCTTTTTTACCATCACGTTCACAAGTAATATCCACCGCATTGGGCTTACAGTATTTCTTTGCTTCTGCAATGGCACTATGCGCCCAATAACCGCCGTCCATATAATCGGCCGTTTGTGCATCACCCAATAAATTCATTGGTACTGCAGCAAACTGGCCACGGGCACCACCATGACAGAAAAGAACATGATAGTTGGCAGGGATCCCTAATAGCTCACGCAGATCTTGTTCCGATTGCTGCGCAACAGCAAGAAACTCTTTACTGCGGTGGCTGATTTCCATCACAGATGTTCCTAAACCATTCCAGTTAACGAGCTCTTCCTGAACCTTTTTTAAAACTTCCGCTGGGATCATCGCTGGGCCAGCGCAAAAGTTATAGACTTTTTCCATGATGAAAAACGTGCTCCTGCAGTGCAATTGGGGGATATTTATCTTTCTTATCACTAACCGTTGAGACAACAAGCTGTGACAAGGATCAACTTATCTTTTTTTACACCTTTATAGCGGATCTGAAAACCCCTGGAGGCAACTATTTGTAGAAAAATGATCAACTCGACCATAATCAAACAGATCATCTATTTATTAAGACTTTCCAGATATAAAAAAACGCAACCCGTGGGCTGCGTTTTTATTAGCATAGCAAACTAACGATTACTCTTCGTCAGTTGACTCACCTTGCTCTGAATCCGCGTCAGGTTGTTGCGTTGCTTCTGTATCAGTAGCCTGCTCACCGTCGACTGCGATTTCACCATCTACGATAGCGTCTTCATCCAGTTCAACTTCTTCTGGCTCATCAATACGCTGAAGACCAACAACAAGTTCTTCCTCAGCAGTACGAATTAGCGTCACACCTTGAGTGTTACGACCAACACGGCTTACTTCAGAAACACGAGTTCGTACTAATGTACCACCATTGGTGATCATCATGAACTCATCGCCATCTTCAGCCTGAACTGCACCAACAACTTTACCGTTACGATCAGAAACCTTGATAGACACAACACCTTGTGTCGCACGGCTCTTCGCTGGGTATTCTTCCAGTGAAGTACGCTTACCGTAACCATTTTCAGTTACTGTCAGTACGTCACCGTCATTGTGTGGAACAATCAGTGATACAACTTTGTCACCTTCAGCCAGCTTAATACCACGAACACCAGCTGCAGTACGTCCCATACCACGAACACCGCCTTTCGCATTGCCTTCTTCGTCAATAACAGGGCTTTCGTAGAATCGAACCACTTTACCGTAAGAAGAGAACAGCATGATATCGCGTGTGCCATCAGTGACATCAACACCAATCAACGAATCACCTTCACGAAGATTTACTGCAATGATACCAGCGCTGCGAGGGCGGCTGAAATCAGTCAGTGGAGTCTTCTTCACAGTACCGTCTGCGGTTGCCATGAAGACAAACTTATCTGCTTCATATTCTTTCACTGGCAGAATCGCGGTAATACGCTCGCCTTCTTCCAACGGAAGAATATTCACGATTGGCTTACCACGAGCAGTACGGCTCGCTAATGGTAGCTGGTACACTTTCAGCCAGTACATACGACCACGGCTAGAGAAGCACAAGATAGTATCGTGGGTATTAGCTACCAGCAGACGCTCGATGAAGTCTTCTTCCTTCATGCGCGTTGCCGCTTTACCTTTACCGCCACGACGCTGAGCTTCGTAGTCACTCAGGATCTGATACTTCACGTAACCTTCATGAGACAAGGTTACAACGACATCTTCCTGAGTAATTAGATCTTCAAGATCGATATCGTGGCTAGCTGCAGTAATTTCAGTACGACGTTCATCGTTAAACTGCTCTTTAACTGCAAAGAGTTCTTCGCGAATTACTTCCATCAGGCGCTCAGGGCTACCAAGGATAAACAGTAATTCTTCGATGATATCAAGAAGACCTTTATATTCTTCAAGGATCTTCTCGTGCTCTAGACCGGTTAAGCGGTGCAAGCGCAGCTCAAGAATTGCTTGTGCTTGTGGCTCTGTCAGGAAGTACTGACCGCCATGAATACCAAACTCAGGCGCTAACCATTCAGGACGTGCAGCATCAACACCAGCACGCTCAAGCATGGCAGCAACATCACCTAACTGCCATGGACGAGCAAGAAGCCCTTCACGCGCAACTTGTGGTGTCGGTGCATTACGGATCAACTCGATAATTTGATCGATGTTAACCAGTGCAATGGCCAGACCTTCAAGAAGGTGGGCACGCTCACGCGCTTTACGCAACTCGAAGATTGTACGACGTGTCACCACTTCACGGCGGTGATTCACGAAGCACTTCAGCATCTCTTTTAAGTTGAAGAGCTTAGGCTGACCATGGTCAAGTGCAACCATGTTAATACCAAATGTCGTTTGCAGCTGAGTTTGTGAGTAAAGGTTATTCAGAATAACTTCACCAACAGCATCACGCTTACATTCAACAACAATACGCATACCGTCTTTATCAGACTCATCACGTAATGCACTGATGCCTTCAACTTTCTTATCTTTAACCAGCTCTGCGATCTTTTCGATCAAACGTGCTTTGTTCACCTGATATGGGATCTCAGAGACAATAATGGTTTCTCGACCATTCTTCTCAACTTCAATATCAGCTTTAGCACGCATGTAAACTTTACCGCGACCAGTATGGTAGGCATCAATAATACCTTTACGACCATTGATCAGTGCCGCAGTCGGGAAGTCAGGGCCAGGAATATAATCCATCAGCTGATCGATAGTGATTTCTTCATTATCGATAAAAGCCAGACAGCCATTGATGACTTCACCCAGGTTATGAGGTGGTATGTTCGTTGCCATACCAACCGCGATGCCCGATGAACCGTTAACTAGAAGGTTAGGAACCCTCGTTGGCATAACCTCAGGGATATGCTCTGTGCCATCATAGTTAGGCACAAAGTCGACCGTTTCTTTATCAAGGTCAGCCAAAAGTTCGTGGGCAATTTTTGCCATACGAATTTCGGTATAACGCATCGCTGCAGCTGAGTCGCCATCAACGGAACCGAAGTTACCCTGACCATCGACAAGCATGTAGCGTAGCGAGAATGGTTGCGCCATACGTACGATAGTATCGTATACAGCACTATCACCATGCGGGTGATATTTACCGATTACGTCACCAACCACACGGGCAGATTTTTTGTAAGCTTTATTCCAGTCATTGCCTAGCACATTCATCGCGAATAATACGCGACGGTGCACTGGCTTAAGGCCATCACGCACATCCGGAAGAGCACGACCCACGATAACTGACATCGCGTAGTCGAGATAAGAGCTTTTCAGCTCGTCTTCAATGTTTACGGGCGTGATCTCTTTTGCAAGATCGCTCATTGAGCCAATATCCCTCAGGTAATTTCTGTCGTATTTTTATACGTGCAAGGTGCGAGAATATAGCATAATTCCGACTTAATAGGCACACCTTTAACCGCTTATGTTGTGAGTAATTTAGCGTAATTACGAAAAATCAGAAACAATGCGATCAAGATTCGAAAGAATTTTCCATTCTACCTGATCACTCCTTAACCACTACGTTATCCTTGGCCCTCCCAATCGATTAAAAAAAGTGCAACCAATTGTAAAAACACGACCCGTGCGTTTTTTATGAACATTGCTGCATTGAGCTGGCTGAACGCCGGTCCGAAAAGTGATCGCTATCAAGTTATATACTTTATTTGCGCGTAAAATTATCTATGTAATAAGCTCGTGTAGCTGCTAATACAGCACCGTTAACAGCTATTTCTGACCATCAATGAGAGAAATCATTATGTTTGACACAGCAATCAATACTATTGGGATATGCATCATCGGCGGAAAATATGCACTTATGTTAGTTCTGGCAGCAATGACCATTTTTTCAGGTTCTATTAGTCCTGAATTCTTAACTTTTCCTATCATTGACTCGTCAGAATAATTGCAACCTCTATAAAGCAGTGGGATCAAAGCCACTGCTTTTAAACCCTTTCGACTTGCCGCCCCATTTTCACCTCTCTATTGCATTCAGATATTTCATGTCATCGCTATTTAGCTATAATACCAATCGGGATAATGCTCCACCAGTTAAGGAAATGGCGATAAAATGACCAAGCAGTTAAATGTCGATCCGGCAGAAATCAGTAAATTTGAAGATCTGGCGTCGCGCTGGTGGGATTTAGAGAGTGAATTCAAACCTCTTCACCAAATCAATCCGCTTCGCCTGAACTATGTTATCGACCATGCCGGAGGGCTGTTTGGCAAAAAAGTACTAGATGTCGGCTGTGGAGGCGGTATTCTGGCTGAAAGCATGGCTGTTGAAGGTGCCGACGTCACCGGGCTGGATATGGGGAAAGAGCCCCTGACCGTTGCCCGCCTGCATGCCTTAGAGACGGGTACGAAGCTTGAGTATGTTCAGCGCACAGCGGAAGAACACGCAGAGCTGCATCCGGAGACCTATGATGTGGTCACCTGTATGGAAATGCTTGAACACGTACCCGATCCGGCGTCAGTGATTGCTGCTTGTGCCAAAATGGTTAAGCCGGGCGGTCATGTATTCTTTTCCACCTTGAACCGTAATACCAAATCTTTCCTCTTTGCCATTGTTGGCGCAGAGCACCTACTCAAGCTGGTTCCTAAAGGGACACACGATCATAAGAAGTTTATTCGTCCGTCGGAATTGATTGGCATGATTGACCCGACCCCGCTTCAAGATCGCCACATTATCGGCCTTCACTATAATCCGTTAACGGATCACTACTGGTTAGGTAACAACGTTGATGTGAACTACATTGTTCACACCGTCAAAGCTTAACTTTTTTCACGCCAGTCTTGATCTTGCCATAAGGGGCATGTTATTGCCCTTTTATCCATCCTGCTGTTATTTAAGCCCAATATTCAAACGCCCAATTCACTGTCTTACTCCAAATAGAACCATTATTCACTCAAATGGCTGTCTTGACTAAAAGCCAATGAATTCTCGCTGAACTCTGCATCTTGAGGTAGTTTGAGTATATGCTTCCTATAGTGCTTTCTTTTTTGTGATTACTATATGGACGTTTAAGCATGACAAAAACCATCCAAGCCGTGCTGTTTGATCTCGACGGCACCTTATTAGATACCGCGCCGGATATGGCAGAAGCGGCAAACCGAGTACTGGCCGATTATGATCATGGACCGCTTACCGCCCCCCAAATCAAAGCCAATACCAGCTATGGTGCAAAAGGACTGCTAAGTGCAGGCTTTGGCGTTATCCCTCCGCATCTTGATCTGCCCAAGCTCAGGCAGGAGTTCCTCGGTTACTACCAGCAAAACATCTGTGTCGGCACGTCTATCTACCAAGGTATTCGTCAGCTACTCTCGTACCTTGAACAACAAGCGATCCCCTGGGGCATTATGACCAATAAGCCTGGATTTCTGACAGATATGCTGCTGCCGTTTTTTCCGGAGCTACTGAAAGCACAAGCCATCGTATGTGGTGATACGCTCGCCTTAGCTAAGCCTCATCCCGAACCCTTGCTTTATGCCAGTGAGTTACTTGGTGTAGACCACAATACTTGTGCCTATATTGGTGATATCGAAAAAGACATGATTGCTGCTCGCGCAGCGAATATGCATCGTTACATTGCTGGCTGGGGCTATATTGGCGAATCGCATACACCTGAACACTGGGAAGCGCACGGAATCCTGCAGACACCCGAAGCATTTATCACCACCTTGCAAAGTCAAAATGAATGCAAATAAGTTATTTTTCAAACAACTTTCAGAGCTTGCTCGAACAGCTTTAAAACCACTAAAAATCAAGGAAAATAAATTTTTATTTTAAAAAAAAGCAATCATCTGCGGGTTGCTTTTTTCATTAATATTGCCATGTCTGACCAGAACGGGTTAGTAGGCACTAACTATTTATTTTGAATCCCCAAGTTATCCACAACCGGTTGAAAACTACCACCTTGCAAAATAGCGTCTTCATCACTATCTTGTAACCCCATAAGCTCAACACCACCATATATAGTGTTTTTTACACGCAACAAGAAATGTAACAAAGATCACAATCTTTGCTAGCCTTATTATTAAAGTTGCAAAAAAACACCGGATGTATGGAATTTCGGGAAAACTACTAAAAATGAATCAACAGCTAACTGTTACCAAGCGTGATGGCCGTAAAGAAACTATCGATTTGGATAAAATCCACCGCGTCATTGCCTGGGCTGCAGAAGACCTCGTCAATGTATCGGTATCTCAAGTCGAACTAAAATCTCACATCCAGTTCTACGATGGCATTAAGACTGCAGACATCCACGAAACCATCATCAAGGCAGCAGCGGATCTGATTTCAGAAGAATCACCAGATTACCAGTACCTTGCAGCACGCCTGGCGATCTTCAACCTGCGTAAGAAAGCGTATGGTCAATTCGAGCCGCCAACACTTTATAAGCATGTTACAAACCTTGTTGAAAAAGGTAAGTACGACCAGCATTTGCTTGAAGACTATACCGAAGAAGAATTTGCCCAGATGGATAGCTTCATCGATCACTGGCGCGATATGAACTTCTCTTACGCTGCGGTTAAGCAACTTGAAGGTAAATACCTGGTGCAAAACCGTGTATCCGGTGAGATCTTTGAAAGTGCCCAGTTCCTTTACATCATGATTGCTGCCTGCCTGTTTGGTAAGTACCCAAGAGAAACCCGCCTTAGCTACATCAAACGTTTCTACGATGCGGCATCAACATTCAAAATTTCACTGCCTACGCCAATTATGTCTGGTGTACGCACGCCAACACGCCAATTCAGTTCTTGTGTCCTGATCGAATGTGACGATAGCCTTGATTCAATCAATGCAACAGCAAGTTCAATTGTTCGCTATGTTTCTCAGCGTGCTGGTATCGGTATCAATGCCGGTCGTATTCGCGCATTAGGGTCTGAAATCCGCGGTGGTGAAGCATTCCACACCGGTTGTATTCCATTCTACAAGTACTTCCAGACGGCAGTTAAATGCTGTTCTCAGGGTGGTGTTCGCGGCGGTGCAGCAACCTTGTTCTACCCAATCTGGCACGGCGAAGTTGAATCACTGCTGGTACTGAAGAACAACCGTGGTGTTGAAGAAAACCGTGTCCGTCACATGGACTACGGCGTACAAATCAACAAACTGATGTACACCCGCCTGATCAAAGGTGCAAACATCAGCTTGTTCTCGCCTTCTGATGTACCTGGTCTTTATGACGCGTTCTTTGCCGATCAAGACGAGTTTGAACGCCTGTACGTGAAATACGAACAAGATAGCAGCATCAAACGTAAGACCATTAAGGCTATCGACCTGTTCTCGCTACTGATGCAAGAGCGTGCTTCTACCGGCCGTATCTACATTCAACACGTCGATCACTGTAATACCCACAGCCCGTTTGACCCAAGTGTGGCACCGATCCGTCAATCTAACTTGTGTCTTGAAATTGCATTGCCAACCAAGCCGTTAAGCAATGTTGAAGACGAAAGTGGCGAAATTGCACTATGTACGCTGTCTGCATTCAACTTAGGCGCAATTGATACATTAGACGATCTTGAAGATCTCGCCGATCTTACTGTTCGTGCGCTAGATGCCCTGTTAGATTACCAAGATTATCCGCTACCCGCTGCACGTCGTTCAACCATGAACCGCCGTACCCTTGGTGTGGGTGTTATCAACTTTGCCTATTATCTTGCCAAACACGGTGTTCGTTATTCTGACGGTAGTGCAAACAATATTACTCACCAGGCATTTGAAGCGATTCAGTACTACCTGTTGAAAGCGTCTGTTGGCTTGGCGAAAGAACAAGGTGCTTGTCCTGCGTTTAATGAAACAACGTATTCGCAAGGCATTTTACCTATCGATACCTACAAAAAAGATATTGATAAAGTCTGTAGTGCAGAGCTTCACTACGACTGGGAAACCTTACGTGAAGAAATTAAGACTCACGGCCTGCGTAATTCAACCCTGTCTGCGCTTATGCCTTCTGAGACATCATCTCAGATCTCTAACGCAACCAATGGTATTGAACCACCACGTGGCTATGTGTCAGTAAAAGCCTCAAAAGACGGTATCTTGAAGCAAGTTGTTCCTGAGTACAGCAAGTACAAAGATAACTACGAACTACTGTGGAATATTGGTAGCAACGATGGTTATTTGCAGCTTGTGGGCATTATGCAAAAGTTCATCGATCAGGCGATCTCTGCCAATACCAACTATGACCCAAGCAGTCAGCCAAATGGCAAAGTACCAATGAAACTCTTGCTAAAAGACCTGTTAAACGCGTATAAACTCGGCGTTAAAACGCTGTATTACCATAATACGCGTGATGGGGCTTCTGATAGCCAAAATGATGCTTCAGACGACTGCACTAGCTGTAAGATCTAACAGCTATATACGTTAATACAGCTACAGATGAGCACTTTCGGTTCAGATTTTGTGCAAGCTGCACAGTACTGAACGATGAGTATTAAACATTAAATGGGAGCGTCAGCTCCCCTTTGATTTTGAGGAAATGATGGCATATAGCACTTTTTGTCAAACCAATAACGATCAGCTAAAAGAACCAATGTTCTTTGGCCAGTCAGTCAACGTTGCTCGCTATGACCAGCAAAAATTTGAGATTTTCGAAAAGCTAATCGAAAAACAGCTTTCGTTTTTCTGGCGCCCTGAAGAAGTGGATGTCTCAGGCGATCGTATTGATTACAACAATCTGCCTGATCATGAAAAGCACATTTTTATCAGTAACCTGAAATATCAGACGTTACTGGATTCTATTCAGGGCCGTAGCCCGAATGTTGCCCTGCTGCCGATTGTGTCTATTCCAGAGTTAGAGACCTGGATTGAAACATGGTCGTTCTCTGAAACGATCCACTCGCGTTCATATACCCATATCATCCGCAACATTATGAATGATCCTGCGGTAGTCTTTGATGATATCGTTGAAAACGAATACATCATCAAACGTGCTGGTGACATTTCCAAGTACTATGACGATCTGATCTCGGCAACAAACGATTATCATCGTTTAGGCGAAGGGACACACACCGTTAATGGCAAAATCATTACGGTAAACCTTCGCGACATCAAGAAAAAATTATACCTTTGCATGATGTCGGTGAACGCGCTGGAAGCTATTCGCTTTTACGTGAGTTTTGCCTGCTCATTTGCTTTCGCAGAACGCGAGCTAATGGAAGGTAATGCGAAAATCATCAAGCTAATCGCTCGAGATGAAGCCCTGCACCTGACGGGTACTCAGCACATTCTTAACCTGCTTCGTAACGGCCATGACGATCCTGAAATGGAAGAGATTGCGGCTGAATGCAAGCAAGAATGCTTTGATATTTTCAAAGAAGCAGCAGAGCAAGAAAAAGAATGGGCTGAATATCTGTTCAAAGATGGCTCTATGATTGGTCTGAACAAAGATATTCTTTGCCAGTACGTTGAGTACATCACTAACTTGCGCATGAAAGCGGTTGGTCTTGAACATGCCTACCCAGGCGCAACGCAAAATCCAATTCCATGGATCAACTCCTGGTTGTCATCAGACAATGTTCAGGTTGCTCCGCAGGAAGCTGAGATCAGCTCTTACCTTGTCGGTCAGATTGATAACGATGTCAGTGCCGATGATCTTGGTGATTTCGAGCTGTGAGTCGACTAACCATTACGGTTAACGGACAAGAGGTTCACGGCAATAGCCGTGAGCCTTTGCTGGTACAGCTAGAAAATGCCGGTATACAGCCAGAGTACCAATGCCGCAACGGCATGTGTGGCGCTTGCCGCTGCCAACTCAAATCAGGCGCTGTCGATCAGCAAGATGCCATGGCTTTTGTTGGTCAAAATGAAATTCTGGCTTGCCGTTCAATCCCTAAGGCAAATGTAGAATTAGAGTTCAATTATGAACTTATCGCTACATTGAAGTCTCAAACGGGTTGAGATGCAGCACATCGAACTCAACCTATTCTGATTACACTGCTTCGCAGATCAACGTGCAGGTTATACCAAATCCATTAATTATCTGATCAATTCAGCGAGAGTTAAAATGCTTTTAGACAAGGCGATAAATTGAAAATCTAGTGGCTCTAAATTGATATTTATTAACGTAGTATAAAAGCATTTTAAACACGCCCGAAGGGAACACCACTGGAAGCCAATTTCTGTGTCTAGCGATTTCAAAAGAGAACCACTCTTCTATCAATCGCTATCCTTGAACTAGACTCCCAGTGGTGTTCTGAATGATTAGATAATTAATGGAATTGGTATTAGTTCATCAAACTTTCTAGCGTTCTATTTGCCCTCCCGTCACTACACGATAGAGCCAACTTTAATTTGATATCTGCATTGCATACCGCGAGTCCGTTGAGGTATGGAAGAAAATAGAATCTCATACTAACCTCTCCAGCAAGGCAATCATAATCGAGGCTATAGCGGATAAAGCTCACACTTAAGAATCTTTTTACTAAAATTGTTCTTATAACCTAATCGCCCAGAAACCGTCTTAAATCTGGACGTATATCCTGCCGGACTCACAACCAAAGGCTTCTGAGGTACAAGAGGTACAAGAGGTACAAGAGGTACAAGAGGTACAAGAGGTACAAGATGAAGCGTGTAGAGCAACAGGATATTTATCACCATATACAGAAGGTAGTTTATACCGACTCATACTCATGCGATTGAATCGCTATGCTGCTAAAGAAGTCCATATCAATTTTAGCAATTAGCTTTGTAGCTGAATACCAAACAAAATGTGTGATTTGTTAGCCGCTGGATACAATGCTTTTTTGATATCAATTAAATTATTGATAAGGATAATTCTATGAATTTTAGTTATATGATTTATCAAGAGGGAACCGGTTATACAGATGGTGTTTATGGCGACTTAAACACAGCAAAAAAAATTCTTGAACATTTCAAAGAAAAAGACCTATCTAGAAATTATTTTTTGGTGCTTGTTTTTGATGGAGATCTGAGTAGCGACTATCAACATAAACTTAAGGAGTTACCATAACGCCCGGAAAACGATCCAAAGCCCATCACTGTATGGGCTTTTCATTATATTGTATGAAAAACAGGTAAATATGGCGTAATAAACAACAGTCAACTTACTGCTGTTAAAGATCACCCCATCAGTTTGCATGGATACCCGGGCTTAAATAGAAGATGATACCCGGACATCTGGGCAATCACGTCGAGATTAGTGCTCGCATGCCCCGACAGTTGGTCGCAGCTAAAATACCCCCCCCGTGCCGCCACCATCGGCAACATGATCTGATCCGTTAAATAGTGATCCAGCACAGCATCAGAAGACAGATACCCCTTTACCTGCCGACTCAGCATCTCAGCGACGGATTCGGCTCTCAACCTTAACCTTCCCAGTTGGATCATGCTCAATTGCATCTGTTCAAATTTCATATCGAAACACAGCAGATTACCGCTGGATAAGGCCCTGGGGCGGCGTATGCAGATCTCATCGATACGTCCGCGGTAGTGTTGGATAAAAGTGTCGATCTCCCGCTCACCAATTCGTTGCGGCAGCCCGGAACAATAGCTAATCAGCCGACACTTTTTCAGCTTGCCCCGCTTGAGCAATTCAAGCGGCTTGAGGTTTGACGGCTTGATCCTGGCTTGCCATTTTCCGCCTCCGGCCGGTGCAAAGCCCCATTGCTCAACTTCTATCTCAACCTCGGCCCCCATACGCCGCAACAAAGGCAAAAAGCTGCGCCTAAGATAGGTCAGGGTCGGAGCCAAGGGATTATGGGTACCGCCAGTTAGGTGCAAGCGGCTCTCCTTTTTGGCCTGTAACAGGGGTAACAACAGCGTCTGAAATAACAGGGGAGTACTGCCGGCGCTGCCGATATCGAAGTTGTATTCCCCTCCCTGCACCCTGCCAGGGCTGAAACTAAGCTCGGTTGAACCGAGTTCATCGCCCTCGACCCGGGCACAGCTGATCACCTTGGCGGCTCGAACGCAGGTCAAATGCTGGCGCCTCAATCCGGGGTTGTCACGCCGCACTCGGATATTACTGATGGTGAAATCGATCCGATATAACAGCGACAAAGTCAGGCAAGTACGCAGCACCTGACCGCCGCCTTCCCCCTGATCACCGTCAATGCTCAAGGTTTTCATCGTGTCAGTGCCTTCAACACAGAAGAGCGACCGGCACGGGCAGAGATCTCATGATCCTTTGCTCCGCTAATTGGCTGTTTTTTAAACATGGCGTTTTTCAGCCTGGATTATAATAATGACCGTGGCGAACACCTTTCATCAATGTCTGAAACTGTTCACTGCCAACCACTATAAGCTGTTCATGATCACCCGCCTCAAAATAAACCTTGGACAGTGAATTGAATGCCTCGTCCATAACGGTCTCAATCCCGTAGGCCTCTCCTAAGGGGGGGACCGCACCGGGTCGGCAATCAGAAAATAATTTTTCCATTTCATTTTCAGGTACTAACTGGAGTTCTCTGTTTAGCTCATCATTTAGCCGATTGAGACTTATCCACTCACTGGCAGGGATCACCGCCAACAGATATCCCTTTTCATCTTTTAATACAACACTCTTGGCAAGATGATCTTCGGGGATATTAGCGGCGTGAGCTGTCTCGCAGCTAGAAGATGATTTAGGGTGAACAACAGTTTTAAATGAAATGTTTTTTTTGGTTAAATATTTTGATACCGCTTGTGCAATCGCCATTACACCACCTTCCGTTGACATTTGTGGTTAAAATCGGGGATAGAGCTGATGAGCCCCCTAATAAAACTAGTTTAGAATTGGAAAAAGTAAAACCTGGGGGTGCAGCAGAGCTAGCTGCTGTGTGTTAAGAATCCATTTGGTCGTAGATTCCACTATTGGTTGATCGACTTAGATAGAGGCTCTAAGCCTGGTTGTCGATGAGGTCTTGTTCTGCATTTTCGGAGAATGATGGATACCCTTTACTGATCCCCGCAACATAAGTGTATCTCCAAAACACTTATTAGATTTATTGGAAAACAACACATTGATTTTATCTAACTTTATTTAACATATCTTCTTGAAAAATCATTCAAAGCCGACCAGTCTTTATTAATACAAATATTTTTTGCCACTACAAAGGGCAAATATTATGTCATCTCCTAATGATAACAACGCCCCCGGAGATCCTTGGGAGCGTAGGACTAATCCCCCTCCCGAAACCGGTCAAATCATTCACAAAGACTACATCAGGACTAAACGATTTATTCCAAGAATAGATCTAAGTAGTATATTCATTCTCGTATTGCTTCTTTTCTTCGCCCTTAGTTTTTGGAGTGCTTTCTACACCGTTCCCAGTGATTCCGTTGCTGTGGTGCAGCGCTTTGGCAAATATATAAAAAAAATTCCTCCAGGTTTACACTTCAAGCTTCCGCTCGGCATTGACACAGCCATTATTGTTCCTATCAAACGCCAGTTAAAACAAGAATTTGGCTTTACCACACTAGGTTCCAATGCCCCTTACCAAAGTCCTCGTCCTCATGATGGTGATTTAGAAACGCAGATGGTTACCGGTGATTTAAATGCCGCATTAGTCGAGTGGGTCGTTCAATACCGTATCGCTGATCCCGTTAAATTCTTATTTAAGGTGCGTGAACCCAACGCAACGCTCCGCGATGTATCCGAATCCGTGATGCGCGAAGTGGTGGGTGATCGCACCGTTGATGAGGTCATAACAATTGGCCGACAAGAAATTGAATCAGAAGCGCTGATCAAAATGCAAATGCTTTCAACTAAGTATGCAATGGGGATCAGCATTGATCAGGTGCAACTTAAAAATATTAATCCGCCTAAACCCGTTCAGGAGTCGTTTAATGAAGTCAATCAGGCGCAGCAAGAGAAAGAAAAACTCATTAATGAGGCACGCAGGGATTACAACAAAGTGATTCCATTGGCGGAAGGTGAGAAGGATCAGCGTATCCGTGAAGCTGATGGTTATCGGCTTAAAAGGATTAATGAAGCAGAGGGCGATGCCGCTCGATTCAATGCCTTGTTAGTTGAGTACAGCAAAGCGCCAGAAGTAACACGCCGGCGAATATATATTGAAACCATGCAAGAGGTTTTGCCCGCGATACGTTCAAAAATTATCATTGATGAACGAACACACAGTATTTTGCCATTCCTGGATCTCAATGCCGGGCAAGGAGAGCTGCCATGAAAAACGCTAAGCCTTTCATTGCCCTCGCCATCTTACTTATTGTCGCTCTGTCTGTGAAAGGGGGGCTCTATACAGTGAGTGAAGTCGAACAAGTGATTATCACCCAATTTGGTAAACCGGTGGGAGATCCGGTTACTGAGGCTGGACTCAATGTGAAAATCCCTTTTATACAAGAAGTTAACGCTATCGACAAGCGGATACTAGAATGGGATGGTGCCCCATCTGACATGCCGACGAAAGATAAACTGTATATTTCGGTGGATTTGTTTGCGCGTTGGCGGATAACGGAACCATTACAGTATTTTCTTCGCTTGCGTGACGAGCGCAGTGCCCAATCACGGTTAGACGATATTCTCGGCAGCGAAACCCGCAACGCAGTCGCGAAACATGAATTGATCGAAATTATCCGCACCACGAAAAATCGGCAACCTTTGCGTGATGAACGGCTCACAGAGGCCGAACGCGAATTAAAAATGGGAAACTTGGTGCCGATTCAAAAAGGACGCAAGTTGGTAGAGGAAGAAATCTTTGCAGCTGCGGCTGAAAAAGTCCGGGTATTTGGTATTGAATTATTGGACATTCGTTTTAAGCGTATTAACTATAACGCGAGTGTGCGACCAAAGATTTATGACCGTATGGTCAGTGAGCGCCGCCAAATTGCAGAGCGCTTTCTTTCCGAGGGAAAGGGTGAGGCTGCCAGGATCCGTGGTAATCGAGTTCGCGATTTAAACAAAATACAATCCGAAGCCTATCGCCAGGTGGAAGAGATCCGTGGCGTGGCCGATGCCAAAGCCACAGAAATATACGCACAGGCATATAACCAAAGTCCACAAGCTGTGAGCTTGTATGAATTTACTCGTACCATGCAATCCTACCGAGTGATCATTTCTGAAAATACCACTCTAGTGTTGTCCACTGAGAGTGATTTGTTCAAGTTTCTTAAGGGGATAAACCCAACTGAAGGTATATGCCCCAAAAAAAACAATTAGCAAGATCAGTTACAAATAATATCAGAACGAGCTTGTTCAATACCCACTGAAATAGGCTGTTGTCGATAGCTATCGTACACAAGATAGCCATCAGGTAACATGGATGTACAGAATAGTTACACTAAGGGCGTAAAGCGCAACTGTTCGCTTTGTTAAAAACACCTTGAGATACTAATGAACTCTGCGTTTTGAAGTCGTTTGGGTATATAAGTATTATTTATCGGCAGGCAAAAAAATCTCACTCTCACGCTGGATCGATTCATATTGACCAATCACCGCCCTGTCATCCAGCCAGCGGCGTAACATATCAAGCATCAGTGTCGCGACCATATTACGGTGGTCATTTGATCCATAGCGACGTTTTGTTTTGATTAGCTGCGCCCAATCACCTTGTGGCGTTGATAATGCGACAGCAACTTTATCATCATGAACAGGGCCGGATACCAACGCAATATCTGATGCCGTGTTATCTCTGGCCGCTGTTGCCATCGCCAACGCAGACGCAAGCAGATCCTTTGTCTCAATCTCATGCTCAGTATTCGCCGCCAGCATCCATCCCTGACGGAGTTTCGCCTTGGCGTTCGGGAAATCCTGCAGCCAACTGGTTAACCAGCCACCGGTAGACTGCTCTGCAACGGTTAAGCTAAGATCTTGCTTAACCAGCAACTCTCCAACCAGCTCAGGCAGCGTTTTTCCAACACCAACTACATTATCCCCCAACAGTGAGACCATTGTTTGCTGCAGAGAATGAGCTTGCTCATCCCCTCTGGGTGCAAACAGCTTTATTTCAATAAACGGCAATGCCGAGCGATAGCCAATCTCATACCCTTTAGGCAAAGACAATGGAGATAATGTCTCGCCAATGCCCGATTCTGATAAGCCAAACGTATAAAAGCGAAGGCAATCACGCGCTGCTACCTTAGGAAAAGCGCGGGTTAAGCGTGGGACAATTTCAACTTGCACCATCTGCTTAAATTCACTGGGGACACCAGGGGTGAAAAACAACCAGGCACGATTAAGCTTCATCGCAAAACCACACGCTGTACCTATCGGGTTTTCTAACAACTCAGCCCCTTCAGGTAACATGGCTTGCTTCAGGTTAGTCTTTGGCATTTCCCTGCCCAGTTTCTGGTACTTAACCTGCATCTGCTCGACCCAATAATCAGATTGCTCAAGGCCAGCGTCACTGGCTATGGCCGCAGCCTGGGCGGTTAAATCATCACTGGTTGGCCCTAATCCCCCATTAATCACCACAATATCAGAGGTAAGACTGCAGTGTTCTATTTCAGTAGCAAGCGCTTCTAGCTGATCACCAACCGTCGTACGACGAGATAACGCAAAGCCATGCTGAAAAAAAAGACGTGATAACCATGCCGCATTCGTATCAACAATATCTCCGTGCAACACTTCTTCACCAGTACTGATCATCGCAATCTGCAACATGACTTCCCTCTTCTGTAATTCATCTGATATCAATATATACCCAAATTACTTCAATATGCGACATTCAGTGGTTATAGGATCACTTCGCAAGGGTAAGCGTGAATAGACAGACAAGAACAGAACCCCACAGTGTAAATATAGATTTACACCAGAGATCGCAAAAGTTGACAGTTGAGCTAACTGGCTTTAAGGTATCGACCAGCAGATAAAAGCACCTTTTTGTCTTTACCCTGCCCGTTACCACTAATTAAAGAGCAAGAATTGTGAATATCGCCTATTGCTACACCTATTATCGCCAGCCACAATGGTATGATCAGGTGTAAACTAAACTTAACAGTTTGAACTCGATTACGCCGTTGTGGCTTTATTTTCCGATTGGGAGATTAACCACCGGTGTACACACCTCTCCCGAACCACAAAAACGCTTATAAATCTGGGAACTACAATTTTAATGACCATGAACAAAACTTTCGGCAGCACGCTGATCATCGCCGGAACCACGATCGGCGCGGGCATGCTGGCATTACCACTGGCTTCTGCCGGGCTTGGGTTTACCGCTGCAACTCTTACTATGTTCGCCATTTGGGCATTAATGATTTATACCGCGTTGCTAATGCTGGAAGTCCACCAGCATGCCGATCAAAATGCGACCTTACATAGCCTGGCCCATCAGCTACTAGGTCGCAAAGGTCAGGTTATCGCCAGCTTTGCTATGATGTTTTTATTTTATGCATTATGTGCAGCTTACATTGCCGGTGGCGGCGATCAGTTAAACGATAAGCTCAATAACTGGATGGGATTGAACGTGGCTCCTCAGGTTGGCGTTATTAGCTTTACCCTGATTATTGCGACGGCTGTCTCTATTGGTACGCATTCGGTCGATATTGTTAACCGTATCCTGTTCACCCTGAAAATCATCGCACTGGCTGTGATGCTTGGTTTACTCGTTCCGCATGTTCAAGGCCAGCACCTCGTTGATATGCCAGTACAAAACGGGTTAATCATTTCTGCTCTGCCAGTGATCTTCACCTCATTTGGCTTTCACGGTAGCATTCCTTCAATTGTTCGCTATGTCGGTTTAGATGTTAAGGTACTGCGTAAAATAATGGTGATCGGCTCTGCTGTTCCGCTGATCATTTATATTCTTTGGCAAATTGCCAGTCAGGGGGTATTAAGCCAGCCTGATTTAATGGCCAGTACAACACTTGGCTCATTCATTAGTACGTTAAGTGAAATGCTCCATAACCCATTGGTCAGTAAATCGGTCTCTATTTTTGCTGATCTGGCACTGGCGACCTCTTTCCTTGGTGTAAGTMTGGGCCTGTTTGATTTCCTATCCGATATTTTAAGCCGCGACAATCAAGCAAAAGGGCGTTTGCAAACAGCGCTGGTCACTTTCATTCCGCCATTGGGTTTTGCACTTTTCTATCCACAAGGCTTTATTACGGCACTTGGCTATGCGGCAATTGCTTTGGTGATTCTGGCTATATTCTTACCGGTTGCAATGGTTAATGTGCAACGGAAACAACAACAGACAGATCTGAGCTATCAGGTTCGTGGCGGAACACCAGCCCTGGTTGCTGTTACTGGTGCAGGTATTCTTATTATCACCGCGCAGTTCTTGCAGATGGCAGGTGTTATTCCTGCTGTTGGTTAGGGCCTGTTTATCTTTCAACATAATTGCTGCTCATTAAATTCCCATTCCTCCTCTTGTTAAGGCTCGGCAATCCGAGCCTTTACATACCCAATAAAACTCATATTAATGCTAGGAATATCACCGATTATCAGTGATACTTATTGCGCATATATATCTTAAGCTATACCAGTAATTATCTGTGCACTCATTGAGTTAGGACGATTTGTACTCATAAATATTGGAATCTGTCTTCGTTTTAATTTTCGGGGCATAAGTTGCGCAATAAACTTTACTCTTCATTTTTACTTAGTTGCACATTAACCGCTCCGGCTTATGCATGGAATGAGATCCCTGTCAGCAACGACCGTTATGATGGCCAGAGTATTTTCCTAGAGTATAATTTTCAACCCGGTTACCAATCTTTATCTGGTGATAACAATGCGAATGACATAAATAAAGAAGTAGCCCCTTTATTCTCTGTTAATTCCGTCAATACGATTCCGATGCATCTTTCTACTGCACCAGAACAGAACTGGGATTACCTTCTGGAACAGTCTTACACCATTTTAGGCCTGAGTCTGGCAATGGTCGGTATGATGACCTTACTGCCTGAAAGTGTGACCAATTGGGATGAAGAAGATCGCAACTTAAGTAATCTCGGCAGCAAGTGGTGGGATAACGTCAGCCAAGGTCCGGTATGGGATAATGACGCTCATTATCTTAACTACATCATGCACCCTTATTTTGGTGGTGTTTACTATACCGCAGCCCGTCATTCAGGCTTTGATGAATGGGAATCGTTTTTATATTCAGCCACCGTATCAACGTTCTTCTATGAATATGGCGTAGAAGCCTTTGCGGAGGTTCCCTCGATACAGGATATTATCGTCACACCTTTATTCGGTGCTGCGGTGGGTGAGCTCATGTTCCAGACGGAATTAGACATCACTGCAAATGGTGGTGAAGTACTCGGCTCTGATACTCTGGGAGGAGTCAGCCTCTTTTTCCTCAATCCAGTCGGTCATATCCATTATTGGGTTTCAGATTGGTGGAAAGGTGATACTGAAGTCAGCTTTACCTATAGCCCTTGGTTTGGGGATACCAATGCAGCAAGTTTTGCATTAAAAGCTAGTGCACCTTATGACAAGCAGTTTATTGGTTTACAGCTAAAGCTCGCATTAGACTAAGAAACACAATGTAATATAAGAAAAAAGCAATAATTTTGGCTTTTATCACTACTTGTCAATGATTTATGCCATTTGCTTTTGCAGTTAATGAAGTGATATCACGCTTTCTTATATAAATCATATTTATAAAATTATTTTTAAGTTACTCTCCTACCACTTTCTAGCTAATCAATATCTAAGCACTGGTGATGAACCATACCTTTTCGCTTTTTGATCATATTCAATCACCTATATGGGTGTTTGATATTGATAATAAAAAAATAATCTGGGCCAACAAAACCTCTTTACCTTTATGGGAAGCCAGCTCTTTAGAGGAATTAACTGCCCGAGATTTCGCCCAGGACATGTCAGAGGCTGTTGAAGCCACCTTGAATGGTTATCGCCAGCGATTTGATAACGGAGAAGCGATTAAAACTTGGTGGAACTTTACCCCTAAGCAAATATTGAAAAAGGTACTTTGCACATTCTCGGGTATTACCTTACCTGATGGGCGTGCTGTCATGCTGGTTGCAGTGATTGCCGAAGAATCCAGCATGCGTCGCGATCTTGCCTTTTCAGATTGTTCTAATCTTGTCCTGCTATTTTCCGAACAAGGTGATCTGATCAGTGCCAATAATACCTTTAGCCACTCTTTTGGTCACTCTTTGCAAGATCTGGCTAACTTTCTCGGTGATATTGAACTCGCACACGCATGGATTGAAGATGCCAAACAACAAGGTTCAATTAACCATAAAAAGTTATGCTGGACCGGGCAAAGCCACCTTTGGTTTGATATTAAAGGAAAATGGCTGCAAGACAACCAGCAGCTATTACTAAACCTAATCAATATTAGTCCTGAAAAAGAAAGACTTAATCAAGCAAAACACTATGCAAAACATGATTTTTTAACTGGCTTGTTTAATCGTCAAGGTATCTCTAATGCGATAAAAGAATCGCATCACAGCCAACAACCTTACGATTTGCTTTTTCTCGACATTGATGGCTTTAAACTGGTGAATGATACCTATGGCCATGCCACCGGCGATAAACTGTTATGCGCCATTGCGGTACGTTTGACAGAAACCCTGCAACACAAAGGCTTGTTAGCCCGTTTTGGTGGTGATGAGTTTATTATTCAGGTTGAACACCGTAATGTCCAAAACACCCCATTGTTTGCAAAGACAATCATCAAGGAACTGAATAAGCCTTTTCATATTAAAGAAGTCGGTGAACTTTCTATTGGGTGTAGTATCGGTACTGCTAACTACCCGGATGATGCCCTGGAGATTGAAACGTTGATCACCCAGGCCGATATGGCAATGCACCGTGCTAAATTACGGGGCCGTAATCGCAGTCACCACTTTTCACCAGATATGGCTGATGCCTTATATCGGAAAATGACGTTACGTCATCACCTGACACTGGCACTCGAAGCTGACGCTTTTGAACTCTACTACCAGCCAATTGTTGATTTAAAAGCCAGGAAACTGAAAGGGTTTGAAGCATTAATTCGCTGGTACGACGAAGATCTGGGACAGGTTTCGCCGGCTGAATTTATCCCACTGGCGGAAGAAACCGGTCAGATTGTACCTTTGGGTAAATGGATTCTGAAAACGGCTTGCCAACAACTTGCCTCATGGCATAGCCGGTATGATGAAAAGTTCATAATGAGTGTTAACTTGTCACGTGCTCAGCTTCAATCCACTCTGGCACCGACAATTGAATCCATAATAAAACAGTTTGATATTGACCCTGCCCAGTTAGCGTTGGAACTAACAGAATCAACCATGTTGCAAGAATATGACGATGCCAAACAGTGTCTGGAAGATCTGGCAGCATTGGGATTAGAGCTCTACCTTGATGATTTCGGAACCGGATACTCTTCACTTTCACAACTTCAGGATCTGCCAATCAGTACGGTCAAACTCGACCAAAGTTTTGTTCAGGGAGAACACAAAGGCAGCCAGGCCATCGTAGAAGCAACTCGGGCAATCTGTGAAAAGCTTGATTTAAAAATTGTTGCAGAAGGTGTCGAAACCGCCAACCAATTGCAATACCTGCAAACATGCAATTTCGATTATTGCCAGGGCTATTTCCTCGGTAAGCCAATGCCGCCTAGTGAACTGGAAGCAAGTGAATTTGCCTTGCTCAATGAGATCCCCGCAACGAAATATACCCACTAACAAATAAGGCCTCCACCGAGGCCTTATCTCATAACAACCTTTACTGCAGAGCCAGTGATACTGCCCTCAAATCGGTCGAACATCACAAAACACAACAATATAAGAAAAACTTAAACACAAAAGCATTCAGCTTTCTATGCAGCAAGTTCGTGTATGTTTTCACAAACCATCTGTTTTTAGCATACTCCAGCAGATAATGGATTCGTCTAACTTATTGTATAAGGAAGTAAAAAAACCCATACACCGTCATAACCGCCAAAAACATCCTTCCTCAGAATATTCTGCTGGTATTTCAAACCGATAGTGTACGAGTAATTTCAGCGCTCTACAGTGTATCGATTTAAGTTTAGAATTTATCCGTCTGATAAACCGTATATTTTTTATAGTAGTAACTAAGAACTAAGAAGGCAGATATGAAAGACCTCTCATTACGACGTATTGGTTTTAAGCAGCGCATTCTATTTACTGTTGCCCTACTGGTATCAGCGGCACTGTTGGTCACCAACTGGCTGTCTTATAACAATTTCAAAAACGACAAAATTGCATCGATTGAAGAACAATCACAGTTAATTGTAAAAAGTGCAAAGCGTGAAATCGAATTATCGATGCAGACAAAAGTGAGTGCACTCGACTCAAGTAAAGCTTTTTTCCAATCCAATCACTCAAACAGCGAATATGTTGAGATTGCAAAGTTGGTCACCGAATCGGCGGGATATTCCAGCTTTACCGTTGGCTACAGTGATGGCCGTGCCTTCGGTGATTCCGGTGGCAACAATGGTGTTTTTGATGTTCGTGATTATGATCCGCGTACCCGTGATTGGTACCGGCAAGCATTGGCAAAAAAAGAAACCATACTGACCGATATCTATACCGATGATACAACCGGAGATTTGATGGTGAGCATTGCGACCCCAATTAACAGCGAGGGTGTAGTAGTCGGTGATGTTTCATTAAAAAGCCTTAACGAAACCATCAGCCATGTAGACTTCCCCGGAGCAGTGATCCTCATCCTCAGCGAACAATTTTCTCAGCTGGCATCCTCAGATCCCAGTGATGAGCTGGGGATCTATTTTGATATTCCAAAATTGGAACAACAGATGTCAGCCTTAGGCTCTGGTGCGGCCGATTACCAGTGGGCCGGAGCTGATAAACGTGCCTATTTTTCCGAGATTCCACTTGTTGACGGGAGTAAATGGTATCTCTACGTCGGTGTTGATAAATCGGTGGTTTATGCCGATGTTGAAGCGGCATTAGTCAAAGCATTATCAACATCCGCTGTTATTTTAATCATTGCACTCCTGATTGTCATTGTGGTGTTAAACCAGCTATACCGCCCAATACTCACACTTAAAGATGTGGTAGTTGATTTATCAAAAGGAAACGGTGATCTCACTCGACGACTGGCGGTTACTAGCCGTGATGACCTGGGCCAAATTTCAGAAGGGATTAATATATTTATCGAGAACCTGCAATCTTTGATGCTAGAAGTCTCGCAGTCTTCTGAGCACATTTCCCGAAGCGTCGACCAGCTTAAAAGCCAAACAGACGCAAACAACGAGGTATTGACAGCTCATACAACAGAGACGGTGCAAATCGTTACTGCTATTGAGGAGATGAGCGCCACTGCTAATGATGTCGCGAGTAATGCATCTGAAGCCTCCCAGTTCACTCATAAGACCAATTCGCAAGTTACAGACTCTAAAAATGTTGTAACCAGCACTACAAGTACGGTATCTCAACTTGTTGATAACGTTGAAAATACATCTGTCAGCATTGCCGAAATAGAAAAAGACACCTTGGAGATCACCAATGTGCTGAATGTGATCGGTGAAATAGCCGATCAAACAAACCTGCTGGCGTTAAATGCTGCCATAGAAGCAGCCCGTGCCGGAGAGCAAGGCAGAGGGTTTGCCGTTGTCGCTGATGAAGTCAGGGCGCTGGCAGCCAGAACGCAGACGAGTACAGCAGAAATTGAACAAACGTTAAATAAGTTACGTAACGGTTCAAGTTCCGCTATGGCTGCTATGGCTGCGACTAAATCAACATGCGAAAAAACGGCGGAAAGTACGTCTTTGGTGGAAAATGACCTTGATACTATCGCTCACTCAGTCACCCACATTAATGACCTAAATACCCATATTGCGACCGCAGCCCAGCAGCAAAGCTCTGTTGCCGATGAAATCACCCGCAATATGGCTGCTATTCGTGAAATCGTAGGGGAGCTATCTTCTAATGGAGAAGCGACAACAAATGAGGCCATCAATCTGGCAGCTGCAAACAGTCAGTTAAAATCTGTTGTTGGAAAATTCAAATTGCAGTAAACCGCGTTTCGACCAACTAGTACTTCATCGCAGAAGTTTTGATGAGTTCAGTCGCCAAACGTCGTCATTCCGTAAAGTGAGGAACGAACTTATACGGAATCTAAGGCGCACACGGTTAGAGCTGGATCCCGGATATCTCGTACCTCGATTCCGGGATGACATGTTTAGGAACTTCAACTATTCATGATTTATGTGAAAGGGTACTAGGAGATCAACCAGTAATTGTTGAACATGCTGGGAGCTCATTGTAGCTCCCCTGTTTGATCTGAATTCTCAATGATGCCAGCGCGGTATGGGCGAGTAGATAAACCTGGCAACTTGTATGGTCGGATGAGTTAGACCATAATGAATTTTAAGACAGTGATGATTACTTAAATAGTCAGTAATAAAAAGTACCCACTTACTCTATGAAACTACATCAATTAGAAGGTTATATTCAATCGATTTATTTAGCTGAATACCAAGACAAGCTTTTATTACTCGATGGCTGTAGCCGTGCTGATATACCAGCGTTAACACAATTTATTACGGGCACGCTGCAAAGATCGATAAATGATCTCAGCCTCGTTGTTGTTACCCATATGCACCCAGATCATGCAGGAGCCGCGCAAAAACTACGCCGTTTAACCGGTTGTAAAATTGCAGCAGCCAATGTGTCTGGGCAATGGTATGCAGGGCTTGACGGACTATTAATGCATTTCACCGATATGCTACTGGCCAAATGGGTAGCAAAACGCATGAACAAGCCACCGCGCAATGTATGGTATTCAAGTAAGCTTCAGGCCGACTATAAACTTGGCGATGGTGATACTTTACCCGACTTTCCTGAATGGGTTGCCCTTTCGACCCAAGGTCACACCGACCGAGATTTGTCTTTGCACCACTTACCAAGCAATCGCATTTATGTCGCAGATTTAATGGTTAAGGTGAAAGGCCGCTATATCCCTCCATTCCCTGTTTTTTATCCCAACCGTTATCGTACTTCATTAAATAAAGTCATGGCATTAAAGCCCGATTCAATTTTTCTCGCCCATGGTGGTGAAGTTCAGCCATCTGAACAGGAATTCCAATACTTACTAAATCGTGCACCAAAAATTCCAATGACCCATTGGCGCTCAGTAAAGACAAAACTAAAAAAAGCATTAAAACGATAAGTGACTGATTGATTGGCGAATACGGTGCACTTTAACGGGTAGCTCCTGATTAGAGAAGATATACCGAAATAACCGTGAGTTATGTCGCTAAGTACTACATAATGTCGCGTCTGGATACCGCATGAGAAGAGAAAATGGAATTAGGGATTTTACTGGCGATGACGCTGATTTTTATCGGCTCTTTCGTTCAAAGCTCTATCGGATTTGGCTTGGCCATTGTCACCGCTCCGATCCTCTATCAAATCTCACCTGATTATGTTCCTGCTCCAATCACGACTGTTGCTTTATTCCTGTCATTAATAAATGCATATCGTCATAAGGCGACTATTTCACTGGGCGGTTTATGGATGGCGTTTTTAGGTCGTGTTCCCGGCTCCATCGCAGGTGGTTTTCTTCTATATTGGGTCGATGCCAGTCAGCTATCGCTTTGGTTAGGTATCATGGTTCTTTTGGCTGTGGCTATAAGCTTACTTCCTATTCGTATCCAGCCAAATCCAAATCGAATGATGATTGCAGGCTTTTTCTCTGGTTTCTTTGGTACAAGCTCAGGAATTGGAGGCCCACCGATAGCACTGCTTTTGCAACATCAAGAAGCAAACCTGATCCGGGCAAACCTATCCGCATTTTTTGTGGTCAGTAGTCTTCTGTCTTTAGCAGTACAAGTCCCTATTGGTTATATGAGCCTTCACCACTTTTATCTGTCGTTGCCACTATTACCTGCCTCATACCTGGGTTACAGAGCAGCGATGCATTATGTCGACAAAATTCCCAAGAAGACCGTTCGTCTTGCATCGCTGGCCATTTGCTTTGTTTCAGGAATGACTGCGATTATCACCGCATTGCATTAGGGGCTGTTTAGGAGTTATAGCTGATGCGTCTTCCGCTCTGCATGAATGAGTATATTACGAGGCGTCACCGGTTTATCGCAAAATGTACCGAGTGAAACCTGATAGTCTGATTGCTCTAAGTAACAGACCCGATCATACACCAGCCACATTTCCAGCGGTCGCCGAAATAGCTGGCGAACCAACTCCATCCGCTCAGTGATCTGGTATCTTGTTTCACCTTCTTGCTGCCAATAGACGAAATCAATATCGGCCGGCAACGACAGTTCCTTTTTCTCAGCCGCCCAAAAACAGAATGAGACAAATCCCTCATTGAGCAAAGCTTTCTGTACATTGGGTACTGGTAAATAATCATCACAACCGCGTAATTCACGCTGCAGCAAATCAAAGCCTAAACGATAGCTGACTTCGACAAAGCGCTGACGGCGAACACGCTGACCTGCCGTGACGGTTTCTTGCAGAGGCAGACGCAGATCATGCTTGGTCAAAGTGATCTCACTCTGCTTCGCGATATCTGACAGGGGCTGATAGTGTTTTGCGCGGATCAGATGGTAGCAACAAGGTGAAATGCTGACCGCCGCTCCTTGTTTAGCAACCACACGCTGCAACAGTGATACATGTAAATCACCGCAGGCATGCAAAGCAACAGCATGTTGCTGGGGCTGAATATATTGCTCGCTACTCTTATCAAAGGCATCGGCAGTAATAAAGGTGATCGGTAAACCTAATCCCTTAGCCGTCGCCTCACCGTCAACACACAACTGATGTTGCCATTCAAGGCTGGTTACCGACATATGATGGTTCGCAGCAAGCACCCTTCCTAAATGACCTTTACCCGCACACCACTCTAACCATGGTAGTTGCAATCGCGGTAGCACGGCGCTAAATGCAGAGATTTGGGTCCATTTCCGCCCCGGAATACCAACATCAAGTCCTTTGGGCACGGCGGTATTTTCAACGGGCAATGATGAGCATTGCGATAATTGATACAGCTCAGGAGCATCCGGGATCCACGTCGATAAGGCCTCGGCTAACGCTGCATTATCTTCATTAAAATACGCGACCTGATCTTCAGTTAAGCTGATTAACCACTGACACAACGCCGGATGAGTCTGCTCCCAGACAAAGTTCCGTTCGGCAAAGGGCATAAACTGCCAAAACTCACGATTTTTCGTCAATAGATCATTTAGCTGGCGAAACTGGTGGATATGCCCTGTCATGAAGTGGCTCTTCGGTTGTGGTAGTTAGAAAATCGGTCGGCTATGGTATCGTTGTTCTGATCTAAAATTCAAACCAATCGCAGTAATACCATTCATTTTCGGCGCGCAAATAGTAAAGCCGCTGAATCCAGCGGCTTCTTTAACTCTTTAGTTCTTTAGTTCTTTAGTTCTTTAGTTCTTTAATTTATCAGCGGACCGGTAAATCCATATTGGCGAACATCGCATCAATCTCACCATTGGTTTTTAGCGCAACAGCCTGATCAACCACATTTCGCTCCAGGTGAGGAGCAAAACGCTCTATAAAGTCGTACATATAACTCCGCAGGAAGGTGCCTCTTTTAAAGCCAATCTGAGTGGTACTCGCATCAAAAATATGGCTGGCATCGATAGCAACCAGGTCACTATCCAGTTCAGGATCCATTGCCATACTGGCCATAACACCCACACCAATTCCGAGACGAACATAGGTCTTAATGACATCAGCATCTGTGGCAGTAAAGACGATTCGTGGCGTTAAGCCTGAACGATTAAACGCACTATCCAGCTCGGAACAACCAGTAAAACCAAATACATATGTCACCAATGGATAGGCCGCCAAATCATGGATCGTGATTTCCGCTTTGTTTGCCAGCGGATGATCGGATCGTACGACAATAGAGCGATTCCAGTGATAGCAAGGTAACATAATCATATCTTGATACAGGTGCCGTGCTTCTGTCGCAATCGCAAAATCGGTGGTGCCCTTAGCCACCGCGTCGGCTATCTGTGATGGCGTTCCCTGGTGCATATGTAACGACACTTTCGGATAACGGGTCGTGAAATATTGAATCACCGGGGGCAAAGCATAACGAGCTTGAGTATGAGTCGTTGCAATATTCAACGTTCCCTTCTCAGGATGAGTATGCTCCCCCGCCACGGTTTTGATGCTTTCTACCCGCGATAAAATATCACGTGCAATTTGCACAATATCCGTACCCGCTGCCGTCACTTTGGTCAGGTGCTTGCCACTGCGTTCAAAAATCTGAATACCCAGTTCATCTTCAAGCAAACGTACCTGTTTACTGATCCCCGGTTGTGAGGTGTATAAGCTCTCTGCCGTTGAGGATACATTAAGGTTATGATTCACAACCTCAACGATATATTTTAATTGTTGTAATTTCATGGCACCGTCCAACCTATAGTCCGTTACATCTTAGTACCAATTGAATTAGAAAAATGCGCTTTCAGCGGAAATTATTCAATGTAGCCAGTATTATCTGTGCAAGCATTTATACCCAAGTGACCTCAAGATGCTCGTTTCAGCGAGAATTTATTGGCTTCTAGGTAAGGCGCTGATTTGAAGACATAGTTATTCTACGTCAAAAATCAGCAACGCAGCATAGGAGCCAATAAAACTCGCCCTTTGGGAGTGAGTCAGCGTGTCCACTTCTGTGTCAAATGAGCTTGAAAGGGACAACCATTCCTGTACTCATTTTCCTTGAATTGAACTCGCTGAGCTCACTCTGAATCCTGCATCTTGAGGTCACTTGGGTATACACATTTTATAGATGGATTCTTGCATTTTGAAGTGGTTCGGGGATATCACTCTCTGTATGAGCAAAAAACAACCTATTCATCGATACAGGTAGCAATTTAAAGGATCTCGCTATCGCCAAATTGCCAGATAGTGTATCTTATAAACCCTGTACAAAAACGCATGGAAGATAAACATATCTTATGAGTATACCTTTAGTTATAGGCCTTTTTTCCTTGTTACTGATACTAATTGTTGGTTACAACATATTAATTCAGTACCGCCATCGTTTAGAAAGTGCGAAAAACCAAGAACTTGCAAAGCATATTTCGATCATCGATGCCACTGAAGAGCTTATTGGTAATGCTCACCACCTGCCGTACAGTAAAGAATTACTGGTATGTCTGAACCAGCGTATCTTATTCGCTCTACAAAGTATGAAGGAAGCCGATCCTTCGGATAAAAACTTGCCGCAACGTATCAAAAGTGTGGCTGAACAAATCAACCACCTGCAAGCAAACTATTCTAATAGTGATGTGGCCGGCTTTAAAGTACCGAGTACAGACAAACAAGCCATTGGCATGTTACAGCTGGTTAAACGTCTGAAAACCATTATCAAAAATGAACACAGTAAAGGCCGTTTTTCGACTCAGTTATTCGTCACAGAAAACGCTCGTCTTGAAGGTCTGCAGCTTCGCATAAACATAGAAAACGTGGTTAAGCGTGCTAATGATTCCATCATCAAACGTCAGCTTGGTACCGCCAAACAGCTATTAAAGAAAGGCATTGATGTACTTTCGGCTAGAAATGATAACTACGCGAATACAGCGCGTGAGAAGCTGCAACTCATGCTTAGTGAGATCGATAGCAATCAATCGCTCAGCCATGAGCAAGAACGACAGCAGATGATTGCCAAAGAGCAGGACGAATTGGATGTCTTGTTCCAGCCAAAGCAGAAGTGGTGATCTTACTCCACTCCATTGAAAGGTCGCTGATGCGGCCTTTTTTATAACTGCTTTTTATAACTAAAAGATAAGACTCGGCAATAATAGCCCATGAACAACACCCAACACATGATTGATGAACTGCTCACACCCATCAACCAATTTCTCCAGTGTGCAACACCTGAGGCATGGGTTGATGAAGCCCGTAAGCCTGAAAATCTCACCGCTTTGCTGGTTGATCATTGTAATTGTGAACTCAAAGCCAGCCAGACCGCAATGTGGCTGATCCGCAAATATGCCGTTGATACTGAAAGTGGCAAGGCGCTACTGGAATGGGCAAAGCCTTATGAAGATTTTGTTTACGGCAGAACACGGTGCACTACGGCTTTTCACGGTAAGAAAAATGGCTTATCTGGCGAATTAGTTCCCAAAGCGGATACTGCATACGGGCAAGAGCTGATTGAAAAAATGGTTCGCTTGATCAAAGAAGAATTGCATCACTTTGAGCAGGTATTGGAGATTATGGAAAAACGCCAGATCCCCTACTCTAATTTGAGTGCGGGTCGCTATGCCAAGAGCTTGATGAAAACGGTACGTACCCATGAACCTGCAGCCCTGATAGACAAGCTCATTATTGGTGCTTATATCGAAGCCCGTTCCTGTGAGCGCTTTGCCAAATTAGCGCCCTATCTGGATGACGAATTAAAGAAATTCTACATCTCATTGCTGCGTTCAGAAGCCCGCCATTATCAGGACTACCTGACATTAGCCGAGCAGATTGCCGGTGGTGACATCTCAGACCGGGTACAAGCGATTGGCACGAAGGAAGCTGAGCTCATTGCAGCGGCAGATGACACCTTCCGCTTTCATAGCGGCGTGCCAGCGTAACAGAATTGAGAGACATAACAGAATCGAGAGACGAGATTCTAGATACTAGATACTAGATACGAAAATCTCGGATCTTAAAAACAAAAACCGCCTTTCGGCGGTTTTTTATTATTTCTCTTCTTTCTCTTCTTTCTCTTTCTTCGGCTTTTTACGTTTATCGGTAATTTCCCACTTACCATCGATAAACAAGCCCGTCCAGCCAGAAGGCTTCGCGTCGATTTCCGAACGGATATAGTTCTCTTTGCTCTTACGGCTAAAGCGAACAACCGTCTTACGACCATCCGGATCTTCGGTTGGCGCATCAGCGAGGTATTTAAACTTCTCTGATAAACGATCTTTAAAACGAACCAGCTCTTCGACGAACGGCGCACGCGTCTCGCGTGATTTAGGGAACGTACTCGCTGCCATAAACAGACCTGACGCACCATCACGTAAAACGAAATAAGCATCCTGATCTTGTGTGCAAGGGATCTCTGGCAAGTGAACCGGATCTTCTTTCGGCGGTGCAATTTCACCGCTCTTCAGAATCTTACGAGTATTTTTACAATCTTCACCCGTACAACCCATGTACTTACCAAAACGACCCGTTTTCAGTTCCATGTCTGAACCGCACTTGTCACATTCAATCAGTGGTCCTTCATAGCCTTTCAGCTTGAATTCACCTTTCTCAACAATGTAACCATCACAGCTTGGGTTATTACCACAAACATGCAATTTACGATCTTGGTCAATCAGGTATGCATCCATTGCGGTGTCACATTTCGGACAACGCTTTTTAGCACGCAATGCAGCAGTTTCAACGTCTTCTTCAAGAACGTTAACAATGCCGTCTTCATCACCTAAGTTAATCGTCGTTTTACAACGTTCTTTAGGCGGAAGTGCATAACCAGAACACCCTAGGAATACGCCAGTCGATGCTGTACGGATACCCATTGGACGTGAACATGTCGGACATTCAATATCAGTCACAACGATATTGTTTGGCTTCATGCCACCTTCATCTTCATCTAACTCAGCTCTTTCAAGCTCGGTAGTGAAGTCGCTAAAGAAGTTATCAAGAACGGCTTTCCAGTTCTTCTCGCCTTCAGCGATTTTATCAAGGTTACCTTCCATGCGAGCAGTGAAATCAAAGTCCATCAGATCTGGGAAACTTCCATCCAAACGATCTGAAACGATTTCACCCATTTTTTCAGCATAGAAACGGCGCTGATCTACGCGTACATAACCACGATCTTGAATCGTAGAAATGATTGATGCGTATGTAGAAGGACGACCAATGCCACGCTTCTCTAATTCTTTAACCAATGCAGCTTCTGTAAAGCGCGCTGGCGGCTTAGTGAAGTGTTGTTTAGGCTCAACGCCTTCTAGCTTCAGAACATCGCCAACGTGAACGGTAGGCAATGTCGTATCTTCATTCTTACCAGATGGGCGCTGTACTAGAGTCCAACCTGCAAAGCGCAAAATACGTCCTTTCGCTTTAAGCGTAAACTCATCAGCTTGAACTGTAATTGTGCTTGAATCGTATTTCGCTGGCATCATCTGACAAGATACAAATTGACGCCAAATTAAGTCGTACAACTTAACAGCATCTGCATCCATGCCTTCTAGATTTTCAGCTTGTACTTCAACACTTGAAGGGCGAATCGCTTCGTGCGCTTCCTGTGCATTTTTCTTGCTACCGTACTTTATCGCTTCTTTCGGGAGATAATTATCACCGTACTCGCTACCGATAAATTCACGTGCAGCTACAACAGCATCATTCGACAAGTTAGTCGAATCGGTACGCATGTAGGTAATATAACCCGCTTCATATAGACGCTGAGCCAGACCCATAGTACGTTTTACACCGTAACCAAGACGGGTACTTGCCGCTTGCTGAAGTGTCGACGTGATATACGGCGCTGAAGGCTTACTGCTGGTCGGGCGATCTTCACGATCAACCACCTTGTAAGTCGCACTATCAAGTACAGACTTAGCCGCCATGGTTTGTGCTTCATTAACAGGACGGAAAGCTTTACCCGCCTGTTGAGCAACCATCAGGCGCAGTGCATCTTCACCGACCGTTAAGGTATTGGCATGAATGTCCCAGTACTCTTCCGGCGTAAACGCTTTGATTTCGCGTTCACGTTCAACAATCAGTTTTACCGCCACTGACTGCACACGACCGGCAGAAAGGCCTCGTGCAACCTTCTTCCAAAGAAGCGGCGACACCATGAAACCCACTACGCGATCAAGAAAACGTCGAGCCTGCTGAGCATTAACACCATCGATATTCAATTCACCCGGCTGTTCAAACGCCTGCTGAATTGCATTTTTAGTGATTTCATTAAAAACCACTCGCTTATAACGTGCATCATCACCACCGATGATCTCACGAAGGTGCCACGCAATAGCTTCTCCTTCGCGGTCCAAATCGGTAGCTAGGTAAACATAGTCAGCGTCGGCAGCTAGCTTTTGCAATTCGTTTACGACTTTTTCTTTGCCCGGAAGCACTTCGTAATGCGCATCCCAATCGTTATATGGGTCAACACCCATTTTACCGATCAGCGACTTACGGTCTTTTTGTTTTTTGAGACGTGCTTTTTCCTCTACGCTTAACCCTTTGGTTGAAGTCGCAACTGCTTTCTTTCCGGTACTACGCGCACCCGTTGGCAAATCACGTACGTGACCAACGCTTGACTTTACAATGAAGTCCTTCCCCAAGTACTTGTTAATAGTTTTAGCCTTGGCAGGGGACTCCACGATAACGAGAGATTTACCCATAATGACTCTATTACGTCCTCGTGCTCGCAAAAATTTCCAAATAAAACATAATGTTGCACGCTAAAAAACATCATTTTGGCACGGCAACGCTATTACAATATTGAGCTACTCTACAAGAAGGTCAACTGGTTTTTAACGAAATTGAACTGTTTGGTTGTCCCTTCCCCAGTTGTTAATCATAAGTTAAAAATACGATTCCATCTTTTTTCAGCAAAAACTCGCCCTAATTCATCTAATATAGAATAGGTGAATACATTGAGGGCGCTAATCATTACCACCTCACATAGTGTTTGACTATTCAAACTGACGATTATTTGCCTTCGCTCACAGAATCAACCTTTTTCTGGCTTTTGTTTAACCATTCTTAGGTCGTTTTTATCGTACACATAATCTTATTAAGGATTTGTTTTCTACCGGCAAGATCAATACACTGCTCCGTGTTTTTCATTCCAGAGAAGTCACCATGAGCGGAAAAAAATCTATTTCTTCAGCCGATCTCCTACTGATTGCGAATCAACTTATTCAAGAACACGATGCTTATATTGAAGGCATGAGAGCGACAGCTGTTGAAGAAAAAGCAGATGTACTGGTCTTTAAAGGTGAATATTTCCTCGACGATAATGGCCTTCCAACAGGAAACACCACTGCGGTATTTAATATGTTTAAATACCTGGCGCATCAATTATCACCTGAGTTCACTCTAGAAAAATAATACCGGTTTCCGTCTAGAAGAAACCAAGCTACAATCAAAAAAATAACCCGCAAAATCAGCGGGTTACTTTTAATAAGCAGATGCTATTTAATCCTACATTTCAATAGTCATAGTTTCATCTTTGTCATTGTCATTGCGTTCAGACGGCGGCTCAGTCGGCCCTTTAGGATCCTGACCATACTGATTAGATCCTTTGGTACCGCTAAGAATACCTAACTCTACAATGACAAAAACCGGCCCGATCAAAGGCACAAATGTCAATAATACCCACAAAGCACTTTTATTTCGGTCATGCAGTCGCTTTACATTTAAGGCAATGGAAGCCCAAAACACGAACCCCATAATCAGCATCGATAAAATGTTCAGTACCGAATTGTCACTCAGGTTATCAGGATGGGTATACCAAAACACCGGAATAGTAATGAATAATACTGGCAGGCTATACAGCCAGTAATCACGCCGACGTAGCCGACCTTTAAGGGAAAATAACGCCCATTTCTGATCCATAATACAACCTTACACCTGACGCATTACATGAACGGACGCTGGCCACGACTAATCCACTTTAATAGCAGGTTGTCAGCCGCATCACCCGTAACGCCAGCCAGCTTTTCAGATAATTTTTTATGCTTGGCAAAGTGAATACCTAACACTTCACGTTCTTTGCATGCACGAACAATAAAATCGTCACTGGTACCAATTTCATCCACCAGGCCTAATTTTTTTGCTTGCTGACCAAACCAATGCTCACCGGTTGCTACTTTTTCCAGATCAAGTTCCGGGCGGTGTACCGCAATGAAATCTTTAAACAGACCGTGGGTTTCTTCAATCTCAGACTGAAACTTCTCCCGGGCTTTATCGGTATTCTCACCGAACATGGTCAACGTGCGTTTAAACTCACCCGCCGTCACTTGTTCAAACTCAATATCATTCTTTTTCAATACTTTATTGAAGTTTGGTAACTGGGCGATCACCCCGATAGAACCTACAACCGCAAAGGGTGCAGAGATGATTTTGTCGGCCACACAAGCCATCATGTAACCACCACTTGCAGCCACTTTATCAACCGCAACGGTTAGCTTAACACCCGCCGCTTTCAGGCGATCTAACTGAGAGGACGCCAGGCCGTAACCATGAACCATGCCACCGCCGGTTTCAAGGCGCAGCAATACTTCGTCGCCTTCGACCGCGACAGCAAGAATGGCACTGATTTCTTCACGTAACGAGGTCACTTCACGGGCATCAAGACTGCCGTGAAAATCAAGGACAAACAAACGCGACTCGCGTGCATGATCTAGATCGCCCTCTTTCGCCGCTTTTTTGATTTCGTTCTGACGCGCTTTATCTTTTTCTTTATCCGCTTTTTTCTCTGCTTTTTCACGCGCTTTTAAAAGCGGTTTATCAAACAAATGAGACTCCAGCTGGTGAACAGTATGCTTGTACTGCTCGGTCAAATCAGTGACTTCAAGCTCACCTTTTGGTGCACCATGACGTCCGCTCAGCCCTTTCGCTAAAACGAGAATACCGGCAATCGCAATGACAACCGTCGCAATCTTGGCCAGGAACAGCCCATAATCAAACAAAAATTCCAATGTTGAGTCCTCATTTTTGGAAGTTAATCCCTATCGCATTTTATTATTGCCCACGGCACTTATCTAATACGATTGGTATTTCCCATTGTAACCAAGTTGTCACCGATACCGCTATGGCAATACAATAGGAAAAACTAAAAACTGATAAGGAAGTTATACGTGGAATATCAAATTGCTGCAGATTCGCTCAAAGATCGTGTCATTTTGGTCACCGGGGCTGGTGAGGGCATTGGTCGAGAGGCAGCCATTAGCTATGCCGCTCACGGCGCAACCGTTATTTTGCTTGGTCGCACTGTCGCGAAACTGGAAGCCGTTTACGATGAAATAGAGGCGCTGGGATATATTCAGCCTGCCATCATTCCACTCGACCTGCAAGGCGCGACCAAACAACACTATATCGATATGGTTGAAACCATTGAAGAACAATTCGGCCGTTTGGACGGTGTATTGCACAATGCCGGGTTACTCGGGGTATTAAGCCCGTTTGATCAGCTGGGCGAAGATACCTTTGACGATGTCATGCAGGTGAATGTCAAAGCACAGTTCCTACTGAGCCAAGCGGTTATGCCTTTAGTCAAGAAAGCGGAAGATGGCCGTATTGTGTTCACCTCATCAACCGTGGGTCATGAAGGCCGTGCATTCTGGGGAGCGTATTCTATTTCGAAGTTTGCGACTGAAGGGATGATGCAGGTACTGGCTGACGAACTCAGCAACAGTAACGTTCGTGTCAATGCAATCAATCCAGGGGGCACTCGCACGGGTATGCGGGCCAAAGCCTTCCCTGCAGAGGATGCCAGCCAGTTAAAAACGCCTAAAGATATTATGCCGCTATACCTGTATCTGATGGGGCCGGAAAGCAAGGACGTGAATGGCCAGTGCATTGATGCGCAGCCTAAAGATTAGGAATGAGATACGAGTTTCGAGAAACTAGAAACTAGAAACTAGAAACTAGAAACTAGATTACTAAAATCTCATCCCGAAGAAACCAGATGCAGTTTTTACCCCAACAAAAAGCCGACGCAATTGCGTCGGCTTTATTATTCTCACTCGATAAGACGGATCTTATTTACGAGTGCGTGGTTTAGCCGGCTTATTGGCTAACGGGTTGCGGCGGTTAGCAGCATTACCTGAAGGTTTACGCTTACCAGGTGTACCAGATGCCGACTGGCTATCTGAAGGCTTACGTTTGCCTTGAGGGGCCGAACCGGTAGACGGTTTGCCACTGTTAGGTTTACCGCTAGCCATAGGTTTACCGTTCGTCATAGGCTTACCACTCGGTTTGCCATTTGACGGCTTACGTTTACTCTGAGCCTTCTGATCTTCAGCGGCATTACGGCTTGAAGAACGACGTTCTTCATTGTTACGACCGCGACGACCACGAGGAGCTTCGCTAGCACGTTCTTCATGACGGCGTACCGCACGACGGATCTGACGAACACCTTTCTTACGTTTCAGGCCTTCAACCGTCAACAAGGTTGTTTCTTCAGGTGCAAGCTCAACGGCTTCGCGCAGGTAGTTGACGTCTTTAAGCTCAAGCTCCATCCAACCACCACGCGGCATATCTTTCGATAAATAGATATCACCATAACGTACACGTTTCAGACGGCTAACCGTTACCCCTTGTGAATCCCACAAGCGACGTACTTCTCGGTTACGTCCCTCCGTGATCATCACGTAGAAGGTATGGTTCATACCTTCACCACCGGCATACACTACGTCTTCAAAACGTGCCATGCCGTCTTCCAGCTTCACGCCCTTAACCAGGTTTTTAACCATCTGCTCAGTCACGTCACCGAAAACGCGTACCATATATTCACGTTCAACTCGGTGGCTTGGATGCATCAGGCGATTAGCCAATTCACCATCTGTGGTAAATAACAGCAAACCTGACGTGTTAGCATCAAGTCGGCCTACAGAAACCCAACGACCACTCTCTAAACGCGGTAAGCGATCGAAAACAGTACGACGACCTTCAGGATCACTGCGAGTACATAGCTCACCTTCCGGCTTGTTATATACCAGTACACGACATACTTCATCAGAAGTTGCGACCATTTCAATCTTGTGACCATCGATACGAACGGTAACATTAAGGTCATCGAGACGATCACCTAATTTTGCCACCTTACCGTCAATACTCACTCGACCATTCTGGATCATTAATTCGATCTCGCGACGAGACCCCTGGCCAGAACGAGCCAGCACCTTCTGTAATTTTTCACTCATCAGACAAACCTTTGTCACCTTCACAGGCGTCGAAACATCATCGAAAAAACACTTTAAGCCATCTTAAAGCGACCGCGCATTATGCCAAAAACTTCGCATAGATGCTATCGGTAAACATAAAAAGCACAGTAAAGCCGGATTAGCTTTACTGCTCAACAGCTCACGCCCAACATTTACTCAAATGGGCTTGGATCCCCGGCTCCGACTCGCAACACTTTCATTTCGTCATCGCTAAAATCAATCACCGTGGTTGGTTGCTCACCTAAATAACCACCGTTCATAATCAAATCTACCGCATGTTCTAATTTATCGCGGATATCTTCCGGATCAGATTCAGCAATATCACTATTTGGCAAAATTAGACTGGTCGACATCAGTGGCTCACCCAGCGCTTCTAACAAAGCCAGTGCAATCGCATTATCCGGAATACGAATACCGATGGTTTTACGTTTCGGATTCATCAAACGACGCGGTACTTCCTTGGTGCCTTTAAAAATAAAGGTGTAAGCGCCCGGCGTATTACTACGCAATAAACGAAACGCGACATTATCAACACGGGCATATGTGGCTATCTCAGAAAGGTCGCGGCATAACAAGGTAAAATTATGCTTATCATTGAGCCGGCGGATCTGACAAATGCGCTCTAGCGCTTGTTTGTTTTCAAGCTGGCAACCAAGGGCATAACCTGAATCGGTTGGATAAATAACCACTCCGCCATTGCGCACGATAGCCACCGCTTGATTAATCAGACGGGTTTGCGGGGTTTCAGGGTGAACATAAAAAAATTGACTCATTCTTCCTCCGGTGACGATTCCAACTGTATCGGAACCGGCTCATCGACTCGCTTCTTTTCAACACTCCACTCTTGCCAAACTTCCGTTACGCCTTTCGGTAACCATAAGTTACGGCCGAGTTCCGTCCACGGCGACGGATAATGAAAATCAGAGCCTTGCGAAGCCAGTAAATTATAAGTGATCGCATAATCCCCTAAGGTGCGACGTTCTTGTTGTCCTTGTTGCGGCTGTGCCACTTCCATGGCGTCGCCTTTGGCCTCAACAAATGCTGCTAACACACGCTTTAGCCATTTTGCTGTCATTTTATAACGACCCGGATGTGCCAGTACGGCTTGTCCGCCGGCCGCATGAATGACGGCCACCGCTTCAGCAATAGAACACCAGCTCGGCGGGACATAACCAGGATGACCGCGGGTTAAGAATTTCTTGAATACTGCCTGCATGTTTTTGGCATAACCTTGCTCAACTATCCAGCGAGCAAAGTGTGCACGCGTAATTGTTGCGCCAGCAGCAAGTGCCATCGCGCCTTCATAGGCACCCGGCATATTGTTTTTTTCCAGACGGGCGGCAATCTCTAGAGCTCTCACCAAACGACGTTCTGCTTGCTCTTGGATCAACTTCACCATTTCTGGATGATCCGGATCAATGTTTAAACCCACGATATGAATATCAAAATTACGCCAAAGCGTCGATATTTCAATACCTTTGATGAGAGTTAGAGGCAATTTATCTTCATCAATTGCCTGTTGTGCCGGTAGTAGCCCCGCTACCGTATCGTGATCGGTAATCGCAAGCGCATCAACCCGACGTTCAACCGCTCTTTTCACCAACTCTTGGGGTGAGATGCACCCATCAGATGCCGTGGTATGGCTATGTAAATCAAACAACATAATTTTATTTCTGACTTTATCTCTTGACTTTACATCAGCGAACTAGTCTACTAGTACGCAATTACCCGTTGTAAGAATTCACTCACAGGACTTTTACATGTTACAGCAAATTCATCATCAGCTCTGCGCTTTCTTGATCACTTGGTGGTGGCACTTCCCAATGCGGGTGGTGTGATTAGCTGTACCTTACGGACAGAATAGACACAAACCCGCCTGGTGCGGGTTTTTTTATATAAAAAATTCAAGTTAAACAAAAGTTTACCAGCTCGGTGCCCAGAACCTAAATTGGACCAAAGCAGGTCAAACAGCGTCGGCATCGCACTCAACAGGATTACATGATGATTATCGTACTAAAACCAAATGCAACAGAAGAACAAGCAAAAGAAATTCTGAACCGAATTGAAACATCCGGCCTGAAACCCCTTTATATGCCAGGTGTAGAACGCATTGTTCTGGGCGCTTTAGGCGATGAACGGGTACTGCAAAAACTTCATCTTGATGCTTACCCTTGTGTTGAAACCGTTAAACCTATTTTGACTAAATACAAAATGGTCAGCCGCGAAGTACAAGCACACGACACGGTGGTACGCTTCGGCAATGCCGCTGTCGGGGGCAATAAGTTTGCGGTGATTGCGGGTCCGTGCTCAGTCGAATCAGAAGAGCAGTTGATGGCTGTCGCTGAAGTCGTAAAGAAACACGGGGCGGTTGCACTACGTGGTGGCGCTTATAAGCCACGTACCAGCCCCTATGATTTCCAGGGGCTTGGCATCGAAGGTTTGAAATTACTGCAAAAAGCCAATCATCAGTTAGGCATGCCTACGGTATCTGAGGTCATGGAAGTCAGCCAGGTTGATTCAATGTGTGAATATGTCGACTGCTTACAGATTGGCGCCCGTAATATGCAAAACTATGCTTTGTTAAAAGCTGTGGGCGAAAGTAAAAAACCGGTCTTGCTCAAACGCGGACTTTCAGCCACTATCGAAGAGTTGCTATTGGCCGCAGAATACATTTACGACGCAGGTAACCCGAATATTATTCTGTGTGAACGTGGTATTCGCACCTATGAAACAGCAACACGCAATACGCTGGATCTGAACGCCGTCGCTTATCTGAAGCAACGTACTCACCTTCCGGTTGTGGTTGATCCCAGCCATGGAACAGGTGTGCGTGAGCTGGTTATTCCACTATCGCGCGCGGCGGCGGCTGTAGGTGCTGATGGTATTATTGTCGAATCTCATCTTAACCCATGTGAAGCTTTATCTGATGGCCACCAGGCACTGACAGGTCCAATGTTCGAACAGTTAATGCAAGAACTAAAACCGTTTGTAGAAGCGGCAGGGAGAACGCTGTGAATACGACCCCACTAGGTGTCGGCGAGCTAGAAGTGCTCAGCCTTGATGTACCTTATGTAGCGGACCCGACGGAACTTTATTACTCCGTTTGTGGCAGCCGCTCACATAACCTGTTATTGGAATCGGCAGAAGTCGATTCTAAACAAGATTTAAAAAGCCTGATGCTGATTGATGCGGCGGTGCGCATTGTGTGCCGTGGTACTGAAGTACGGTTAGAAGCATTAACCGACAATGGTCTGAGCGTACTGCAAACCATTGAAACCACTATTTCTGACAACATTAGCACAGCGCGTGAAAGCCGCTGTTTAGTCCTGAATTTCCCAACGGCTGAACGTGCCGTCGACGAAGATAGCCGTCTGCGCCAAACATCATCATTTGATGCATTACGTATGATTCAGCATGCATTCGATACCTCAGGGCATCCGCAAGAAGCACTGTTCCTGGGTGGTTTATTTGCTTACGATTTAGTCTCAGGTTTTGAACCGTTGCCAGACGTTGAGCAGGATAATAACTGCCCTGATTACCTGTTCTATATTGCTGAAACACTGCTGGTTATCGACCACCAGCGTCGTAAAGGTAAATTGCAGGCGACCTTGTTTGGTGGTGATGATTATGCTGCCAGCTACTTCGAATTAAGCCGTCGTCTGCAGCACATCAAAGAAGCCTGTCTGGAGCCTAAACCGCTTCCGGCACCTGAGCTACTGGAAAGTTGCGAACCGGAGCTCAGCATCAGTGACAGAGAATTTTGCCAGACGGTCGAACAGTTAAAGCAATATGTCATTGCTGGTGATGTATTCCAGGTCGTGCCTTCACGTCAGTTCCGCCTGCCTTGCCCTTCACCTCTGAACGCTTATAAAGAGCTGAAGATCGGTAACCCGAGTCCATACATGTTCTTCCTGCAAGATGCAGAATTTACCCTGTTTGGCGCATCACCAGAAAGTGCACTTAAATACTGCACCCAGAGCAACCAGGTCGAAATCTATCCTATCGCAGGTACCCGCCATCGAGGCAAAAATCCAGACGGCTCAATCAATCTCGACTTAGATGGCCGTATCGAGCTTGAACTGCGCAGCGATATGAAAGAAAACGCCGAACACATGATGCTGGTCGATCTGGCCCGAAATGATGTGGCACGTATCAGTACACCGGGTAGTCGTTACGTCGCTGATTTATTGAAAGTTGACCGCTACAGTCATGTGATGCACCTGGTATCGCGTGTAGTTGGCCAGCTGCGCGACGATTTAGATGCCCTGCACGCATACCAGGCATGCATGAACATGGGAACACTGACCGGCGCACCTAAGATCCGCGCAATGCAACTGATCCGCAATGTCGAGCGACGTCGACGCGGCAGTTATGGCGGCGCGGTGGGGTATTTGACCGGTCACGGTGATATGGATACCTGTATCGTTATCCGATCTGCTTATGTTGAAGAGGGTATCGCCAGTGTTCAGGCGGGTGCCGGTGTCGTGTACGACTCAATACCACAAGCCGAAGCCGATGAAACCCGTAGCAAGGCGCAAGCGGTGATCACCGCAATTCGCAAGGCGCACAGTGCACCGCTTCAGACTCAGTACAGCCAAACCCAACATAACCCGAATAAATAAGGAGCCGGAAATGACACAAGCACATATCGTCCTGCTGGATAACTTTGACTCCTTTACTTATAACCTGGTCGATCAATTCCGCTCGCTGGGTTATCCGGTCACCATTTACCGTAACAGCCTGAGTGTTATCCAGATGGAGCGGGCGCTGGGTGAAAAAGACAATCCGGTACTGGTACTGTCACCAGGCCCGGGCGCACCTGCCGATGCCGGTTGCATGCCAGCGCTTATCCAGCGCGTTAAAGGTAAAGTGCCAATCATTGGTATCTGCCTCGGTCATCAGGCCATTGTTGAAGCTTACGGCGGTAAAGTCGAAGGAGCCGGTGATATCGTTCACGGCAAAGCGGCGATGATGACCCATAACCATCACCCGGTATTTGACGATTTACCCAATCCGCTCTCCATTGCCCGCTACCATTCATTAGTCGCTACACGCGTACCGGAAAGCTTGGAAAATATTGCTGATGTGAATGGCCTGGTTATGGCGGTTACCAATGATGCCGATCGCGTTTGTGGTTTCCAGTTCCACCCTGAATCGATTCTCACGACTCAAGGTGCACAACTACTCACAAATACACTGAACTGGGTGACGTCGACGTCACTGACAAACGCGAACACCAGCAACGAATAAGATACAGGGAGAGAGATCATGGATGCAGTAATTTATACCATTGCAAATAAATTATACGAACAACAAGCACTGACTCAGGATCAAAGTCAGACGCTGTTTGATGCCATTATTAAAGGTGACGTTGACCCTATATTACTTTCGGCAGTATTGACGGCGCTGAAAATTAAAGGGGAAACACCGGCAGAGATAGCTGGCGCAGCACGTGCATTGCTGGCAAACGCCAATCCATTCCCAAGCCCTGACTATGATTTTGCCGACATTGTCGGTACCGGCGGCGATGGCGCTAACACCATCAATATTTCTACCACAGCGGCTTTCGTTGCTGCGGCCTGCGGCGTAAAAGTGGCAAAACACGGTAACCGTGGAGTATCGAGCAAATCCGGCTCCTCGGATCTGCTGGATAAATTCGGTATCAACCTGGCGATGAGCCCAGAGAATGCCCGCGGCGCGTTAGATGAGCTGGGCGTATGCTTCCTGTTTGCGCCTGAATATCACGGCGGCGTCCGCCATGCGATGCCGGTTCGTCAGACACTGAAAACCCGCACTATCTTTAACGTGCTTGGCCCGTTGATCAACCCGGCACGTCCTAAAATTGAACTAATGGGTGTATATGACGAGGCATTAGTTCGTCCTATCGCCGAAACCATGGCAGCAATGGGCATGAAACGTGCGGCAGTGGTTCACGGTTCGGGTTTGGACGAAGTCGCTATCCACGGTGAGACGCATGTTGCCGAGATCATTAATGGCGAAATCAAAGAATACACCTTAACACCCGCTGATTTTGGCCTTGAAACGTATCCTTTGGAAGCCATTAAAGGTGGCGAGCCGGAAGAAAACCGCGCCATCATCACCAATATCCTGACCGGTAAAGGCACTGACGCCCAGCAAGGTGCCGTCGCAGTGAATGTCGCACTGTTGCTGCGCCTGTTCGGCCAGGAGGATTTAAAAGCCAACGCCCAAAGAGCGATTGATGCCATCCAATCTGGCAAAGCATATGAACTGGTTGAAAAACTGGCAGCACGAGGTTAATCATGGAAACAGTACTTGCGAAAATTGTTGCTGATAAACGTATTTGGGTTAGTGAACGCCAAAAGCAGCAACCATTAGACAGCTTTATCGATCAATTGAAACCAAGTGATCGCAGCTTTTATGATGCACTGTCGACTGATACGGCCGCGTTCATTCTTGAGTGTAAAAAAGCGTCGCCATCAAAAGGCCTGATCCGTGACGACTTCGACCTTGATTACATTGCGCAGATCTACAACGGTCATGCCAATGCAATCTCGGTATTGACTGACGAGAAATACTTCCAGGGCAATTTTGATTTCCTGCCACTGGTTCGGCGTCAGGTAAAACAACCGGTGTTGTGCAAAGACTTTATGATCGACACCTATCAGGTGTATCTGGCGCGCCACTATCAGGCCGATGCCATCCTGTTGATGCTTTCCGTCCTCAGCGATGACGAATACCGTGAACTGGCCGCCGTGGCGAATAAACTCAACCTAGGTATTTTGACTGAAGTCAGTAACGAGCAAGAGCTGGAACGCGCCATAGCGCTACAGGCCAAGGTCGTGGGTATCAACAACCGCAACCTGCGCGATTTAAGTATTGATCTCAACCGCACCAAAGAGCTGGCCCCTCGCCTGCCGGAAGAGACGATTGTTATTTCTGAGTCTGGTATTTATAACAACCAGCAGGTGCGTGAATTATCCGCCTATGCCAACGGCTTCCTGATCGGCAGCTCGCTGATGGCAGAAGAAAATCTTGAGTTAGCGGTTCACCGGGTGTTGTTTGGTGAAAACAAAGTCTGTGGCCTGACCCATGCCGATGACGCCTCGGCAGCATATCAAAGCGGCGCGGTATATGGCGGCCTGATTTTTGTGTCATCTTCGCCACGTCAGGTGGATATCGAGCAGGCGCGTATGATCATGAGTGGTGCACCATTGAAATACGTCGGTGTGTTCCGTAATGCTGATCCGGATGCGGTTAAAAAAGCGGCTGAATACCTGTCGCTGTCTGCTGTTCAGCTTCATGGCGATGAAACCCCGGAATATGTACAAGGCCTGAAAGCCCAGCTACCTGCCGGCTGCGAGATCTGGAAAGCCCATGGGGTTACCGACGAAATCCCGGATTTAAAACGATGGCAAGCCGACAGGCATCTGCTAGACAGTAAAGTCGGTCAGCAAAGTGGCGGTACCGGTAAAACATTTAACTGGTCACTGCTAACTGAAACAGAAAAAGAACATATCCTGCTGGCTGGCGGATTAACCCCTGACAATGTTAGCGAAGCCGTAAAACTAGGCTGCTGGGGACTAGATTTAAACTCTGGTGTTGAAAGTACACCAGGTAAGAAAGATCGAAAAAAATTGAATGCGGCATTTGCGGCAATCAGAAAGTATTAAGGATTACAGGTAATTATGAGCAAATTAGATGCCTATTTCGGCGAATTTGGTGGCCAGTATGTACCGCAGATCCTGGTTCCGGCGTTAGATCAACTTGAAGCTGCTTTTATAGAAGCGCAGCAAGACCCGGCTTTTCAGGAGGAGTTCATAAACTTACTGAAAGATTATGCTGGCCGTCCAACCGCATTAACCCTGTGTCAGAACCTGACAAAAGGCACCAAAACCAAGCTGTATCTGAAACGTGAAGATCTGTTGCACGGCGGCGCACACAAAACCAATCAGGTGCTCGGCCAGGCACTGCTGGCAAAGCGGATGGGTAAAAAAGAAATCATCGCAGAAACCGGGGCCGGTCAACATGGTGTTGCGACGGCACTCGCTTGTGCTTTGCTTAACCTGAAATGCCGTGTTTACATGGGTGCCAAAGACATGGAACGTCAGAGCCCGAACGTATTTCGAATGAAACTGATGGGCGCTGAAGTGATCCCTGTTCATTCGGGTTCAGCGACACTAAAAGATGCCTGTAATGAAGCAATGCGTGACTGGTCTGGCAGCTATGAAAAAGCACACTATCTATTAGGTACTGCGGCGGGTCCCCATCCGTTCCCGACTATTGTCCGTGAATTCCAGCGCATTATTGGCGAAGAAACCAAAGTGCAGATCCTGGAAAAAGAGGGCCGCCTGCCAGATGCCGTCATTGCTTGTGTCGGCGGCGGCTCTAATGCCATCGGCATGTTTGCCGATTTCATTGATGACTCAGAGGTTGGCCTGATTGGTGTTGAGCCTGCAGGTAAAGGTCTGGATACCAATATGCACGGTGCACCGCTTAAGCACGGTAAACTGGGGATCTTCTTTGGTATGAAAGCACCACTGATGCAGGATGAGCACGGTCAAGTAGAAGAGTCTTACTCGGTATCTGCAGGGCTTGATTTCCCGTCGGTCGGTCCTCAGCACGCTCACCTGAACGCGACAGGCCGTGCTGAATATGGTGCTGTGACTGATGATGAAGCGCTTGATGCCTTCCAGTCACTGGCTCGTAATGAAGGTATTATTCCGGCACTGGAATCCGCTCACGCCCTGGCCTATGCGTTAAAAATGATTAAAGAAGCGCCTGATAAAGAACAACTACTGGTTGTTAACCTTTCTGGCCGAGGCGACAAAGACATTTTCACTGTACACGATATTCTGGATGCTAAGGGAGCGCTGTAATGGATCGTTATCAATTATTATTTAACCGCCTGGCGGAAAAAAATGAAGGCGCATTTGTTCCTTTTGTGACCATCGGCGATCCGACGCCAGAACAATCAATGAACATCATTGATACGCTTATCGAATCAGGTGCTGATGCCCTGGAGCTGGGTATTCCATTCTCTGATCCGCTGGCTGATGGCCCAACAATTCAAGGAGCCACTATTCGCGCTCTGGAATCTGGTACAACACCTGCGGTTTGCTTTGATCTGCTTGCTCAGATCCGTGCTAAATATCCTGAACTGCCGATTGGCCTGCTAATGTACGCTAACCTGGTTTTTACCAATGGCATTGATACCTTCTACAAGAAATGTGCTGATGCAGGAGTCGATTCCGTCCTCATTGCTGATGTGCCGGTAAAAGAGTCTGCAGAGTTTCGTGAAGCCGCCGAAAAACACAGCGTCCACCCGATTTTTATCGCACCACCTAATGCTGATGAAGCCACGCTAAAAACGGTGTCAGAATTTGGCGGTGGTTATACCTATCTGCTTTCGCGCGCGGGTGTAACGGGTGCTGAAACGAAGGCCGGAATGCCGATCAATCATCTGCTGGAAAGCTTACAGGCATTTAACGCGCCACCAGCGCTATTAGGTTTCGGTATTTCAGAACCGGCACAAGTTAAAGAAGCGCTGGAAGCAGGTGCGGCAGGTGCAATCTCAGGTTCAGCAGTGGTTAAAATTATCGAGCATAATCTGCAAAATCACCCAGCAATGCTGGATCAGCTCGGCCAGTTTATCAGTAGCATGAAGGCCGCCTGCCGACTTAGCTAATACTTGATAGAAGCCACAAAAACCGCACAATTCGTGCGGTTTTTTGTTTGGAATAACAGTTCAGAAATCCCTCCATTACCAGACAAGGAGAAGGTAAAAATCAAGAATATCGACATTTACATCTAACATGTCAGGAATAACTGAAATAATCTCACCCATCACATACCAGAAAGAAATACTTGCGGAACAATGCATCGGAAATAATTATTGATAATGCCTAAAATTGCGTGTAAAAACACATCTGCAATATATTGAGTTAACATTTATAACAACAGCAGCACTTAACTCGGTGCAGAATTAACAAACACGACAGAGGTATCGAAAGTGTTAAAAGAAAAAGGATTATTAGGCAACATCGGCGTACAAGTCGTTATTGCGATGGTTGTTGGTACTATTGCCGGCGCATTGATGGGGCCTTCGGCCAGCATCTTTGCACCTTTAGGTAATATCTTCATTCACTTGATTAAAATGCTGGTTATCCCGCTTGTTGCGGTTGCTATCATTTCGGGAGCTGCAGGGCTTGGTAACAGCCATTCCGCAGGTAAAATTGGCCTGGCAACCTTAGGCTTCTTTGGTTTCACTTCAGCAGTCGCCGTTGCACTGGCATTGGTTATGGGTGAAGTTTTCCAGCCAGGCATCGGTGTTGATCTGTCTGGTGTTGAAGGCATCTTCTCTAATGCTTATGCTACAAAAGGTGATATACCTTCATTCTGGGCAACCATTCTGGGCATGATCCCAACTAACGTTTTCCAGTCCCTGAATGAAGCTAACATCCTGCAAATTCTGGTGTTCTGTCTGTTCTTCGGTATCGCCGTATCCAAGCTGGAGAAAGAGCGTCGCGATCCGCTGATCAATGGCGTAAATGCGATTGTTGATGCCATGGTGTGGATGATCAACGTTGTCATGAAGATCGCCCCATTAGGTGTATTCGGTCTGATGGCTGATGCAGTGGGTACCTTCGGTTTCAGCGCCCTGATGGTTGTATTCAAGCTATTCGTGGTGTACGTCGCGGCAATTCTGATCTACGGTTTCGTTTTCTACCCGTTAATGATTAAGGTGTTTAGTAAAACTTCACCACTCAAATTCCTTGCTGCAATGAAGAAACCGCAGGCTGTTGCGCTTTCTACCGCATCATCAATGGCTACCCTGCCGGTAACCATGGAAACCTGTGAAGAAGAGCTGGGCGTTAAAAACGCAACGGCTTCGTTTGTACTGCCGTTGGGTGCGACCATCAATATGAGTGGCAACGCAATCTACTACGGATTAGTGGCTATCTTCTTTGCGCAAATGTTCAATATTGATCTGGGCATGAGTGCATACATTGCGATTATCGTTACTTCAACTCTGGGTGCGGTTGGTCAGGCCGGTGTGCCGGGACCATCATTCCTGGTTGTGGCGGTATTACTATCGGCGGGTATTCCAATCGAAGGTTTGCCGTTACTGTTCGCTCTTGACCGTATCTTCGACATGATCCGTACTGCACTAAACATTACGGGTGATGCCGCATGTGCCGTTATCGTTGATAATCTTGTTAAAGATGAAGCCGATGAAATGAGTCCAGAAGCACAACAGGCATAAGAAGGATCCATTAATCCTTATCCCTGGACATAGGAAGGCTGCAGAGTTAAATCTGCAGCCTTTTTTGGTTATACCAATCGTTATACCCAAGCCACCTCAAGATGTGAGATTTCTGCATCTTGAGGTGGCTTGGGTATAGAAGCTCACGGTATACTTATAAGACATTAAACACAGAGGTTGCCATTTAATGAAACAACTGCTCGATTTCATCCCTTTGATCATCTTTTTTATCTTATATAAAACCCACGATATTTTTGTTGCTACAGGTGCACTAATGATTGCGACGGCAATTCAGGTAGCACTGACCTGGTTCTTATACAAAAAAGTTGAAAAAATGCAGCTGATCACTTTTGTGATGGTCACACTGTTTGGCGGGCTAACTCTGTTTCTGCATGATGAGGACTTCATTAAGTGGAAAGTCACCATTATCTATGGCATTTTTGCTATCGGTTTAGCCTTTAGCCAGCTAGTACGCAAACCTCTGATAAAAACCATGCTCGGCAAAGAGATCACCTTAGCCGAGGCGATATGGATGCGCATCAATCTGGCCTGGACAGGTTTTTTTGTCATCTGCGCTATCGTCAACATCTATATCGCGTTCAATTTCCCTCTTGATGTCTGGGTTAATTTTAAAGTCTTTGGCTTATTAGCCTTAACTTTGATTTTTACCCTTGCCACGGGCGGTTATATTTACCACCATATGCCCAAAGAAACCGATTCAAAACAGTAGTAGAGTCCTTAAACGATAATGAACACAGAAAATAGCATCCCACGCGGGCAACTTCTGCTTCGCACCCTGGCAATGCCAGCAGATACCAATGCCAATGGCGACATTTTTGGTGGCTGGATCATGTCCCAGCTTGACCTTGCAGGTGCAATCCTGGCAAAAGAAATTTCAGGCGGTCGTGTCGTTACTGTTTCTGTCGACAGTATTGCGTTTAAAGCCCCTGTAAGTGTGGGCGATGTAGTATGTTGCTACGGTGAATGTAAGCGTATTGGTAACACCTCAATGAGTGTCGCGCTGGAAGTCTGGGTGAAGCCTGTCGCCCATGAAGGTATTGGCGAACGTTACAGAGTATGTGAGGCAACCTTTAACTATGTTGCCATTAACAGCGAAGGCAGACCTCGGCCAATTAAAAAAGCCTAAGTGACTCAGTAAAATGTAGTCTCGGCCTGCAAAAAAGCCTGAACGTCTAGTTCAGGCTTTTTTTATTGGGTACTATAGGGAAGCTATACCAATCGGGACAATTATCTGATCAATTCAGAGCGTTGCCAGCCGTTTGAGAGCAAACCAAATTGATGAAGATATAGTCGCTCTACATCAAAGCAATTTGGAGTAGCTATCGAGCGGCTGGCACGCTCCCGAAAGGCGAGTTGAAAGGGCTCAGCTACTGTGTTGCTTGATTTTGATGGATATGAATACACCTACAATCAAGCGCCTTGTATCTGAACCCTTTCATTCTCGCTGAATGACCAGATTATTATCCCGATTGGTATTAAATCACCTAAATAAGAAGGGAGTAACAAGCGAATGTGGTATGTGATTTTTTCTCAAGATGTTGAAAACAGTTTAGAGCGCCGTTTGAGTGTGCGTGAAAAGCATCTTGCCCGCTTGAAGGATCTGCAAGCCGAAGGGCGCCTTCTTGTTGCTGGCCCAATGCCTGCAATCGATAGTGAAAACCCGGGAGAAGCCGGCTTTACAGGCTCAACAGTCATTGCCGAGTTTAATTCTTTGGAAGATGCACAGTGCTGGGCCAATGCCGACCCATATATCGACGCTGGCGTTTATGAGAACGTCATTGTTAAACCATTCAAGAAAGTATTGCCATAGTATGTTGAAGAAAATTGTAGCACTTGGCGCCCTTCTAATATTAGGTGGCTGCGCCTCAACCCAAGATGATGCCGCCCGTGCGCTTGCAGAAAGCCGAGCCGTCTCAATCAACAATAAAGCCCCTTATAATAAGGTCGACCAATATCAGGTCATGAAGGCTCAGGCGCGTGATAAAACGGTAGAGATCACCATTCTTTATGGTGGCGGCAGCAAAATTGCACCATCACAGGCTGCGAAAACAGCCGCCAGCAATTACTGTAATAGCGAAGAAATTACCCCGCTGTTTAATGAAGGCGTCAGCTATAACATCGTGATTATGGATATGCGCGGTCGCAAGATGGTTGAGCAGATAGTATATACCGACTACTGTAAACAGCTTGCTCAGTAACCGCTTAGTTTATCAAGCATTTTCTTTTAGATAGAACAAGCTTTATCGCCCCTTCAGTATTACGTCAATATCCTGAAGGGGTGCTATTTAGTCCCGTGTGAAAACTAACGCTTTCAAGCCACCTTCAGGATCAATATCGTTAAATTCAGGCGGGTTCTCTAAACGCTGCTTAAAGACCAAATCTGGCGCTTCAGTTGCCATCCCGTCGATAAGAAACTGTGATGAAATGGAAGGATCATTCACACAAGCTAAAACAGTGCCATTTTCAGTCAGCAATTCAGGCAAGCGACGTAAGATTTTTTGATAGTCTTTGGTTAAAGCAAAACTACCTTTCTGGAAGGATGGCGGATCAATCACAATCAGATCATAAGGGCCGAACTTTCTCACTTTGCCCCAAGACTTAAATAACTCATGGCCTAAGAAGCTCACCTTCTTCAAATCATGACGGTTAAGATGGTGATTATCGCGACCACGCCCCAGTGCCGACTTTGACATATCCAGATTAACAACATGCTCTGCCCCACCCTCAATAGCGGCGACAGAAAAACCACAGGTATAAGCAAACAGGTTAAGGACGCGCTTACCTGCAGCATTGTCTTGTACCCACTGACGGCCATAGCGCATATCAAGAAACAAACCATTATTCTGGTTACGCCCAAGATCCAGCTTGAACGTCAGGCCATTTTCAACAACATTCTGGTGATCAGAACTTTCACCCCATAATACTTCAGTAGGTGCACCCGGACGATCACGGTGTTGTAAGAGCAATGATGTTGCATCACTTTGTTGCCACACATTAGTTTCAGTCAGTGACATTAACAGAGAGTGCAATGCATTCAAAAAGGCTTCGGAAGGCTCCTTAAACAAGGAAATCAGGATTTGTCCTTGCAACCAGTCAACGGTGACTTGCTCTAAGCCAGACCAGCAACGGCCACGACCATGAAATAGGCGACGAACTTCTACAGGTGGTGTAGTCAATTCCGCAATCAGATGTTGTTCTAAGGTAGGTAGCGCGCTGGTTTCCATAACTCTACTGGGTTTATTGAAATAAGGGCGCTATTCTATACCCAAACCACCTCAAGATGCGAGATTCAGAGCTTCCTCTGGGAACTCAATTCGAATGAAATGAGTGTAGGAATGGCGAGCCCTTTCAAACACATTTTGTGAAGAAGTGATTTTCCAGAGGAGCTCCCAAAGGGCGAGTTTCATTGGCTTTTATTCTGTGTTAGCCATTCTCTAAATAGAACCACTATTCACTCAAATGGCTTCCTTGACTAAAAGCCAATGAATTCTCGCTGAACTCTGCATTTTGAGGTGGCTTGGGTATAATAAGCTTAAGTTCCGAACACCACTGAATGTCATACTTTTATGGTTAACAATTAGGCAACCAACTTCAACTGCTCTTCTGGGAGGCGATTATTCGCGAGGACGACATATTCAGCGGTAATACGCACTTGTCTTTGACGTTTGATACGGTTTTTAATTTTTTGACTATTGCGGCGGATTGACGCTAGGCACCAAAAATGAGATTGGGTTTTTTTCTTTTTAAGACGCATGCGATGCGATACTGAGCGGGTAAGGCGCATTTTATTCCTCAAACCAGGTAAATCCTAGGCCGGCATTATATGTGATCTATATCAACAATATAATTGCGCTTGCTCAATTCCCCTCAGATTAGCGATAAAAAAAGGACTTTTTATCGCTTACGGCTTCACTTCTTATCTCAGTCCTCATTTCTAACAGTCAAAGACGCTAATTCAGTTCACTTCTTAACCGACAGATTAGGCCAAGTCAGCTCCCATGGGCTCTGCCATTCAGTGAGCGCTTGTTTCACTTCCTCAGTTTGCCATAGCACGCCAGCTTCAGGCGGACAAAGGAATTGCTGTTTTTCACCTTGATAAGGAAACGATAAGGCAAAAGCATGTAAATAGCCGCGATCCGCAGCTTCACAACCATATATCTCATCACCGGTGATGCCAGATCCGACACTTCTTAATGCCACTCGGATCTGATGGGTTTTACCCGTATGGGGTTTGCATAAGAACAAACGGCGACCGTTTCCTGCGGCAGTAGAAAAGAACTGGGTTATCGCTGGATTTTCCTTGCTCGATTCAAGCTTCCAACTGCTTCTGCGAGAGCGAGTCATATCACCGATGACAACACCTTGTTTCTTCTTAGGCTTTTTAGTTCCGATTGCCACATAAAACTTTTCGACATCTCGGTTAGCAAAGTTAGCTGACAGCTCTGCTGCTGCTTTACGGTTGCGACCTAATAGCAGTAAACCTGACGTCATCTTATCTAACCGATGGATCAGATATAGTTTTTCATCGCCGGTCTGTTTAGCCACTTCGGCAAGTAAGGGCTGATCGTTATCATCTTTATGAACACTCACTCCGTGATGTTTATTGATAACCAGAAAGTCAGAATGTTGATAAACCAGAGTGAACATACCTATGCCCCGAAAAGTGAACGATGAGACGCTCTTTAAAAGAGGCGCAGTATCCGCGAAACAACGTTTGCCGTCAATCTTATACCGAAGAGGACAATTATCCCCATTGGTATAAGTTCCATCGTATAAATGCTACAGATATAAGACAATAAATAGACAAAAGCCGCTCATCATGAGCGGCTTTTTATCTTCAGTCTTCACTTTCTTTATCAGGCAAAGAACACCATCAACATCATAATTGGACAAACAACACGTACATACCAAGGCCAGATTTTCCAGAACAGACCTTGTTCCAGCTCCGGGTAACCTTCTTTGATTTCTTTCAGTACTTTGTCACGTTTCCACACCCAACCAACAAGTAAAGCGAACAACATACCCAAAATTGGCTGTGCATATTCAGTGGTTAAAGAAATGACCAAACCAAATAAATCACCGAAGTTAAATACGATAAGCGCAGAGAACAAGGTGATCAGACCGCCAATCCACCAAACCGCTACTTTTCGGTCTTGGTTCAGCTCTTCGGTTGCACATGCTACAGGCACTTCAAGCATTGAAATCGATGAGGTTAAAGCTGCAATCACCATCAGCACGAAGAACATCACGCCGACAAACAGACCACCAGCACCCATGGTATTGAACATGGCAGGAAGTACACTGAAGATCAAAGTATCTGAATCCAGCAATGCACCCGCCTCGTTGTAGATTTCTACACCGTTGTGCTGCGCGACGAACATCGCAGGTAAAATAAGCATACCGGCAATAAAGGCTACAGAAGTATCAAGCAAGGCAACCTGCGCTGCCGTTTTTGGTAAATTCGCATCTTTTTTCAGGTAAGAGCCATATACCATCATTGAACAGACACCCAATGACAGTGAGAAGAAGGCCTGGCCCATTGCACTCACAACCAAATCTGGGCTGAGGTGTGAAAAATCTGGCACCAGATACATTTTCAGACCTTCCATTGCCCCTTCCTGGGTCAGAATGTAAGCCACCATGACAACAAACAAAATCAACAGTACAGGCATTAATCGGGTTGACCAGCGTTCAATACCGTTAGCAACACCATTACGTACGACCATAATAGTCAGCACCATAAAGGCAACCATCAGAATCAGGTTACGACTGGCACTGAATGATTCCAGCCAGACTGCCGCATCCACAAAACCAATGGCTTCGAGTATAGGCCCAACAAGGAAGCCAAATAACCAACCCGCAACAATGGCATAAAAACTGAGGATCATAGATACCGCAATCATACCCGCGATACCCAGAACGGTTGCGGCACCTCGTTGCTGAGGCCAAATCGAACGAATTGATTTAATTGGGTTTGCACTGCCGTAACGACCAATCGTCAGTTCTGCTACCAACAATGGGTAAGCCAACGCAAAAACCATTAATAGATAAACTAAAAGAAAAACAGCACCACCGTTACTTGCCGCCTGGGTTGGAAACCCCCAAATATTGCCAAGACCAACCGCTGAACCGGCTGCTGCCAAGATGAATCCTATCCGTGAGCTAAATTGCGCTCTTGAGCTACTAGCCATACTACTTCTCTAATGATATGTGTTTGATTATGTCGCTGTTTGCATTGTCGCCGACCCGCCCCTGTAAAGTATTGTGTACACTTGATGAATACCAATTCCTTTACCATTACTGGCAAGTAGAACAGTTTAATAATACAATGTGAAGCTTGCGTTTCTATTTTTTGATCTATCACTCTTATTTAACAAAAAACCAACCTCTTTTGGTTAGATTTTAGCCGCTAGTCAAACAATTATTTTGTATTCATCCTATCTAGCTAGAACTTTTAGCTTCTCTCTGTTACGTCCAATCCATCTATACCCACACCACCTCAAGATGCAGAGTTCAGCGAGAATTCATTACCTTTCAGACAAGGCGACACGATTCAGATATTGATCTGAATTGGTATTAAGGCTATGTTTCTTTAATGAAAAGATGCAGAATAGAAACAACATAATCGGTCTGATAAGTCATTCACATGGAACAGTTTTATCAAGTTTTAGCCTGGGTAGCTGTATTTGTTTACTGGCTGATTATTGCCGGTGTAACCATTCGTGTGGTATCCAAACGCCGTGTTGTTGGTGTCTCTCTCGCCTGGCTGATGATCATCTATATCATCCCCATCGGCGGCATCATATTTTATTTCTTATTTGGCGAACTCAAACTAGGTAAAAAACGAGCTGAACGCGCTAAAGAAATGCTTGTTCCGTTTGCTGACTGGTTCCAACACCTCAGCGATTGTCCGGGCTACCAACCCCAGTTAATGAGCAAAAATGCCCGTCCTATCAGTGATTTGTGCGAAAACCGATTGGGTATTCCGGGGCTATCCGGCAACACACTTTCGATACAAGATTCACCACATAAGATATTACGTTCACTGATCGACGACATTGAACAGGCAACAGAATCGGTGCATTTTGAATTTTATATCTGGCATCCGGGTGGATTAGCCGATGAAGTGGCCATCACACTTATTAATGCAGCAAAACGTGGCGTATCGGTCAAATTACTACTCGATTCTGCCGGTAGTATGCGTTTCTTCCGCTCTCACTGGCCGAAGTTGATGCGTCATGCGGGGATTGAGATCACTGAAGCCCTTGCCGTTACCCCTTTGCGTGTGTTCCTGCGACGCCTGGATTTACGCCAGCACCGAAAAATCGTGGTTATCGATAGCCAGATTGCTTATACCGGTTCAATGAACTTGGTCGATCCTGAGCATTTCAAAGTTGATGCCGGCGTCGGCCAATGGGTTGATGTTATGGTTCGCCTGACAGGCCCCGCAGTCTCTATTCTTAATGGCATCCAAGCTTGGGATTGGGAGGTGGAAACAGGTGAACGCTTCTTACCGCCCCTACCTACTGGCGAAGTCAAACCATCAGCAGAAAATACCGATACTGTACAAGTGATCCCCTCCGGCCCGGGCATGCCAGATGAAATTATTCACCAAGTGTTACTACTCAGTATTTACCAGGCGCAAGAAAGCGTGGTAATCACTACGCCTTATTTTGTACCCAGTGAACACTTACAACACGCCCTTAAAGGTGCATCACAACGTGGGATCAGCGTTCACATCATTGTGCCTGATAAAAACGACTCAGTGATGGTGGAATGGGCCAGCCGCTCCTTTTTTAGTGAATTACTCAGCGCTGGTGTGAAGATCCATCGTTTCCATGGTGGGTTATTACATACCAAATCTGTCATTATTGATGACAGCCACTGCTTAATTGGCACCGTCAATTTGGATATGCGCAGTTTATGGCTGAACTTTGAAGTCACCATGGCTATTGATGATTTGGAATTCACCCAACAGCTGAGCTGGCTGCAACAAGAGTATATTAAAGGTTCAACTTGCCTGGATGAAAAAGAGTGGGCCCAACGTCCGGTACTCAATAAACTCATTGAGCAGTTATTTTATATGTTTAGTCCGTTGCTGTAACAGAAATCGTCATCATTATCTGATCCCCCTTAAATAGCCATTTTAAATCCTCATTCAATATGGCTCATTAATGAGCTCATAAAAGTAAAGACGAGGTCATTAGCCTTTACCCTCCCTAAACCATCGTCTAATACCTATATAAAAATACTTTGAAAAGAGATAACCACGATTATACCCAATTCATTAATTTCTGAATGATTAGATAATTAATGGATTGGGTCTTAGAGGCAAAAAAAAACGGGCAACACTTTCGTGTTGCCCGTTTTTATTTTTATCTGGCGTTATGCCATACGATTAATACCGTATTACATCGCTGCAGTATAAATTGCCGAAATTTCTTCGTGCGTTGCTTGTTTCGGGTTAGTAAAACCACAAGCATCTTTCAGTGCGTTATCCGCAAGAATCGAAATATCTTCATCCTTCGCACCAAGCTCTTTCAGACCAGCCGGGATACCAACATCTTTAGACAGTACCTGAATTGCTTCCAGCGCTGCATCAGCACCTTGCTCTGCTGTCATACCTTCTACATTTACGCCCATTGCTTTTGCAACATCACGAAGACGCTCAGGGCACACTTGTGCGTTGTAACGCTGAACATGAGGAAGCAGTACCGCATTACATACACCGTGTGGCAGATCGTAGAAACCACCTAACTGGTGCGCCATTGCGTGTACATAACCCAGTGATGCATTGTTGAATGCCATACCTGCCATGAACTGTGCGTATGCCATTTGCTCACGCGCTTCCAGGTTCTGGCCATCTTTAACAGCGGTACGCAGGTTAGCCTGAATCAATTCCATTGCTTTGATAGCAACGGCATCAGTAATTGGTGTTGCCGCAATTGAAACGTACGCTTCGATAGCGTGAGTCAGTGCGTCCATACCTGTTGCCGCTGTTAGCGAAGCAGGCTTAGCAAGCATTAGCTTAGGATCATTAACAGACATCAGCGGTGTTGTGTTCTTGTCAACGATCGCCATCTTGATGTGACGCGCTTCATCAGTAATGATGCAGAAACGAGTCATTTCAGAAGCTGTACCCGCTGTTGTATTAATTGCAATCAGCGGCAACTGAGGCTTAGCAGACTGGTCAACACCTTCGTAGTCACCAATCTTGCCGCCGTTAGCAGCCACAAGTGCAATACCTTTCGCACAGTCGTGTGGAGAGCCGCCACCAAGAGAGATCACACAGTCACACTCGTTTGCTTTTAGCAGTTTAAGACCCGCTTCAACGTTGCCGATTGTTGGGTTTGGTTGTGTACCGTCAAAAACAACAGATTCGACTTCACGCTCAGAAAGCAGATCCGCTACCTGCTTCACCATGCCGATTTGGCTTAGGATTTTATCAGTAACAATCAACGCTTTTTTAAAGCCTTGTGCTTTTACAGCATCTACAGCTTCAGTTAGGCAGCCAGCACCCATTAGGTTTACTGTTGGGATGAAAAATGCACTAGTCATTATAAAACTCCATAATTATCAAATACTAATTACGATAGCACTCTGTTAAAGCTTAAATATTCCGTTCTATACGCCGGATATTCTAACAGCTGAGCAAATACACTATATGTAATGAGTATCATCGAATTCACGACTTTTCGCTTGAGTTGTTTTATACCACCTAGCGATTGTGTCGAAACATGATCTCGGACAATGTCAGCAACAAGAGTGTAAGCACTTATCTGCAAGTATGATGACGATCACCTTTTTCTTATCGATTCACAATTTCACTGTGCACCACGAGAAACAGTGCATTTCACTTAATCAACAAATGCGTATAAAAAAAGCGCCGATTTGTATCAGCGCTTTTTTGGGACTAGACAAGACAAATAAACAATATCACGACTTAAAAGGATGTTGGTCCCGGTATGTACTCCCCTGATGCCATCCAGATAAGCATTATGCTTTCATAAGCAAATAAGCCTCAGTAACCACAACAACAAACAATATCAGCGAAATTAATTTCCAAAAAAGTACCGGGTGACGTTCCATGAAAGGAGCGGCTTCATGATTTTTTAATATCTGCTGATTCGGTGTCGACAAATCTATCAAAAACTCTGACATCGCCTGATAGCGTAATTGAGGTGATGGATGGCAAACTTTCTTCAGTGCAAGATCGAGCCAAAGCGGAATATCGTCTCGGTGCTGACGAGCAGAATGGTACTCCCAATCCTGATAGCGCGGTAATTGAATTGAATGAGAGGACGTCGTTTTATAGGGTAACTTTCCAGTAAGCATTTCATACACGATCACGCCTAAAGAGAAGATATCTGAGTAATGCTGGGCTCGTTCACCATTACGGTATTCCGGTGCAATATAGTCTACCGATCCCATCGGTACGTCTTCTGTGAGTGGCGTGGCAATTTCATCCAGGCCATCAGCTTGTACCGTCCCAAAATCAATCAATACAAGCCGCCCCTTGCTCGTGAGCAAGATATTTTCCGGCTTCAGATCACGGTGTACCATGCCCATCCGCTGAAAAACTCTTAGCGCTTTGATCATTCCAGCCGTGATATCACGTACCTGTTCAAAGCCGGGATTCGGATTATCAAACATCCACTGCCGCAAGCTCTGGCCTTCAATATACTCACACAGATGATATAAAAATGGGGAACTCGCAGGGCGCTCGTAAATTTTCATGATACTCGAATGGCGGAGTCTGCGACCTATCCATTGTTCACGGACAAATCCTTCCAGATACAAAGCATCCTCAGCAAAATTTTGCGACGGTGCCTTTAAGATATAACGATGCCTGTCGGTTCGATCTTCGACCAGATAAACATGGCTCCGGGTGCCGCTATGGATCACTTTAAGCACTTCAAACTGATCAATTGTGTTACCGACACGCATTACCGGCGGAATAACCAGCTGGGTTAACTGGCGGTGGATCTCATCAACATCGGCCGTGGGAACACTGACAATTTTCACCAGCAGACAACTGAGGTTATCGTCACTGCCATTGGTCTTTGCCTGCCGGGCAATTTGTTTTGCCAGCAATTCTAAGTCACTTTGTTCTCGACCCAGCAATGCCTTAATTTCAAGGGCGCTCAGCCACTCATGCAGACCATCTGTCGACAATAAAAATATATCACCCACTTCCAGGCTTTCTTGCTGGTAGTCCACTTCCAAGTGGTTATCCATACCCAAAGCACGGGTCAGAAAACTATTACGGCCGTTTTGTTTGTGACAATGGTCGCGGGTCAACTGTTTCAGCTTTCCATGACGAAAACGATAGATCCGGCTGTCACCGGCATGAACAAGATGTGCCGTATTTGATTTGAATACTGCGCCGCTAAACGTCGTGACCAGACCGTTATGGCGCAGATCACTTTGCTTACCATGATGATATAACCAGCCGTTTAATGAACTCAGTACCCGGGCCGCTGACTTTCTGACATTCCAACTATCGGGGGTGCAGTAATAGTCTTCAATAAACTGAGTCACACTGGTATGGCTGGCCTGTTGGGCATGTTCACTGCAACTGACCCCGTCAGCCATACAGGCCACGATCCCCTTATACTTCACCACCCCATCCTGGCTTGGCAGCTTTACCGCAAAGGCATCCTGGTTTACCGCCCTGACTCCGGCACTCGAATAACCGCCGACCATGACCTGTAAGGTATCAGCAGATCGCTGCGGTCTCCCCACGGAGATTTCAGGAGATTTCACCATGGCTGTCATAAACATCCTTATTTTCCAAATCGCTCATTCATCTGAAACGGCCAGAAACCTGGCCGTTTGCTTTTTTGAACTTGTCGCTTAATTATGAGCAACATCAATCAAAGTAACACTGCCATCTTCATTGATTTCAGCAATCTGTCCTGATGGCTCTTCCATCAATAACAAGGTCACAAAACCTAAAACTGCCGTTGCTGCAATAACATAGAAAAATGTACCGTAATCAACAAATGAAAGTACGGTCAGGTAACAGACCGCGCCAACATTGCCATACGCACCGGTCATACCGGCAATCTGCCCCGTCATACGGCGTTTGATCAAAGGCACTGTGGCAAATACGGCGCCCTCGCCTGATTGGACAAAGAAAGAACAAGCCATCGCAGCAACCACTGCCAGCCATACCGGCCAGTCACTGTTTACCTGCCCCATGAGGAAATACCCCACAGCCAGACCTGCGGTCAGGATCAATAAAGTAGGTTTGCGACCAAACTTATCCGAGATCCAGCCACCACCAGGGCGTGACATTAAGTTCATGAAAGCGTAAGCAGAAGCCACCATTCCAGCCATCACGGGTGTCAGTTCAAATGTTTCGGAAAAGAACAGCGGTAACATCGATATGACGGCCAGTTCAGAGCCAAAAGTGGCAAAGTAAAGGATATTCAGAACAGCAACCTGCTTGAATTTGTATCTGTGCAACTCGGGGACTGGCTGAGTAAAAATCCCCTTATTTACCTTCCAGGTTTGTACCAGTTCGTAAAGGTACAAAGCAATCAGACCGGCATAAGTCATATTAACAACGGTATCCGATAGCATTGAAATACCAGCAGGCGATAGCTTCCATGCCAGTAAAGCCAGAGCCGCGTACATCGGTAATTTCATAACTAGCAGCAGGAAGAAGTCGCATTTGGATGTGACTTCCATCGCCCCTAGGTTTTTCGGACGGAAATAGGTCGATCCTTTAGGGGTATCAGTCACATTGGCATAAAACACAAAGGAAAAGAGTAAACTCAATATACCGGTGATAGCCATGGCATAACGCCAGCCATCTTCACCACCAAACAGTATGGCCACCGTTGGTAAAGTAAATGCTGCAGCGGCTGAGCCAAAGTTACCCCAACCACCATAGATCCCCTCTGCCGTTCCTAATTCATTGTGTGGAAACCACTCTGACACTAAACGAATACCGACCACAAAACCTGCACCAATAAAGCCTAAGGCAAAACGGGCGATTGCTGCCTGAATAAACGAATCAGACAGTGCAAACGCAAAACAAGGAATGGAACAAATGGCTAGCAACGCGGAATACACTAACCGCGGGCCATATTTGTCCGTCAGCATGCCAATCACAACACGTGCGGGAATAGTAAAGGCCACATTCAGAATGAGCAGCGTTTTAATCTCTGCGGTAGTGAGCCCCAAAGAGCTCTTAACCGCTTGTAATAGGGGGGCAAAGTTAAACCACACCATAAAGGTGATAAAAAAAGCAAACCAACTGAGATGAAGCACCTTCATCTTGCCGGTAAATGAAAAAATATTGAATTTGTCCTTATTGCTCATTCTGCAAGTCCTTTAATTTAATATATCCTTTCCTGTTAATGCAGAAATCGCGCCACAACAAAATATGTAATAAAACATATAGTTACAAACGCATTTAACGAATTACAGCCTGTCGAAGCGCTAATGTTGGGCGAGGTGCTAAGTTAATGCACCAAGACGAAACAAGGCTGAGTGAATGCAATCAATAAGGAGACAATCAAGTGCAGGGGGAAAATGAGCAAAAAAAAGGGCCGCGAGGGCCCGAACGATGAGATACAAAGGAGAATTTATCTCGATAAGTAATTCAAACCATATGAAATAATTATTGGTGTTCTACTTAAATGGATTCCCGCCTTCGCGGGAATGACGGTGCATTGCTAAACTAAATCACTCATATTAAGACTATTTATATCAAGGCTAGTCATATCAAAACTATGCGGCTTGCAGCTGGACGACCCCATCTTGGAGGCGAACCGGATACGTCTTGAGTTGATGCTCCGGCTCTTCCAGGCACTCTCCGGTTTCAAGGTTAAAGTGTTGTTTGTAGAGTGGTGAAGCCACTACGGCATCCCCATTGACTGAACCCATGATGCCCCGGGAAAGTACATTCGCATCGCCGATGGGATCATAATTCGATAAGGCATACAGGGCATTACTACGACCACAGAAAAAAATGGCAACCTGCTCTTCATCAAGCAAAGCACAGAGACCCGTGCCTGAAATTAAATCGCTATGCTTACAGATAGTTTTCCAGTTATTCATGTCCCTACCCTCTTAATCAGTTAACTCAATGACTTGAATACGTTCTTGCTTCGATGCCGGGCGACGCTGGTCCCGCTCAACGACATAAGTCAGTTTATTGTCCGGCTCATTGCTATTGATAAAATGCTGGAAGCGTTTCAGTTTTTCAGGGCTTTCAATCGTGGTTTTCCACTCGCACTGATAATTGCTGATGGTGTTTGCCATGTCCGCTTCTAATTCATCGGCGAGCCCCAGTTTGTCGTTGATGATGACATCTTTCAGGTAATCCAGACCGCCTTCGAGACTTTCCAGCCAAACAGACGTGCGCTGCAGGCGATCGGCGGTGCGGATATAGAACATCAGGAAACGATCAATGTATTTCAGCAGCGTCTGATCATCGAGATCAGAGGCAAACAAGTCAGCATGGCGTGGCCGCATCCCGCCATTACCGCAGACATAAAGATTCCAGCCATTTTCAGTGGCGATCACCCCGACATCTTTCGACTGCGCTTCCGCACATTCACGGGTACAACCGGACACTGCAAATTTCAGCTTGTGGGGCGAACGTAATCCTTTATAGCGGTTCTCCATATTAATGGCGAAACCCAGGCTGTCATTGACACCGTATCGACACCAGGTACTGCCGACACACGATTTCACGGTTCGCACTGATTTCCCGTAGGCGTGGCCGGTTTCAAAACCCGCATCAATCAGCTTTTTCCAGATAACAGGCAGCTCATGAAGCTGGGCACCAAATAAATCGACTCGTTGCCCGCCGGTGATTTTGGTGTAAAGATTAAATTCTTGTGCCACGACCCCTAATGCAATCAACTTCTCAGGAGTAACTTCACCACCCGCCATCCGTGGTACAACGGAATAGGTACCGTCTTTCTGCATATTGCCTAGGAATATGTCATTGGTATCCTGCAATTCGATATGCTCGTCTTCCAGCACATAGTCATTCCAGAACGAAGCCAGAATAGAGCCGACGGTCGGTTTGCATACCTCGCACCCGAGCCCGCTACCGTGACTTTCAAGCAGTTCATCAAAGGTTTTAATTTCCTTGACCCGTACGATGTCAGCTAGCTCTTTGCGGGAATAAGCAAAATGTTCACAAATGTCATTTTTCACTTCAAAACCGAGATTAGCCAGCTCGCTATCGAGCACCTGTTTTGCTAAAGCAGCACAGCCACCGCAACCTGTCGAGGCTTTAGTCAGCCCTTTGATCCCGGCCATGTCGGTACAACCACTGGCGACCGCTTCTACGATCTGGCCTTTGGTGACATCAAAACAGGAACAGATTTGAGCAGTATCCGGTAAGGCATCAATACCTAAGCCGGCAGCAGCTTCACCGTCTACGGCAGGCAGGATCAACGCGGCAGGATTCTCCGGTAACTCCATATCGTTAAGCATCATCTGCAGCAGATTGCCATACGCTTCCACATCACCGATCAGCACAGCGCCCAGCACTTTCTTGCCATCTTCCGATACAATCAGACGCTTGTAGATCTGCTCCACTTCATCATTAAAAGTATAAGATTGGGCACCTGGCGTCTGACCGTGAGCATCACCAATACTGGCAACATCAACACCGAGTAATTTGAGTTTTGTACTCATGTCAGCCCCGGTGAAAGCGTCCTCACCACCACAGATATGGGATGCGGCCACCTTGGCCATACTGTAACCCGGTGCAATCAGACCAAATATTCGCCCGTCCCACAGCGCACACTCGCCAACCGCGTAAACATTCTCAATACTGGTCTGGCAATTATCGTTGATCACAATCCCGCCGCGCTCACCGATCTCCAGGCCATATTCACGCGCCAGCTCATCTTGCGGTCGAATACCTGCAGAGAACACAATCATGTCGGTTTCAAGGTAGCTGCCATCAGCAAAATTCATTCGATAACGACAGGTTTCACCGGCCACAATTTCCGTGGTCGCTTTTTCGGTGTGAACCTGTACGCCAAGCTGCTCAATCTTTCGCTGCAGCAGTTTGGCACCTCCGTCATCAAGCTGGACCGCCATTAACCGTGGTGCAAATTCCACGACATGGGTTTCCACACCCAGATTTTTTAAGGCATTCGCCGCTTCAAGGCCCAACAGCCCGCCACCAATCACCACCCCGACCTGACTGTGTTCACCAGATGCGGTAATAGCTTCAAGATCTTCAATGGTGCGATAAACTAGGCAGTGTGGCTGGTCATTGCCCGGTATCGGCGGAACAAACGGGTATGAGCCGGTAGCAAGCACCAATTTGTCATACGATTCTTTTCGGCCACTAGCAGTAATGACAGTGTTATTCGCCGTATCCAGTTCAACAACCTTATCGCTAAGCACGAAGTTAACCCCGTGTTCGTGATAATACCCTTCGTCGGTTAATGCCAGTTCTTCGGCTGTTGTTCCGGTGAAATACGCGCTCAACTGTACCCGATCATAAGCGAGTCGCGGTTCTTCTGAAAAAGTCACAATGTCGAATTCATCAGCACTGGCATCCTGCACTAATGTGTCAATAAATTTGTGTCCAACCATCCCGTTTCCAACGACGACGATACGTTGTTTATCCATGTTACTTCCTCTCGATATATTTTTTTAAGGCTGAATTCTTATAAGTTCTTATAATCTAATTTTTAAGCTGATAATCTTTTTAGCTCTGAATGATCCATCGACCTAAACCACTGCAACTGATCAGCAAGATCGACGACTTTGCCAATCACAATCAGTGCCGGAGATTTCACCTGCTCCCGGCTGACCAGCTCTGCTAACTGATATAATTTCCCGCGAACCACACGCTGCTGCGGGCAACAACCGTTCTCAATGAGTGCAGCTGGTGTACTGGTATCCAAACCTGCTTCTATTAATCGGTCTGCTATCATCTGTGCTTTGCTCAAGCCCATGTAAAATACCAGGGTGTGATCAAGCTGGGCCAGACTTTGCCAGCGAATATCGAGTTCTTTTTCCGCATGAGCCGTGACAAACGTGCAGCCCTGAGACAGGCCCCGGTGCGTTAACGGGATCCCCGCATAACTGGTGCAACCGGCAGCGGCAGTAATACCGGGGACCAGTTCAACCTCAATACCCGCTTGCATCAGGCAGAGCATTTCTTCACCGCCACGGCCAAATACAAACGAATCCCCCCCTTTCAGGCGGCAGATATTCAACCCTTGCTGTGCTTTAGCAATAAGCAGTTCATTAATTTCATTTTGGGGAACACTGTGACAATCTTTTGCTTTACCAACATAGATCGCAGGTGTTGAAGGCGGGAATAGCTGACAGATCTCTTTACTCACCAGACGATCAAACAAGATCAGATCGGCATTCTGAATCACCCGCAGTGCCTTTAAGGTCAGAAGATCCGGATCGCCGGGGCCGGCTCCGACTAAACTGACTTTGCCCGCTTGCCTCGGTTCCTTTGAGGTAACGGTTGTGAAATTAACAATATCTGTCGCAAACTCTTTATATGGCATAACTCATATCCTTCTACGTATTCCATGTACGTAATTAACTGAGTTACAGCAAAGAGAGTGCCAGCATTGTTATTTCTTGCCGGACTATTTTATTAATCCAAACAATTTCAAGCTATTATATTGATTTATTGTTTGCTAACAAAATCATGATTGAAGTTATAGCACCGCTTTTATCCGCGAATTTAGTGCACCATTGCACGAGATCAGTGCACCACACACCAGAATAATGCACTGACTTTTCCGTCAATAACACTTTAGTAGTGGGCAAAAATATCAGACAGCTGAAATCTATCAGCCTTTTAGCTTGTGACAGAGTGTTTAAATATGTTTTCCCTCTCTTCTCTACTAACTTTTGCCCTAAAAATGAATCTGACGTGTTTATTTCCCTGTTTCTTTATATACCCAAACCACTTAAATATACCGTGTTTAAGTGGCTTTCAGATAAAACTACGCTATTCAGATAATTAATGGATTTGGTATTTCAAGCTAACCTACCCGTTTTTGCAATAGGTTCAATACCAGGCGGGAATCAGCATCTCGAATAGTGGGTAACTGAAAACGCGCGGTACGTGTATCACTTAACGACACAGTAGCGCTAATTAATGCCGCTTCCGCACCCGCTTCAGCCAGACAGTGACCAAATGCATCAAGAATACGCGAACCACCCCAGAACTGGCTATTTCCTTCACGGGCACAACTGTTTGCCATCAATAATGGCACACCGTAAGTCATCGCAATAAAGTCAGTATTGGTCTTCCACCCCTGCGGATTGGAAAAATCATCTGAAACAATATCTGCTGCCGAGTTAACCGGTGCCAGCAACAGAGAAGGTTTGTCCAACATGGCAAGATGTGGCAACGCCGGGTTCCACAAATCAGCACAGATCAGGGTATGGGTCAGCCAGCCTTTATACGGTTCACACGGTTCGAGATCCTGACCTTTACTGTACCATTTAGCTTCTTCCAACCCGCCATAGTTGGGCAGGTTCAGCTTACGGTGCAGATGGATCATCTGGCCATTTTTTACCATTGCCTGGGCATTATAGAACTCGCCAGGAGCCGCTTCCTCAACAAAACCGACACTAATCACCATATCGCCAGCCGCCGCGGAAAGCTCACCAAATAATGGGGCATCAGCAGGCATTGCCACTTCCAGTGCTTTGTCCTGCAAGCTATAACCGGTTAACGATAGTTCAGGAAACAGCAGTAACTCGATCCCCAGCTCTCTTGCCTGCGCAATATAGGTCAGATGTTGCTGCAGGTTGGCGTCAACATTGCCCAACACTGGCGCGATCTGGGCGATTCCCACATGTAATTCGTTTTTCATTTTCATCTCTGATCCAGAAGAAAAAGGGCCAAAAGAGAAGGGCCAGCGACAATCGCTGGCCCTTCTCTTGTCTTTGTTACTTAACGTGAAGCATGACTTTAAAGCAGGCCATTTTCCTGCAAGAATGCTTTCGCTACTGATTCGATGCTCAGGCGTTCCACGTCCACTTTTGCATTCATGGTTGCCATTACTTCGTCATTCAGCAATGCCGATAGTTTATTCAACTGTTCAGCCAGCAGAGGAAACTTCTTCAGCGTATCTTCACGCACAACAGGTGCCAGTGCGTAGTTAGGGAAGAAGCCTTTATCATCTTTCAACACTATAAAATCAAATGCTTTAATGCGGCCATCTGTCGCGAATACAAGAGCAAGCTCAACTTCACCCGCTTTCAGTGCCTGGTAAGTCAGACCCGAGTTCATTTTCTTCACATTTGGACGGTCAAACTTAAAATCGTACACTTTCTGCAATGGACGCAGTCCATCCGGGCGAGCTGCAAACTCAATATTTGAGGCAAAAATAGTATCTTTACCTTCACCTTTTACCCACTTCGCCAGATCGCTGATAGACACGATACCTTTCGCTGCGGCATCAGCACGACGCATCGCCAGCGCATAGGTATTATTGGCCTCAGAAGCGTTCAGCCAAACCAAACCTTTTTTAGCGTCCAGCTCTTTAACTTTCGCATAGGTTTCTTCTGCTGATAAACGGTCTTTAACCTTGTTAAAGGTGATCAGAGAAGTGCCAGTGTACTCCCAGTACAGATCAATCTGGCCATTTTCCTGCGCTTTACGCAGCACAGTAGAGCCCATTCCATCACGTTTATCTACATCATAACCCTGTGCATCCAGGTATTGCTCTGATATCGATGCAATCAGCAGTTGCTCGGTGAAACCTTTACCACCAACGACCAGATCAGCAGCCTGAGCCAAGGTTGAAGTCAGTGCGATCAGTGCAGCTGATGCAATAAAATGTAATTTAGACATATTTTCCTCTTGTTATAATTAACTCGTCAAAACGATGTTGATTATTCCGGTACCTTGTCAAACAGATTTTTCCAAGGCACTCATCCAATGATATTAAACCGATATGAACATTAAGCCGGTTGGTTACGCAACGGGTTAACCCCTTTCCTGACCATCATGAAGGTCAGGGAGCCGAACCCAATATCAAACAGCACTGCCAGCGAGGCTGTCGGGATGGCTCCTGCCAACATCATAGACAAATCATCCAGATCGATACCGGTGAAAATCAGTTCACCCAAACCGGTTCCGCCGATCAGAAAAGCCAGAGGTACGGTACCGATATTAATCGCAAAGGCAGTACGAACACCCGCCAGAATAACAAATAATGCATTCGGCAGTTCAACCTTGATCAACTGCTGCATCGGTGTCAGCCCCATACCGGTTGCCGCTTCTTTCAGGTGGCCAGGTACAGTAATCAACCCCGTAAAGGTATTGCGCACAATAGGTAATACCGTGGCGATAGCCAGAGCGAAGATCGCCGGTGTATTGCCAATACCCAACAAGGTCATCGACAGTGCCAATACAGCCAGCGTCGGCACGGTAGACCCGATATTGAAAACCTGCATCATTGCCTCTGAGTAACGTCGTAAAGACGGACGGCTCAGAACGATACCCACCGGCACAGCCACAACAATTGCAATGCTTCCCGAGATCAACGTCAGCTTCACGTGTTCAATAGAAAGATAGACGATATCTTCCCAGTAATAGAGAAAGTCATCGACAAAACCACTGGATTGTAGCTGAACACCCAACATAAAAGCGGCGATCACGGTGATGACTAGCAAGATCTGTTTTAACGGTTCACGCTTCACGGCTTACCCCTTTGTGCGATAGCTTGCACCCAAATGGTGGGTAATGCCACGCTGTGAAATTTCACCACACAAGCGACCTTGCTCATCAACCACAGCTAGCCAGCTAATATCATGAGCAAACATTTTTGACACAACCGCCCGCAGATCCTGCTGTTGTTTCATCACAACTGGCAGACCATCGAAATGTTCACCACACAGTCCGCGTTTACTGAATGCAACGGACCTGTTAATGATACCAACAGGCTGGTTTTGCTTGTTAACCATCACGATCATGCCATGGCCATACGTTTCCATTTTCTGCATTGCAACAGTCAGATTATCGTCTGGCATTACGGTTGGAACCTGACGCTCCATGACTTCACCAGCCGTTGCCAACTGCAGACGCTTTAATGTACGGTCAGTACCGACAAAGTCGGTTACAAAATCAGACGCGGGATGGGCAAGAAGCTGATCCGGGCTTGAAAACTGCTCAAGCTGGCCATCGCGGAATATGGCAACTTTATTGGCCATTTTCACAGCTTCATCAATATCGTGTGACACGAACATGATGGTTTTCTTCAGTTCTTTATTCATCTTCAGGAATTCATTCTGAATCACTTCCCGGTTAATTGGGTCAATGGCTCCAAAAGGCTCATCCATCAACAAAACCGGCGCATCTGCTGCCAGTGCACGCGCCACCCCGACACGTTGTTGCTGACCACCCGACAGTTCATTAGGATAACGCTTCATAAAGGTATTCGGATCCAGCGCTACCATGTCTAACAGTTCTTTGGCACGGTTAACACAACGCTGTTGATCCCAGCCCACCAGCTTAGGTATCAGCGCAATGTTTTCTTCAATGGTCATATTAGGAAACAGGCCAATCTGCTGGATCACATAGCCAATATTACGACGTAAAGTCACCGTATCGATATCCGTGGTATCTTCACCATTGATATAGACCTTACCTGATGTTGGTGTCACCAGACGGTTGATCATTTTTAATGTTGTTGTTTTTCCGCAACCTGATGGGCCAAGCAACACACAAATCTCGCCCGTAGGAACTTCCATATTAATGTGGTCGGCAGCCGTCACCACGCCCTGTGGTGTTTGAAAAATTTTTGTCAGGTTCTCAAGTTTGATCATGAAAACGCCCTCTTCTAACACAAAACCCTAGCCGTGAACCACGACACCTTTGGGCGTAAATTTCTTCTGAATCATCGCCAACAAAGTGTCGGCAAAGATCGCCAGTAAACTCACCGCAACCGCACCAACAATCAACTGACGCGGATCGGATTGGCTGATACCACGAGCAATGAAGGTACCCAGACCACCAGCACCGATATACGTTGCGATAGCCATAACGCCAATATTCATCACCACAGCGGTACGCACGCCAGCCATAATGACAGGTATGGAAAGCGGTATTTCTACCAGCCGCAAACGCTGAGCATTTGTCAGACCAATACCTCTCGCCGCTTCGCGAAGGGCTGGTTCAACATTATTAATCGCAGTGTACGTGTTACGAATGATTGGTAGCTGTGAGTACAGCAACACCGCAATCACTGCTGGCACATAGCCTATTCCCTGACCGATGATCGACAACACCGGGATCATAATTCCGAATAAGGCTATCGACGGGATAGTAATGATAATGGACGCAACATACAGCACGATATTTGCTGCACGCTGATTCTGAGTAATTGCAATACCGATGGGTACACCTGTCAGGATCGCCAAGCCTACGGCTAAACTCACCAGGGTCAGATGTTCTGCAGTTCGGGATGCAATGATTTCCCAGTTGTCCAGGACGAAATTGAAAATGTCCAATTTGCACCTCTGGTTTGAAAAAATTAATCACTGATTGTAAATCAGAAAGCGCATTAAAGCGCATTGGCACAACATTTTGTTGTATAGGCAGGAATAGATCCTGACAGGCATGGCGATAAAGCCATTGGTATCTCCGGTAATCGAAAGAATCCTTACCGAATGTTCAAAGAGCGCAGATTGTATTGATTTGTGATCTTAAGCTCAAGTTTTTTCCACTCTTCTTTTGAGCTCAGCCATCGCTTTGACGAGAAATGCCACATAAAAGCTATGAAAACATCTTAAATAGCCATGAAATCACAACAAGAATAAAAAAACGGCCAGTAGTTCAATCAATACCGACCGTTTTTCTTATAATTCAAAATTATATTGAATTACATCGCCGCAGCAAAATGCCAGTGCCGCTTTCATCCGGGAATTTAATACACCGTTGCACGAGATTAGTGCACCACACACCAGAATAATGCACTGATTTTCTCACCAATAGCCCTTTAGTGTTAAGTGAAAATATCAAACAGCCAACATCTGTCGGCTTTTTAGCTTGCAACAGGGTGTTTTAATATGTTTTCCCTCTCTTCTCTAAAAGCTTTTTCCCGAAAAATGAATCTGGCGTGTTTATTGCTCTGTATCTTCATTACAACGGAAGTAACATCTTTAACAGACTTGGGAGATAATCTGTGGCAGCAACTAAAGTCACCCCTTGGGTCAAAAGCACCTGCGCCTACTGCGGTGTAGGATGTGGCATTGAAGCCAGGCCGACTGCAAATGGCCAGCTCGAAGTCCGAGGTGATAAAGATCACCCGGCAAACTCAGGTCGCCTGTGTTCAAAAGGATTGGCTCTGGGCGAAACTGTCATTCATGACGGTCGCTTGCGCCATCCCTTCATTCATGGTGTCCGCAGTGACTGGAATACCGCTTTAAGCCATGTCGCCAATCAATTTTCTGACATTATTGCCGAACACGGTCCGGATGCTGTCGCCTTCTATGCGTCAGGCCAACTTCTTACCGAAGACTATTATGTCGCCAATAAGCTGATGAAAGGGTTTATTGGCAGCGCAAATATCGATACCAATTCCCGCTTGTGCATGTCATCGAGTGTGGCGGGTCATAAACGCGCTTTCGGCTCAGATACCGTACCGGGCTGTTATGAGGATCTGGAGCTGGCTGACATGATAGTGATCACAGGCTCTAATCTGGCCTGGTGCCACCCGGTACTCTATCAGCGCATCAAAGCGGCTAAACAACAGCGCCCTGAACTTAATGTGGTGGTGATTGATCCCCGGGTTACCGATACCTGTGAAATTGCCGATCTGCATCTGCCTATTCACCCCGGCTCCGATGTTGCCCTATTCAATGGGCTACTGAACTATCTGGACCAAACCGATAATATTAATCAAAGCTATATTGATACCCACACCGAAGGCTTTATCCCGGCACTCATTCATGCCAGAGAAGGAGCTGCAGCACTGCCCCAAAAAACCGGTATTTCTGAAGATAAGCTCACTGCTTTCTATAAAGCCTTTGCCACTACCGAAAAAGTCGTGACGATATACTCTCAGGGCGTTAACCAGTCCACTCAGGGCACCGATAAGGTCAACAGTATACTCAACTGCCACCTAGCTACCGGACGCATTGGTCAGCCCGGCAGTGGCCCTTTCTCCGTTACAGGGCAACCGAATGCCATGGGCGGACGCGAAGTCGGCGGTTTAGCCAGCACATTGGCAGCCCACATGGAATTTGGTAACAAACAGCACCACCAGCTGATCAGTGATTACTGGCAAACTGACAACCTTGCCACTCAGCCTGGGCTCAGAGCTATCGAGCTGTTCGATGCGATTGATGAAGGTAAAATAAAAGCGGTATGGATCATGGCGACCAACCCGGTAGTCAGCCTGCCCGATGCCGATAAAATCAAACGCGCACTGGAAAAATGTTCGCTGGTCGTTGTATCAGATTGCATAGCCGACACCGATACCACCCGTTGTGCTGATGTGGTACTTCCCGCTCAGGGCTGGAGTGAAAAATCGGGTACCGTCACCAATTCCGAACGTCGTATTTCGCGCCAGCGCCGCCTGCTTCCCACTCCTGGCGAAGGTAAACCAGACTGGTGGATCATCAGTGAAGTCGCAAAAAAAATGGGCTTTACTAAGGCATTTGACTATCTGCACGAGGCTGAAATTTTCGATGAATATGTCAAAATGACCGGTCTCGGTAATGACAGTAATAAAAATAACACTCAGCGAGACCTCAATCTGACGGGACTGGCCGATCTCAGTGTCGGGCAATATGCCCAGCTGACACCTCAGCAATGGCCGGTACTAAAGCGTGAAGAGCAGATCACCCATAAGCGCATGTTCCATAACGGACATTTTTTCACTCCGTCAGGTAAAGCACAATTTATTGCGGTTCAGCACCACTCCCCCGCAATCCAATGCTCTGAAGAACATCCACTGACACTGAACAGCGGCCGGATCCGGGATCAGTGGCATACCATGACTCGAACAGGTTTGTCGGCCCGACTAGGTGCTCACCTGCCAGAGCCGTTTATATCTGTTCATCCCGATGATGCGCAGCGCTATGGTCTTGAAAATGGCAAGATTGCCACCGTTTGCAGTGCTTGGGGCAGTGCTCAGGCTCGGGTCGATGTTTCAACCAAAGTCAGTATTGGTCAGCTATTTATGCCAATTCACTGGAATAACATCACTTCCAGTGCCGGCAAGGTGTGCAGCCTGATCAGCCCAGAGACTGATCGCCTGTCGGGCCAGCCGGAGTATAAATATACGCCCGTTTCTATCACCCCATTTGTATACAAAAGCGAAGCCATGTTGCTGTCGAACACAATCCTCGATATCACTGAGTTTGATTATTGGGTCAGACAGAAGGTCACGGGCGGGTATTTATATCGTATTGCGAGTGACTTGTTACCAGAGCAGCTCATGCTGCAGCTTTCCGGTTATTGCCAGCATGAAAAAGGACGGGAGCTTAGCTTCAACGGTTCTGGCAAAGGACAATATCGCTACGCCAGCATTGAGCAGCAACGCCTACGCAGTTGTTATTTGGTCGCCCACAATCTTCAGCAACAAGACCTGGAATGGCTACAAAATCTGCTTGATGAGCCAATCGATGATACCGTTGAACGGTCGTTGATTTCAGGAACGGCAGAAGGAAAGCTGGCGGCAGGTAAGACGGTTTGTGCCTGTAAACAAGTCGGAAAGAACACTATCTGCCAGGCTATTCGTGAGCAAAACCTAAATAGTGTTGAGCAAATCAGCGCATGTACCGGAGCCGGAACAGGCTGCGGAAGTTGTGAGCCTGAACTACAGCTGATATTGGATGAGCAGTTAATTGAATCCGCTTAAATATTATCAACAAATACAAAAAAGCCAGCAATCGTGCTGGCTTTTTTAAATAAACTGGCTGCAATCAACCATTTATTATTAGTATCTTTTTATAAAGAAAACTGTCAGGTGTGTAGCTTGTATTGTTGTAGTTATATAGAAATACCCGCGCGAATACCAAACACCCAAACATTATCTTCCCCATTTAATGCGGGATTTTTAACATATTGAATATCTGGGGTGATGTTTATATGTTTTGTCATCGCGATATTGTAATAAATTTCTGCTATGTATTGATCATCAAAACCACTGCCAAATGCCTCTTCGTTAACCTCGCCCCAGTTAATCGCAAAACCAAGATTGTTTGTTGGTGTACCCAAACCAAAGTAACCAAACCCGGCACTAATCGAGCTTGATAGTAAAGTGGCATCACCTTCAGAGAAACCACCTCGAATAAACGGCATAATTTGTGGCGTAGCAAAATAACTCACTGAAAAGTTGATGCCTTGGCTATCTTTAATACTATTTTTTGTACCACCATCAAGGTGCCAATAAGTGAGGTGGACATTGTCGGTATAAATGCGGTCTTGTGAGGCAGTCCAACCCAACTCTGCTGTAGTGAAATATTCATTTTCATTAAAGAAAGTATCAAAACCATCAAATGGTTTACTTGAATCTGCATTACCATCAGTGATACCAGCAATACCATAAATGTTATCTGTAAACATATGCCCGGCAGCTATACCGAATGACGCATCATCAGGTAGACCAATTGCAGCTGCGCCGGTACTAAAGACTAAATTACTAAAGCCTGACCACGGACTAGCTAATGCGTACGTATCAACATAATCGGTAGTATCGAAAAAACCGACCATAAACGACGTTTTCCCAACACTTAGTTTTTGTTTCCAATACAAGTTGGTCAAACGGCCACCTTGGTCACTATATGCCGGGGCCGCCATGCCAGCCATACCAATATTACCCAAACCGAAATCTTTCGGTGCTGTATCAGTATAAGCGTGTCGATGTTCAATCTTCCACACTACACCACCAGTATTACCAGACTCTCTACCGATTAAATTCCATGAACCATAAAAACGAGCGACACCAGAAGCAGAACTTTCATCGGTACCGGGCAGGGTATTTGTCGCAGTTAAACCAAGTGCGTGATAATCCAAACCAAAAGTAAAGCCATGATCTTCAGCCCAGCGCGCTCTAAAGGCTTTTTGAGGCCCTTTTTTATTATCGGCAATTGTATTATCAACACTATCTGGTCCACCAAAGGTTGTTCCCTTATCGGAAGCTAATGTTGAATTTATTGATATAGCCAATAATAAACTGAAACTAACCAGTGATTTTTTATGCTTAAAAAACATTGAATTACCTTTTGGTTATTATTTTCTCTTGTTAAATCGACCTGTTCAGTATAGGGATAAATATCCAGATCAACCTTACTTAGCATATGAAATCAGTATATGTATAAAAGTGCGAACATGGACTATTCGAATTAATGGAATTGGTTGCGAGTGATTACGTTAATTCATTTATACGCTTTGTTAAAGAAAAGGCACTTGTATTTCAAGTGCCTTTTCTTGCTTTTATTTCATTGAATTATAAAGTGTTTTTGTATATTTTCCCGTCTTTCATGATAATGCGCATGGTTTTGATCTCACCAACATCGCGTGATTCAGCATCAAACCACTTTTCATTACCACCTATGACAGTGATATCTTCAAGTGGATTACCATCAACTAAAAGCAGATCTGCGTACGCACCTTCTTCAACAACACCTAGTTTAGCTTCAGGGTATGGATTAACAACGTCACCAGATAGCGCTAATATTTCACCATTAACTGAAGTCAATGATTTTAAAGTGAAGAAGTTACCTAAAAGTTTTGCACTTAAGAAAATTTCATGATCGGTTTGCTTTTGACAAGAATCAATGCCACCAACACAATCTGCATTGAAACCAAATTTCGGTTGGTATTTATTAACATTATCAACAAAGTTAACAAATGCAGCTTGTGCTGATTTTGCTTTACGTGAAGAAGCAGGGCTTGAACTTATCGCTTCGATTTGGCCCAAGTAAGGAGAGAATGCATGCATGTTCGTTGTAATATAGGCACCTTTCTCTTTCATTAAGTCTGCGATCTCACCATCAAACATGAAACCATGCTCGATAGTTTTTACGCCGTTATTAAGGCACCGTAGAATTGATTTTTTGCTATAAGCATGAGACATCACATAAGAGCCGTAAGCGTTTGCTACTTCAACAGCAGCTTGAATCTCTTCTTCCGAGTAAGCATCTAACTGCCACGGATCAAATGCAGAAGCAACACCACCACTTGACATGATTTTTATCTGTGTAGCACCTTGCATATAGTTTTGACGTGCGCCTGCTTTAATCATGTCTGCACCGTCTGCTGTGAAGGTCATGCCTAAACGAGAACCTGCTGAATTTGCGCCATATACAGTTTCATTTGGTGTTGTGAAGTTGCGAAAATCTGCATGTGACCCCGTAGGTCCGATAAACGCACCGGCTGGATAAATACGAGGGCCGTTTAGTAAGCCTGCATCAATGGTTTTTTGCAAACCTGCGCCCATACCACCAGCATCACGCCAGCTAGTAAAACCACTCATTAATGACATGTTAGCTTTAGCTGCTGCTCGACTAGCGAGTTCTTCCCAATTTCTATTATTTTCAATGTCAGCTAACGAGGTACCATTCATATTTAAATGACCATGACCTTCGATCATACCTGGCATTAAAGTGCGGCCTTCACCTTCGATAATGGATGCATCTTTATTAACTTTGATTGCTTTATTTGAAATGCTAACAATCTTGTTGCCCTCAACTAAAACATTAGAGCCTTTGTATAGTTTGTTTTCGATACCATTAAAGACACTTACATTTTTGAACAGTACCTGGCTGACGGCTTGCTCCGCAGCAGATATTGAAGTTCCGACAAAAGCGCTAGCAACAACCAGTGTAGTCGCGCATCTTCTAAGCAGAGTTTTCATCTTGAAGCTCCTGGTCATTAGTTGATTTGCTCAACTGTTCTTCTTGTTAAATGGATTGCGTTGTTATTAACCATAATCATTTGAGCAGCAATTAATGATAGATGAAATTTAAATCACACTTGGCATTTCGTTCAAAAATAATAAGAAGGTAGTAAATATCTTTGTTCGCTTTTACAAAAGCAAAGCACATCACTATTTCATAACCAAAAAGACCTAATCCTTTGAATTTTAACGATTAGTTAATTGTGTGGAATGCTGGGGGAAGTTGTGTGCCTGAATTACAGCAACTACTCGATGAATACGAAATACCAATTCCATGAATTTGAGATGGCACTAATCCCCCCCATAGCTCCTCTATGGATTACAGAAGTAACAAGTCAACTTCAGCTAAAGCCGTGTGATCCGGTTTTAATACCAATCGGGACAATGATCCCGATTGGTATGAACTACCAGATAGAAATAACAAAAAATACCTACAGGCGGAAAGTTAGGACTATATTATTAAAACAAGGGCTTGCTGGAGATAGCGGGCCTGTATAAAGCGGCCTTCTTTTGGAGCAGACAAGGAGCTAGGCATGTTTCAGCAATACGTTCATCAAAGCACTCAGAAAGTCCATGAAATACTGCAAATAGCAGTAAACGAGCTGATTAGCCTGCATTCATATACGCTGACGTCCGACTTTATTCTATTGGGCTTGTTACTACAGGATAAATCTGAGGCGCTCGATATTCTGACCTCCTTGCTGCCTGATCATGTCACCAAACGCAAAGCCATGATGGATCTCATCTATCAGCAGCATCCCCCGCAACAAAACGTCAATATTGAAAAAATCACGACAGCCACGGATGCCGATAAGGCCCTTGAAATTGCCAGTCAGGAAGCCAACCGCATCGGTGATACCTATATCGGGACTGACATTTTACTGGTCGCGTTATTTGACGATATGTCCGGCCCTGCAGCCAAGATCCTGAAAACAACAGGCTTAACCCAAAGCCAGGTTCGGGCGGAGTTAATGAAAAAACGTGAAGGGAATATTATCACCACCGCTGATGCTGAAAGCCGGGTAAACGTACTGAAGGAATTTACGGTAGATCTGACCGAGCAAGCGTTGAAGGGAGAACTTGATCCGGTGATCGGGCGCGAAGAAGAAATGGATCGGGTGATCCAGACCCTCTCCCGACGCAAGAAAAATAACCCGGTGCTGATCGGTGAGGCGGGTGTCGGTAAAACCGTGATCGTAGAAGGAATAGCCCAACGCATGGCCGAAGCCGATGTGCCGGAAACGTTAATCAATAAGCGCATATTATCGCTGGATATGGCACAAATTGTTGCGGGTTCGAATATGCGCGGCGAATTTGAACAGCGATTAATCGGTGTGCGTGATGCGATCATAGAGGCCGAAGGACGTATTATCCTTTTTATCGATGAATTACACACCGTGGTGGGGGCCGGAGCGACACCCGGTGGACTGGACGCCCCCTCGCTGCTTAAAACCGCATTGGCAAAAGGCAGCCTGCAAGCCATCGGTGCCGATACCACTGATGAATATCGCAAGTACGTCGAGTCAGATAAAGCACTGGAGCGCCGCTTTCAGCCTGTTTTGGTCAAAGAGCCCACAGTCGAGGAAACCGTACAAATCCTTGAAGGCATTAGCCACAAGTACGAAAAGCACCATCAAATCAGCTACGATAGCGAAGCGCTGCAAGCGGCAGCCCGTTTATCCGAGCGCTATATTGCCGATCGCAACCTGCCGGACAAAGCTGTCGACCTGCTGGATGAAGCAGGCGCCCACAAGCGCCTGCAGTTTATCGCCATGCCGACCAAATTGCGAAAACTGGAAAAGAAGCGTCAACGGTTACTGAGTAAAAAACAGGCGGCTTTTGATCGACAAGATTATGAAACCGCCGCCTCTCATCAAATGGAACTGAGTAAGATACTGGAAGAGCTCGATACTGAGCGGCAGACGTGGCAGAAGACCATCGCCAACACAGCAAAGGTCGTCACCGCCGAAGATATTGCCGAAGTTGTAGCGAAGTGGACAAGCATCCCCATAGCAAGAATGGTTGAATCGGAAGCCGATAAACTTGGCCATATGGAAACCAATTTGCATAAACGCATTGCCGGTCAGGATCATGCCATTAAATCCGTATCTCATGCGATCCGCCGAAACCGCGCCGGTATTTCGCAATCAAAACGTCCAATAGGCTCCTTTCTGTTTCTGGGTCCGACCGGTTCAGGCAAAACGGCCTTGGCAAAAGCCCTTACCGAATTTTTGCTCGATGATGAGTCGCGTATTATCCAGCTAGACATGTCGGAATATATGGAGCGCCATGAAGTTTCAAAAATGATCGGCGCACCTCCGGGTTATATTGGTTATGGCGAGGGCGGACAGCTTACAGAAAAAGTACGGCGCAACCCCTACTCGGTCATTCTGCTGGATGAAATTGAGAAGGCCCACCCGGATGTCTTTAATATGCTGCTGCAGATCCTCGAAGATGGTCACCTGACCGATGCCCAGGGAAGAAAAGTCTCCTTTCGCAATACGGTGATCATCGGCACCTCAAACCTCGGGGTCGAAACCCTGGGGCCCGATCGCAAGCAAATCGGTTTCATGTACTCGGTCACCCCCAGCTATGAAGATGCCAAACGCAGTGTCCTGCAGGAAGTAAAACGCTTCTTCAAGCCGGAATTTTTAAATCGCCTTGACGACATTATCGTCTTTCATTTTCTTGAACGAAACCATGTTCTGCTAATTGCCCATATGATGATTGCCGAGCTGCAATCGCGCCTGCTGGAAAATGAGATCACCCTGAATGTCGATGAAGCTGTGATCGACAAATTGGCAACCGACGGATTTGACATCAATTTTGGTGCCAGACCCTTACGCCGTGAGATAGAAAAACAGCTGGAAAACCCGCTGGCTTCTTATCTGATCAATCAGGGAGGAAAAAAGCGATGCATCGTCGATGTGACCTTGGAAGACAAAGATATCTGTTTCCAGGTTGATGGCGAAACGGTTATTAAAGGTCTGAATGTTCAATAGATAACAAAAAGCCATCACAGCATCTTTGCAGTGATGGCTTTAAAAAGAGATTAAGGACGAAGAATGACTTTTACGCTGCTATCAACTTCGCTTTCATCAATATAACCAATCGCATTGCTTTGATTGGCAACGGCGTTTTTCACCAGCGCAGAAGATGTCAGTGCTTTTGGCGGTTTACCTTTACCGGTAAAGACCTTTTTGGCCCAGTACGCCTGTAACTGAGCTTCAGTTTTACTTGTCACCTTACTGTGAAACTCGGCTTTTAAAGGGTTGCCGTCTTCCAGCTCAAGTGCCTCAATGTTTAGTGATTTGGCTTTACCAAGATAAACTTTCTTAATCGTGCCAGCATCAATATCATTGGCTCCCGGATTTGCTACCACAACGACCGCGGCATTGGCAAATGCCGAAGCACAAAACATCAGGGCTAAAAGTGATTTTTTAAACATGCGGATCCCCTTAGAACATCACATCTAGTTTGACGGTATAAACAATGGTGTCATCGATGGTGCTATCTTTCACAGCCCCACTCAGACCGCCCCGGGTATCACCAAAATCTGTGCTGTAGGTAACATCGGTTTTGATCGCCACGTTGGACTGCACATCCCAGCGCAGACCTGCACTGTAGCTGGTGCGTTCAATATCTAACAGCCCTTTTTGGAAGGCCATACGATCTTCGTTATCCTGAGTTTCTGAACGGGCGACAGAAACATAAGGGGTCAGTGAATTCACGTTATAGCCCAAGGTCAGGTAAGCGGCATCCACGTCGGAATAAAAGCCTTCGACTTCGGTTCTGGTCAGCTCAGTTAAAGCAAAGAAATTCCCCTGATCGTAACGAGCCCCCAGGCCAATAAAGGTTGCCTTATCTGAATCAAACGTTGTCATAGGCAGAACGTTCCAGTCTTTATTCGAAGTGACATCTGCCTGAGTATAGCTGGCGCGTAAAGTGACAGTTTCATCCGTCCAGCTAACCACACCACCGATAATGTCACGGAACTTAGTCTCAACACCAAAGCTACTCTGACTTGTTGGCAGAGTATGGTTACCACCATAGGCCTGTAGCGATACCGTACTTTCGTCCAGTTCGATGTCATACAGGACATCAATACCAGTGAATGAAGAAACAACCACAGTGCCATACACTTCTTCCGGAACACGCGCCCAAGGGTGCGCGTAACCTACCTCAAGGTAATCGGATAACATAAACAGAGGTAAGCGCAATTTACCTGCACGAGCCGTTAAGCCATTATCAAAGCGGTGGCTGATAAATGCCCACTCCACCTCGGGATCCCAGTCGTCTTCACCGCGAGCGACCAGCTGTACCGTGACATCGGTCCCCTCTGCGACACTGAATGAGCCCTGCAAACCCACCAGCGAGCCGTTGTCAAATTCAGCCTGATTCGTTGCGCCGGCAAAGCCTGCATCATTGTCAGACACTTGCATAGCCACAGAGGCAAACCCATTAAAAGTAAAGCGGTCGGACAAGGTTGATGCCTGTTGTTCTGACAACAGCGCAACCTGACTCTCCAGTTGCTCAATGCGTTGTTCAGCTGACTGCTCTGTCTGTGCCTGAGTTGAAAACGCACACAGGGCAGCTAGTGGCAATAGGCGAAATGCCTTGATTGTCATTATTATTCTCCAATTATTGGGGTATTAAACTTTAAATTGCGAGGTGGAGTGACTTAACTGGCCTACAACTTTACTCAGTTGTTCACTCGCACTGTCGAGGCGGCTGGTTGCAGAGTTAACCTGCGCTGCACTCGCTCCAAACTCACTTAATAAACGTTGGATAAGGATGGAAGTTTGGTGTTGCTCTTCTGTGGCTGACACAATTTGCTCATTAACCACTGTAATGTCAGCTACCTGACGGGTAATAGAACGCAGGCTTTCACCTGCCAGTACTGAGCGTGATACACCTTCGTCAGCACTCTTTTGCCCCATCTGCATCGCCGACACCGCCACCTTCGATGCATTTTGGAGTTCTTCCAACACCTGCTGGATTTCTTCGGTTGATTGCTGGGTACGTGCCGCCAGGGTGCGGACTTCATCGGCGACAACCGCAAAACCTCGCCCTTGTTCACCCGCTCTCGCCGCCTCAATTGCCGCATTTAACGCTAATAAGTTGGTCTGATCAGCAATACCTCGAATCGTATCTAAAATAGCACCGACATTGCTCGTGTCGACAGCCAGCTTATTGATAACATCGGCGGTTGCTTTGACTTCATTTGATAACTCATTAATGACTTCTACAGTCTGCTGAACAACAGCAAAGCCGTCATCGGCATTTCGACTGGCATCATTGGCTTGCTCAGAAGCTTGGCTTGCAAACTTAGCAACATGACTGACGGTTTGGAGCATTTCACCGACCGACAAAGTCACCTGCTCAATATTATTCGACTGCTCACCTATCTGACGGCTGGTATCCTGGCTGCTCTCGGTCAACTGACCCGTGATAGATTTAAGTTGGTTGATACTACAAATTGTGTCAGAGATGGTCGTCTGCAGTTTGCCAATAAAGAGGTTGAAGTTTTCAACCAGCTCAGCCATTTCATCCTTACCGTCATAATCAATGCGTACTGTAAGATCGCCTTCACCCTGTGCGATCTCCTTGAGACGGACAGTTACGATTGAAATAGAGTGGCCAATTGAGTGACGGATAGCTTGACCGAAGACCAGTAGCAGTAAAACACTAATGCCACCGGTTAGTATTGAACGAGTGCCTGCTTGTTCAGCATTTTCTCTGGCGTTACCCATCATTAAAACAACTTGGCCACGGACATAGCTTTGCAAGGTGTTTATTTCATCTTCGAGGGCTTGCCTTCTTTTGCTATTAGCATCAGCAAGTGCAGACAGCTCAGCCATTGGCCGATCAAAGTTGATCAACGCAAGGGCTAACTGATTGCCGTTTGAAAAGTAATCGGCAAGCAAATCCCCAATGGTATCTAAGCTCTCTTGTTGCGAAGGCAAAAAAGTACGCGCTTGTGCCAGCTGACTTTTCATGTCTTCTGACAGTAATAAGGCACCCTCTAACGACTCTTCATCTCCCGTTATCACCGCCGTTTCAAATTGCTGCTCCAACTGAGGCAGTAACCCATTAAGCTGTACCACTTTTTCCATGGCCGGATAATAACGCGCTTCCAACATTGTCAGCTGGTGGTTATTCAATTGGTGAACCTGCACATTCATCCAGATAATAATACCAACACCGAAAGAACCCAGTCCCATCAATAGCCATAATTGATGCCGAATTGTGAGCAAGCGAGAAAGATTCATATATTTCCTGATGAAAATATCAATAATAGATAATTGTCGCGGATTATATGGGCGAGGAATATATTGCACAACTTATATTTTCACAAAATGCAGTAAGCTATTCATATTTCAACATATTAGCTTAATTATTGAACATCTGATGGCAGCCGTATTTTTTATAGGGAAAATTAATTGTTATGATTGAAAACCTAATGCTACATGTCACAATTGGTTATTACTCACCCACATAAAAAACACACTTCAAATTAAAAAACACTCAAGATTAGTACGGAAAATAAACAGAAATTCAGACTTATAAAAACCGTCAAGAATATAACGCCACTTGTCAAAAATATATTGCCAGATAAATCACAAAGTAAATAACTAATTAAATCCACCAGGTTCAGGGTTCAGTTTAGCAATGCGGTTTTTCAATTTAGTTTAATAATTTTAAATTATATATTTACAACTTATCTTTGTAAATCATTGGGGGAGTAATTTCTGATTAAAAAGAGCTTGTTCATTCCAGTGTTGTTGAATGCGATGAAAGACAACTTTCATCGCGTAAGCATGTTAGATAGAACTGCATAAAAAAATCCAGTACCTAGGTTAGATACTGGATTTTGACATCCTCAAAGGATCGTTCAACCGATTATTTCTCGCTTAACAGATCGGCATTACTGCTCAACAGGACTTTTTTTAATCAGGGAAGAGAACTTAGTAATGCCAAGGGAAGCGGCTGAAGTCCTGATCACGTTTTTCCAAAAAGGCATCACGGCCTTCTTGTGCTTCATCGGTGCCGTAAGCCAGGCGAGTAGCTTCACCGGCAAACAGCTGCTGTCCAACAAGGCCATCATCCGGTAGGTTGAAGCCATATTTCAGCATACGCATCGCTGTTGGTGACTTGCTGTTGATCTCTTTCGCCCAAACAAGTGCTTCATTTTCAAGCTCAAAGTGATCAACAACCTTATTGACCATACCCATATCATAGGCTTCTTGTGCGCTGTAGTTAAAACCACAGAAGAAGATTTCACGGGCACGCTTCTGGCCAATCATCTTGGCAAGGTAAGCCGAGCCATAGCCTGAATCAAATGATGCGACATCAGGATCTGTCTGCTTGAATACAGCGTGTTCTTTTGATGCAAGAGTCAAGTCACACACAACGTGTAAGCTATGCCCGCCACCTACTGCCCACCCTGGTACGACAGCAATGACGACTTTTGGCATAAAGCGAATCATACGCTGAACTTCAAGGATATGTAGGCGACCCATGCGGGCAACATCCGCTTTGCCAGCTTCTTCACCTTCGTATTTATATCCGTCTTTACCTCGGATACGTTGGTCTCCACCGGAAGAGAACGACCATTGGCCTTTCTTCGACGGACCATTACCGGTTAGCAGTACACAGCCAACATCAGACCATTGGCGAGCATGGTCAAGGGCAGTGAAAAGCTCATCTACGGTTTTCGGGCGAAATGCATTCAAGCAATCAGGGCGGCTGATTGCAATACGAACCGTACCGTGCGCTTTGGCGCGATGATAGGTGATATCTTCAAAATCAAAGCCAGGGACTTCATCCCATAGTTCGGGATTAAAAATTTCTTTGCTGGTCATGATGACGATTGCCTCATTGGTTAGATGGTGTAAGGCTATGGCATTAGCGCAAAATGTCAATGAATTATGAAGAACAGAGATAAGACAAACACTTACCCTGGTTGATACGGCTAATACCAGTCAGTTAAGCTGACCGGCATTAACTGACAGCGTAGCGTTTTCTTTAAATGTGGCGGAGTGCTCTGAGTATGGTGGATTTACTTCGCCCTTCGGGTCGTTGCTATAAAACGCCTTCGGCCAGCAACGTTGTCTCGCTTTGCTCGGCTGAACCCTTGGTTCTCCCAGCGACAGATGTAAAAAAGCCAGCAATTAAGCTGGCTTCTTTAAATGTGGCGGAGCTGATCTTCATAAAAACAGGGGGATTTACTGCTCGCAAGCTCGCGCCCTTCGGGCTAACGGCAGAGCCGTTGTGAACTCGCTACGCTCGGTTGAACCCTGCCTAGGATTCTGCATCCCTGTCTTTTATTTCACGAATTTCAGACGAAAAAAAACCGCTGCTAGTGCAGCGGTTTTCTTGAATGTGGCGGAGAGATAGGGATTTGAACCCTAGATACGCTATAAACGTATGCCGGTTTTCAAGACCGGTGCTTTCAACCACTCAGCCATCTCTCCAAATTTTTTCACCTTAAAAGATGATGGCGGTGAGGGAGGGATTCGAACCCTCGATACGTTGCCGTATACACACTTTCCAGGCGTGCTCCTTCAGCCACTCGGACACCTCACCACATTGTTGTTGAACGCTGTGCGTCTCAACGGCGGCTAATGTAATGGCTTAATGCTTTACGGTCAAGGGCTTTTCTGCAATAGATGCTCAATTGCCGACTATTAGATCAAATCGCTTTATTCTTGGACCAATCACTTGTTTTTATTCACTGCTACACTTTTATGTTGAGGTTACTCAAAAATATTAACCAGGCATTTTCTCGGTTTCAGCTTTTACCTCATTCAGCTTCACATAGGATATCCATGACAAAAGGGATTTATCTACTCACTCTTTTACTGTTGCTCATGGCGGCTTTTGCTGGCTGGGCCGATGAGCAAGAGCAATCTCAGCAAGCATTAACCACTAAGATCGAAGCACTCAATCAGCTTCCGAAAACCCCGGAAACCATCAAGGAATTAGAGACTTATTTACAGGCTCAAAGCCAGCTTGAAAAAATCTCTGAATTCAATAATAAAACCCGTACCTACCAGCAGCTATTGGAAACATTTCCGCAGCAGGCCGAACAACTCAAACAACAAATCGCGGATTTTTCAACGACTGAATTTCCAGAATTTACTGGCTGGGGAAAAGAACAACTCTCTCTCGAAATTACCGAGCAGGATAAAAAGTTAGAGCAATTTGAAATAACACGTAAAAGTTATAAAAACATACGGCAAGAGATTGAACATGGTATTGACGAGTTTTCTTATCAATCCGATCAATTACGGAAACAGATAAAAAACACCGAAAAAGATCTCGCCCAGGCTGAACACACCAACAGTACTTCCACAGATAACAGCAAAAACCACGACGCCATTTTACTACTCAAAATTGCTCAGCAGTATTATATCAGCCAGGTGTACATGCTCGAAGCTGAGCAGCTTAGTGCGGGAAATCGCCGCACCCTGGCCAAGCTTAAGATCCGGCTCATCAATCTGGAGATTGAGGCCAGACAGGCGTATCGGAATAATTTACAAAATATGCTTAACCGGGTTCTTCGCACCTCTGCCGACGAAACTGTCGTACACAGTGATGAATTACAAGAGAATTTAGCGGATCTGCCTCAAGAGATAAAACAACTGATTACTATCAATAAACGGCTTTCCACGTCGTTAAGTAATATCACCGCGAAAAATGAGCAAGTTCAGCAACATAGACAAACGACAAACGAAAATATTAAAAAAGTGTCGAAAACGGCTGATGATCTGGAGGTCATGTCACAATGGCTCAAATTAAGCCCGGCTTTCAGTGAAAGCCTGCGTACGCGTTTAAATCGCTTGCCCGCCAATCCACCCATCGACGCGCTTGATAAAGACATCGCCCAAAATCAGATAAAAAAATACGAATACCAGCAACAACTGGATGCACTGTCAGAACGTTCGAAAAGACCATCAACGGAAGGTTTGACCACAAAACAACAAGATCAGGAAAACGAACTTATCGATACTAACCTGGCGTTACTGAATAAGGTCATCAGCACATCAGATTCATTGATCTATCAACAGGCGACGTTAAAAGTCGCTTATGACAGACTTAATAATATGCTCATTGAGCTCAAAACCCACGCGACAAAACGCCTGTTTTGGGCCCCTGATGCCAATGCCTTTAGTTGGAGTCTGATCACCGATACCTGGGAAAAAATAAAATGGTTTTTCTCTCCGTTCCAGTGGGTAAATTTACTCAAAGCGCCGACAGTCATTGAAGGACTTAAACTATTTGTTGGCTGCCTGTTTATCGCCCTAATTTTTTTCAGCTGGAGCTGGAGCCTAAAGCACTGGAAGAGATATCTGGAAAGCACCAGCAAGAAAATAGGTAAAGTGACTCAGGATCAATTCAGATTTAGCTACATGAATGTATTTTTTTCCTTCTGCTTAGCCTGGCCCATTCCGAGTATTGTCGCGCTGGCTGGTGTTTTACTGAGTGCCGCCTGGCAGTACCCTTTTATTCACCATCTGGGGCAAGCGCTTTCACTTCCGATGGCTTTAGTCGTTTTCTGCTTTATGCGTGAACTGGTGAGAAAAAATGGTCTTTTTATCAGCCATTTCGACTGGGATGCCCCCGTTATCATAAGCACCTTCTCCCATTACCGCCGTCTGTTATGGGTCTACCTGCCCATGATGGTGCTGCAAAACTTTACCTATCTGTACAGTGATGTTGACGTCAGAGCAACGTTAGGCCGTCTGGCTTTCATTATTAGCAACTTCGCTGTCAGCTATTTTCTATGGCGCATGTGGAAAGAAAAACTACCAATGACTTATGGTGAACTACCCGAAGGAAAACTGCACATTAGTCATCATCTGTTTTGGTGGGTACTGCTCTTAATACCTCAAGGGCTAAATTACACAGCCCTCAATGGTTACTTAGGCTCATCGCAAGCCATCATGACTAAGCTCGAAGAATCTGCAGTACTGGGTATTGTTACCTTGCTGATCTACTATTTGATCAAACGCTTAATGGTCATCCAAAAACGGCGTTTAGCCTTTGAACGTGCTAAAGCGAAACGACAGGAGATAATGGCGCAACGCCAGGCAGAACTGCTGGAAGAAAAAGAAGACAGCTTTGCCAATAGCGAACTTCAGATCGACATAGAAGAACCTCAAGTTGATTTAGATAAAATCAGTGCCCAGTCTCTCCGATTGCTGCGTTCGCTACTCTTACTTATCTATTTTTCTCTGCTGGCCTGGATATGGTCTGATCTCTATCAGGCAATCACCTTGTTGGAAGACATCACTTTGTGGGATGTCACCAACGCCGAAAACGGCATTGATGAATTGAGCTCAATAACCTTAAAAAGCATCTTGCTGGCAATATTGGCTTTGGGTTTAACCGTCATTCTTACCCGCGATTTACCCGGCGCTATGGAGCTGCTGATCTTACAGCATCTGGATCTCAGTCCCGGAACGGGTTATGCCATCACCTCGCTGACCCGATACTTTGCTATCTTTTTCGGGATCATTATCGGTTCAGGATTGATCGGTTTTGACTGGTCAAAAATGCAGTGGCTGGTCGCAGCGCTGGGTGTCGGTCTGGGATTTGGTTTACAAGAGATCTTCGCTAATTTTATTTCAGGCTTAATTCTTTTATTTGAAAAGCCAATCCGCATCGGCGATACCATTACCATTCGCGAGCTCACAGGGGTAATAGCGAAAATAAAAACACGCGCCACTACGATTGTCGATTGGGACAGGAAAGAAGTCATCGTCCCAAATAAAGCATTTGTGACAGAACAATTTGTTAACTGGTCACTGTCAGATGCGATTACACGCGTGACCCTGTCAATTAACGTGAAGTATTTAGCAGATAGCGAGCTGGTCACCCAACTATTATATGATGCGGCAGAAGAATGCGAATTGGTATTAGATACCCCTGCACCGGAAGTGTTCTTTTTAGGTCTGACCGCTGACAGTCAGAATTTTGAAGTCAGAGCTTATGCTGCAGAAACCGGACACCGTTTGAGCTTAACCCACGATCTGCATTGCCGGATCAAAAATACATTCATCAAACATGATATTTCCATTGCTCACCCGCAACTGGAAATAACCATTAAAGATAAAAAACCACATCCATTATGTCGATAGTTTAATATTCATTTACCGATTATAAGCCGCTGACTAAGCTTCCTGATAGTAACCTGGCACTTTAAACATTCGACGGCAAATATCAAGAAATTGGCCGTAAACGATACCAAGCGCACCAGATACCAGGGCGTTACTAGTAACGGCTGTCACAATTTGGTCTGCATCCGCACCAACTACCCACAAAATACCTGCGTATACCGGTGACTGGAATAATACGTAGGCGACCATATCTGACAGACCTTTCATCCAACGGCTTGGTGACAGGCGGTAGCCGGTACGTAGTACATAATCACGGAAAACACCGTAAGGCCACGCAATGGCAATATTGACGGGAATAGACAAGGTTCGCGACGCTAAAGATTGTTCGAATGTCATACCAGATACGAAAACTTCAATCATCATGCCGGTAACAAAGCTAAAAAGAACCATGGCAAAAGTATCTGCCGCAGCATTGCGCATGTTGAACTGACCTTTAACAGACATATCGAACCACCAATAGACAGCAAATAAAGCTATCAATAAACAAAATAATAGAGAGTTGAACTGGCTATTTGAGTTCATCCAGTTGATTTACGTATTAAAACAGGTTTTAAGCAAAATATGATCTCGAATATTTTAAATGTTGGTAAATTAACAACTACTTTTTATCCCATTTTCAACATGATTCGCTACCAAGGCGCCACTCCCGTGCCACAACTGCCAATCATTCAGACAATCCCACCGTTTTATTACCTTAACTTCATTAGTTTTTCTATTTCTCTAGCGGTTAAGCCATGAAATTGACCAGCCTGGAGCAACACACACTCATTCAGCAGTTTTATCGATAATTACAGATGGGAAAATATGCAGTTTTCATGACGTCACTTTCACAACCTTAATCCAATGAACTACAAGGTGTTTTATACATGTTTATGCAGCAAACAAAAAACGCACCTATCAAGCAAGGAGAGTTTTACATTAAACCATGCATAACCCGGCTCATGTAATGGAGAATTATCTAATAAATAGTGTGATCTTTTAGAATTTTCATTCAAGACGTAGAAAGCAATCCTTTCCCCATTGCATGACAATCCATAACCAGGCTCCAGCCAGCACCTAACTGACGCTTCCCAAATAATACAGCTCATAAGTTGCCTGTTATTCAAACGGGTTTTAATGCAAAAATGGTTACAATTTTGTAAATTTATTACAAGGTGATTACTTTTATGCAAATAAACCAGTAGTGAAAGAAAAATGAGGAGAAACGAAGATAGGGATTAAAGCGATGATAAGGAATAAAAGAAACAATAAGCGCATTCTGAAATGCCCTTATTCGATGGCTTGGACACGATAACTCTTAGTTATAGTCAATGATTACAATCGAGAATGGCTTGCGGTATCTCTGAGAGTGACAAGCTGCGTTCAACCGCGCCGCACTTAACCGCTTCTTTGGGCATACCGTAGACCACACAACTGGCTTCATCTTGCGCCAGAGTAACAGCTCCTGCCCGTCGCATCTCCAGCATACCTTTGACCCCATCATCCCCCATACCGGTCATGATGATGCCCAGCGCATTCCCACTTGCCGATTGAGCCACCGAGCGAAATAACACATCCACAGAAGGACGGTGACGACTTACTAAAGGACCATCAATAACTTCAACATAATATTGGGCACCACTACGCTTTAACAGCATGTGCTTCCCCCCGGGCGCAATCAATGCCTGGCCAGGGAGCACGCGCATATTATGCTTAGCTTCTTTTACGCTGATTTCGCAAAGGCTGTCGAGCCGCTCGGCAAAGGCGGCGGTAAATTTCTCCGGCATATGCTGTACGATCACGATCCCCGGTGAAACCCGCGGCAGCGCCTTCAACACCAGCTCTAACGCCTGAGTTCCGCCCGTCGACGTACCTATCGCCACCAGCTGCTCTGTGGTTTTAAGCCGTGATGTCTTGCTCTCCGCCAACACGGCGTCGGCACTGAGTTTAGGCCTGACTTTCAGATTTGATGCCATCGAACGCTGAAGTGGCTTCAGGTTTGCGCGGCTGGCCGCTTTTACGGCATTGATTAATACTTTGGCAGAGTCATGCAGGAAACCTTTCAGGCCAACCTTGGGTTTGGTAATAATTTCAACCGCGCCAGCCGAAATTGCCTGCATCGTGGTATCGGCCCCTTTTTCGGTCAATGTGGAACAGATCACCACTGGCGTTGGCCGCTCTGCCATGATCTTTTTAAGAAAGGAAATCCCGTCCATTCGGGGCATTTCTATATCGAGTACGATCACATCAGGCCACTGCATCCGCATTCGTGTCATCGCAAACAGGGGATCGGCGACAGCGCCGCAGACTTCAATCTCACTGTCACTCTTCAATACAGAAGAAACCACCTGACGCACAACGGCTGAGTCATCAACCACCATTACCTTGATTTTTTTTCTTTCCATATGACCCACCAAAAAGAACTCTCCAGCAAACCAACTCAGCTTATTGCACAATCATTTAATATGATTGGTATCATAACTTTTGATAAATGCTGGGCTTGATATGACGCAGTTGATCACTGATCCCATTTATCGTCTCCGAATGGCCAACGAATAAATACCCTCCTGGCTTGAGTAAGGGCACTATTTTCAAAATAACGGCTTGCTTGGTTTCCGCTGAAAAATAGATCAGTACGTTGCGTAACAAGATAAAATCAAATGTTCCCAACGAAGGCAGCGAGCCATTGAGATTAATCTGCTTAAAGTGAACATGCCGGCGAAGTTGGCGATTGATTAACAAAGAGCCTTGCTGAGAACGGACACCTTTTAAGCAATATTGCTGCAAGTAACGAGTCGGGATTTCACTTTGTCGCGAACTCGGATATTGCGCGCTGCATGCATTGGCTAAAACTTGCGAATTAATATCAGAACCTAACACCATCCAATCCGCTTCATCGCCAAAGGTGCTCGCCAATAACATGGCCAGACTGTACGGCTCTTCTCCCGTTGAGCAGACGGCGCTCCAGCAACGCAACGGCTGTTGCGGTGATCTCTTAGCCAGTATCTCTCTTTGTATAAACCCAAAATGTTTCGGCTCTCGGAAAAAGTGAGTTTCATTGGTGGTCAGCAGATCAACCACTATCTGCAACTCCCCTGCCGGCGTATCGTCCATTAACAGCCGATAGTAATCAGCAAAGCTATTTAAAGAAAAGTGTCTGAGTCGACAGGCCAGCCTGCTGACCACCAATACTTTTTTGTTATTCCCCAAGGTGATACCAGCAAGATCATAAATTAACTGCTGAAACCGTGCAAAATCCCTGTTGGAGATGGCGTCCTGATTGAATAATTCATCTGGCTTATTCAGAGCCGCGCTTTCACACTTCATGGCGTTCTCCTTTCTGCCATAACCGGAAAAGACAACTCCTTCCCCCCGGATATAACCAAACCACCTTAAATAAATGCCTTGTGGCCGAGATCAGACCACAAGGCTCCCTTTTGCTTTAGAAACAAGCGCTAAAAGGCTTCAAAATCCTCCTCGATCAACTCTTGATGTTTGCTTTCCAGCTTTCTGGCTGGTTTTTTTATCATCGAGACTGATGAGGAGTTGGCATGATTTCCAACTATCTTCAGTGAATGAGACTCAGGCCCTTCGGCTTGCTGCTCATCTATTTTAAAGAAGCTCATCAACTGCTGTAATTGCTCAGCCTGGGCGCTCATTTCCTCGGCAGTCGATGCCAATTCTTCTGAAGAAGACGCGTTTTGCTGGGTCACTTGATCCATTTGCCCCATAGCAACACTGATCTGAGTAACACCACAGGCCTGCTCATCCGATGTTGCCGCGATCTCCTGCACCAGCTCTGCAGTCTTGGTGATGCTTGGCACTATCTCATCAAGCAAACGACCAGCCTGCTCGGCAACCTGAACACTCCCTCCGGCCTGATTGCTGATCTCCTGCGCTGCAACCTGACTGCGTTCGGCAAGTTTTCGCACTTCTGCCGCAACCACCGCAAAACCTTTGCCATGCTCACCGGCTCTCGCCGCTTCAATGGCTGCATTTAATGCCAGTAAGTTAGTTTGATAGGCGATGTCTTCAATGATGCTGATCTTCTGAGCAATCTCTTTCATTGCGGTAACCGTTTCGCTTACAGCGCTTCCGCCCTCTTTGGCCTGCGACGCTGCTTTAGTCGCACGATCATCGGTTATTTTGGCATTTTCGGCATTCTGCTGGACCGATGCGGCAATTTGCTCCTGCGACGCACTGGTTTCTTCCACACTGGCCGCTTGTTCGCTGGCTGCCTGGCTCAGTGACTGCGCTGTTGCACTAATTTCTTCAGAAGCACTGGCAAGACCGTTTGCATTGTTGTTTACATCACCCACGATCTGACGCAACTGGCTGCTCATATGCCCCATGCGGCGTAATAACTGGCCGGTTTCATCTTTGCTGCTCGTTTCGATCCGGCTGTTCAGATCGCCATTGGCCATCGCGTCTGCAACTTGTAATGCAGATGCCAGCGGACGCGTGATGCTCGAAGCGACCACCATAGCCACCAGAATAATCACCACAATCGTGACCGCAATAACCAGCCCGACCAGCATAAGCAGGCTATAAATAGGCTCATTCACCTCAGCTTCATCAATTTCGGCCAGCAGGGCCCAATAGGTATCACCGATATTTACCCGGGTATAAGCAGATAATACGCTATTACCGTTATAATCTTTTGCCAGCAGAATACCGGTCTCACCGCCTAAGGCCGCATTACTGGCCTGGGTATCGACACCATTGCGCTCAACAGTACCGGCAAAAGATGCCATGACCGAGCGCCCTTCCTGGTCAAGAAAAGAGTCGGAACGCATTCGCTTATCCATACCGACCAGATAAGTTTCACCGGTCTCTCCCATGCCGCTCCGTTGCTGCATGATGGCATTGATCGGTTCCAGCGGAAGCTGAACAGCCACAACCAGCTGAATCTCGCCATTCTCAATCACCGGTTGTGCGACAAACGCAGCCGGCTCGCCATTACTTGGGGCATAAGGGGTAAAATCAGCCAACCCGTATTGTCGGCTTTGCAGCACCTGGCGAACCAGTTGACCTAAGTTAGAATCTGCATACTTGCCATCAATCATATTGGACTGGTAGTCGGCTTCATGGGTTACGCTATAGAACACCTCCCCCTTAGGATGGATCAGGAACAGATCGTAATAACCATATTTCTGACTATAGTTAGCCAGAAAATCAGTCGTCTCACCTTCATGTTTGCTAATAAACGCTTCTTCCAGATCAATGGTTGAGATCAGCGCCCAGCTCAATCCATTAATCTCCAACGGAGAGGCTGATACCAGCTTTAACTTTCCGCTGCGATCTTTATAAATATTACCAACAGACTTGCCCGTCAGCGTCTCATCAGCAAAACGTTCGCTCACAGGCATACCAATCAGACGCTCTGCCCCGTCACTATTGACATAATTGCTCCGCAATGTGACTTTACCGTCTTGCTTGCCCGCCAAATACGTCTCTACCGTCTCTCCGAGGTTGTCATCTCGCTGTACAATGGCATCGATTTCCTCTGTTGGTATCTGCATAATGAGCACACCCTTCAGCTCACCATTATTGATGACTGGCGCACCAATAAATGCCGACTGCTGATTATCAGAAGGGGCATAAGGGGCGAAATCTTCAATCGCGACAGCAGATTGTGCTTGGCTAAAAAGGTGGCCAATTCCACTGTCTCGCAATGTGCCCGTTTTGATGTTCTGCCCCAAATCAGCTTCCTGAGCAACCGAGTAGACAATCTCACCATCAACATTAATCAGGAACAGATCATAGAAGCCATAATGCTCTTTATAGCGACTCAACCACGGCCCATACTGGTTATCCACAGCCAGCCAGGCCTCGCCGCCGACTTGCATGCCTTCATTTTGATACGCCGTATCAAACCCTGACAGCGCCTCTGATATCGCGCTATTTTCAGCAAGAATAATAATATCATCCTGCATTTCCTGAAAATAACCCTCAATCTGAATACGCTTACTCTCTTTGGCTGCGTACAGCGAGTCCAGTGTATTGACACGCAGATTCTCGACGGAATCAACCAAGACACTAAGATCGCTCTGGCGCTCTTCAAAGTAACTTTCTATCTGGGCCTTTTTGACTTCACGCATTGCGATCAACTGATCATTGGACTCAGTCGTCAACGCATTCGCTGCTGATTTAACTGCAATAGATACGACAATAGCTAGTGGAATAAGACTGACCAACAAAAACAGGCCGATCAACTTAGGTCTCATCCTGATGTCACTAAAACGAAGCATAACGCCTCCCTGGATTAATCCGGTTATTGTTTTTTAAAATGAATTACCTGCTCCACGACACTATTCAGCCCATGGATCATTCTGAAAACAGCAGTAAAAGCAAACTATGGTAGTGCGGATGTGGTCTCTTCTTGCAACGTCTCTAGCGACGATAATTCATCAACTGACAGCACATGGCTGACATTCAGTAAAACAATGAATTCATCGTTCACTTTCCCCATCCCCTGGATAAAGTCAGTGCGAAGCTTGGCACCAAAGCTGGGAGCCGGCTCAATATCTGTCAGCGAAATATCGATAACTTCACTCACAGCATCAACTAGCACACCAATTTCAAGGCTCTCGCCTTCACTCTCCACTTCGACAATCACAATACAGCTGCGCTTGGTAACAGGCGTAGTCGGCCAGCCGAAGCGCATCGACAAATCAATAATGGGCACCACATTGCCCCGAACATTAATAACCCCGCGGACAAACTCAGGAACCATCGGTACCTTTGTCAACTGTCCATACTCAATGATCTCTTTGATCGGGCGGATATTGATGGCGAACAGTTCCTTTCGCAGTAAAAATGTCAAAAACTGCTGCTGTTCCAATGCCACATCTTCCTCTCTATCCTCCCGAGTTCTGGACTTTTTCAGGTTTAAGTTTTGCGTCATAACACACCCCTTACCAAAATGCTTCACCTGGTTCTAGTTCCATCGGCAGTGCTTTCCCTTACTGCCGAGTGATATCGCTTACTGCACCGCCATCTCGTCGCCAACATGGCAAGACGACCGACGCGTTTCTGCCTCACGGATCAAGGCCGGCACATCCAGGATCATCGCCACCTCACCACTGCCGAGAATGGTTGATCCACTGATCCCGCTAAGTTGCGAGAATATCTTGCTCAACGGCTTGATCACGGTTTGCAACTCGCCCTGCAGCTGATCAACAACAAATCCCGCTTTTTGCACCCCACTCTGTACGACGACAATGTTCCTTTGCTTTACTTCGATATAGCTTTCTTTAAATTGTCTTTGCAGGTTAATAAAAGGCAGAATTCCCCCCCGTAAGTTGACATAGTCGCCATTTTGGCTGAGCTGTTCGCTGTATTCGATACACTCCACGACAGCATCCAGAGGAATAACATAAGTGGATGTACCCACACCGACCGCAAAACCATCAATGATTGAAAGCGTCAGTGGCAAACGCAAGCGTAGCAAGGAGCCTTCGCCTTTTTGGCTCTCTACTTCAATGCTGCCTTGCAATGCTTCTATATTCCGCTTGACCACATCCATGCCCACGCCTCTGCCCGAGAGATCGCTCACTGCCGTTTTTGTGGTTAAACCCGCTTCCAGGATCAGCCTTAATACCTCTTGATCACTTAGCTTTTGTTCGGCATTAATTAACCCGTTCTCAATGGCTTTGGCCCTGACCTTAACCGGATCAATTCCACCGCCATCATCACAGACTTCAATCACTATGCTGCCTGAGTCATAATAAGCCCGTAATGTGATCGTACCTGTCGCCGATTTACCTTTTGCAAGCCTCAATTCTTTAGCTTCAATGCCGTGGTCAATCGCATTCCTGACCAGGTGCATCAGAGGGTCTGCAATTTTTTCCACCACGCCCTTATCAAGTTCGGTATCACCGCCCTCAATTTTCAACCGGATTTCTTTGCCTAAATCACGACTGATCTCACGCACAACACGATGAAAACGTTTGAAGGTGTCATCTATCGGTATCATTCTTAAATGCAAAGACAACCCTCTGATCTCCTCCACCAACAAGGAGACGACAGCGCTCGATTCCACCAATTCAGGTTCACCATTCTGACGGGCCAGCAAGCTGGTATTCGCACCGGCAATGACCAGTTCGCCAACCAGATTAATCAATTGATCCAACTTGTGGGCATCAACCCGCAGACTTCGGCTTTCCTGACGTTTTGATTCCGTGACTTTGGCTGGTTTGCTGTCCGCCGTGGAAGTGAGGGGCTGCTTTTCCTGCTCATCATCAGATACAACATCGACGGTCGGCTCCGGTTTGGCTACCTCTATTTCCGGCAAAGAGACTTGCTCTAGTTCTTCCGGCCGGTTCATGATCATATTCAGTTCATCTAGCGTCAGCGCACCGCATCGCAGTAGTACCTGTCCTAAGCTGATAGCTTCATCTGCCAGATCACTAATTAACTGCACATATTGCTGAAGCTCACTATGGGGGGGAATGATGTGGATCTGACATTCGTCAGCAACAAATTCAAATACCGACATCAGGGTAGATTTATCAGTGTCGCTGTCGAGCTGAAGCTCCAGCCCGAGATAACAGGATTCGGGGTCCATTTCACTGCCACCGGGCAAGGTGTGAAACAGAGGAACGAGTTCGACAATCTTACCTAAAGAGGAGAGGTAACGAAGGAAAGAGAGTGGATCCATGCCATTACGTAACACATCCTTGCCAAACCGTAGTGAGAGGTGCCAGTACGCATTATTGACATACCTGCAGGCCAGATTCTGGACAATCTCTGGATCCTCAGCATCATGCTGCCGCACAGCATTTGGGGCATTTTCAATCAGGCTCGGCTGATTAGTCGTTAGCTCAGCTAATCGCTCCAGTAATCCTCGCCCGCGTTCATCCAGCTCTCGTGTGTCACTGCCGAGCTGCTCAATCAAGCTTTCAATATGATCCCGGCAACCTAACAAGGAAGCAATCAGTGCATCATCACACAGCCGTTCACCGGCTCTGACCTGCTCCAGCACGTTTTCCACGGTATGAGTAAAAGCAACGATCCCATCAAAGCCGAACAATCCGGCCGATCCCTTGATGGTGTGAGCAGCCCGAAATACCAGATTGATCAGCTCACCATTCTCGGGAGCTGCTTTTAACTGGTTTAATGCCGACTCCATCTCCTGCAGCAAATCCAGGCTCTCATCGACAAACATCTCTTTGGCTTGTTCCATCTCATCCATTTCCCTCTCCTTATACCAATCGGGATAATAGTCTGCCCATTCAGCGAGAATGAAAATCGACTAACTACACGGGTTGTAAATTGAACTGCCGCTCAAGTCGCAACAAAGTAATGGCCTCCAGGGCGGCAGAGCTGATACCAGCAATCGCTAACGCCTTACCCGCCTTCGCCGCCTCCTGGTGACACAGCCACAACAGCTGTATACCTGCCATATCCATTTCACTCACCTCAGTCAGATCAAACAATACCGATTGATTTTCGTGTAAGTAAGCCAGCAAGCGGGGTTTTAGCTCGGTGACACTATAAATAGACATTTCGCCTGTCAGGCTCAGCTTACATTCCGGCCCAGCCTGTTCCTGCTTTATGGTGATATCCATCTGTTGTCCTCACCTCAAGGTAAAATCAGTTTGGCGACCGCATTCAACAGCTGAGGCGGCTGAAACGGTTTAACAACCCATGCTTTGGCTCCCGCGGCCCTGCCCTCTTGCTTTTTATTATCCTGTGATTCGGTGGTCAGAATAATGATGGGAGTAAATTTATAACGGGGCATCTTTTTCACCTCTTTTACAAAGGTGATACCGTCCATTCTTGGCATGTTGACATCGGTAATGATCAAATTGAGCTTCTGGCCATTCAATTTCTCAATACCGTCTATGCCATCTTTCGCTTCAACGACTTCATATCCAGCCCCTCGAAGCGCAATGCCTACGACCTGACGGATCGGAGCCGAATCATCCAAAATCAAAATTGTTTTAGCCATAGCACTCTCCGAGGATTAAAAGAAAGTTATCTCGTCATCACGTGTGGAGGCGGTTGCCACCTCATTTGTTTCATGATTAAGATGTTGCTCCTGAGCCACATAATCTTGCTTCATCTCATTCAACCAGGTTGAAACATCAAGCCGATGCGCCTCATCACCGTTATGCTGCTCTGACTCATAATCGGTGATCTCAGCTTGCAACTTGTCAAGGTTCATCTCTACCTGGGTGATAATTTGACTGGCGCGATCTTGAAACTGCAAAGAAACGATGACGCCAGATATCTCCTGTTGGATATCCCTATTTTTATCTTGTAGCAATGAGGCCGAGCCACTCAGATCAGAGGCAAGCCGATTAAAATTAGCAAGAATTGATTCAATATTGGTTTCTGAAGCGGCTTCAGCCTGCGCATCCTGATGTGCGCTCTGCTCTGCAATGTTTACCGTATCTGCTATTGCCTGGTTAATCATCGACACCTTGTCACGAATATGTTTACCGGTTTCCCCTGACAGCTGTGACAAATTACGTACTTCACCGGCCACCACCGCAAAACCACGCCCTTGATCGCCCGCCCTGGCCGCTTCAATAGCTGCATTCAGTGCCAGTAAGTTGGTCTGATCAGCAATCTTGGCAACATCTACGGCCATCTTGTCTAATTCTTCGGTATAACTGGCCAAGTGACTAACCTGAGCCAACATCTTTTCTTTGGCCTGCATGGTCGATCGCAGCTGGGTAATGACCTGGTTAAGGTGGTTCTCACTGTCACTGAGTACTGCAATAACCCCATGCTGGCCGTTATCCTGCCCTCCCCCGGCAGCATGCTGAGACTCTGTCATTGTCTTATCCAGTTCGGAAATGATCTCGGAAAAGCGCTGCGACAAGGCCGTGATCTCAGTTTCAGTCTGCAGCCTTACCGTACACAGCTGCCTTTGCCATATCGGCAACACCTGCAGGCAAAGTTCGACCAAACGAGTCAGTTGTTCTTGCGAATATTGCTGTTTAACCAGTAATTCTTTCGCCTGTTGTTCCTGCGCCAGTGCAACAGCGGCATCATGCCCGGATTGTAAAAAACGGGCAGAAAGATAGCCTGCAACCAGCAGACCACCACTAACCATATAAGTAACTAAACTTGCATGCCCAAGAAATACCAGTCCAACAGCCGCAACGAGCGTTAGGGCTATAGGTATCCAGAAATAACGCCTTCTTTTCATAAAGCCCCACCTACCAGATTGATTAAACAATCAATAACCACCCCTAAAGTGGTATGAAATTATAGGCATAAGAAATGAAAATATTTTCAGGTCTTCCCAAGAAGAATTGCATATAACTCAGATATTTGACGAACTTCAAATATCCCTTACATTTCAAGTGATTTTGCTCGAATATCATCCATTATGATGTTAGGCGATATTGCATGCCTATCGCGAATGCCATGCAACACACTTTATACCCCACCCCTCCATATACCTTTAACAACTAAATTAACAGGCACTAATAAACCGCCACCTAATGAATCTTTTACTAATTTAGCATTTACTTAATTTATTTGATCTGGATAGCATTTATGCACCAAATCGCATGCTAAGGTTGAATCATATAGGAACTGTCAATGGCAAAATGTGGCGCATTTAATAGCATTTTATTTTGCGGCATTGATAGTTAAGCCGGTTTCACATTGAGGGAGATGTTTCTATATGAAACATAACATTGTGGTTTTATTTTTACTGTTCTTCGCTTGGTGTGGGTATGGAAACGCTTCCTCTTCACCGATGGAGACACAGTTACCGACAGCGACCAATACCAGCTTAAACACTGCAGATCACGCCAAATTCGAATCGCTTGATCAGGAGTTTGACTATGCGCCTGACGTCACCGAGGCGTGCCTGGAATGTCACACCGAAGCGGCTAGCCAACTCCACCAGACCTTTCATTGGCGTTGGGCAGCCAAGGTCGATGGCAAAATGGTCGGTAAGGGGAAAAACGGCTTCAACAACTACTGCATAGCCGCACGAGGAAACGAGAGCTGTACGCAATGTCATACCGGTTACGGCTGGCGCAACGATGATTTTGACCTTGAAGCGGAAGAAAATGTTGATTGTCTAGTTTGCCACGACACCACCGGCACTTATAAGAAGTCGGCGGCGATGTCGGGTCATCCCTACTACGAAGACACTAAGGTCGGAGGCAAAATCATCCCTGCGGTTGATCTACGCAAGGTGGCACAAAATGTCGGCGCACCTCAGCGGCAAAACTGCCTGGCCTGCCATGCTAATGGCGGAGGGGGTAATGGCGTCAAACATGGTGATACCGATATGTCATTGGTTGATCCGGTTCATGAACTCGATGTACATATGAGTTCTGACAAGCTCAACTTCACCTGCCAAACCTGTCACTCAACCAGTGGCCATCAGATCTCAGGGCGTTACAACGACCGGAAAGCCTTTATTGACCACGAGCCGAATATGGGTCGCCAGGCTCGCGAGGGCAAAAATGTCTCCTGCGAATCATGCCATGACACTAAACCTCATGAGGAAAGACAGCTCGATAACCATACATCCAAGGTTGCCTGTACCTCCTGCCATATTCCTGAAATGGCTCGCGGCCCATATCTGACCAAACTCAGCTGGGACTGGTCGACAGCAGGCAAACTCAAAGATGGCAAGCCCTATGCCGAAGACGATATGTTCGATGGCGTCGAGGCGCACAGCTATATGACCAAAAAGGGTACCTTCACCTGGGGGCGTAACGTAGTGCCTGAATATCGCTGGTACAAAGGCGAGCTCAAGCAGATGACGCTTCAGGACGAAATCGATCCCGCTTCGGCACCGATCGACATCAACCCACCAAGCGGCGACTACCAAGATCCGGACGCCCGCATCTGGCCATTCAAGATCCATCGTGGCAAGCAACCCTATGACACTGTGATGAACCGGATCCTGCCGCTTAAGCTCTATGGCCGCAAAGGCTCGGGCGCCTTCTGGACTGAATACGATTGGAACAAAGCACTCGAAGCCGGAGCCAAAAATAACGAAGTGGAATTCAGCGGCGAGTTCGACTTTATCGAAACCAATGGCTACTGGCCGATCAAGCACATGGTTGCGCCGGCTGAACAGGCATTGGAATGTGAAGCATGCCATGCACGTGATGGCCGACTGGACGAACTCACCGGTTTTTACTTGATAGGACGTAATGCCAATCCATGGATTGAAGGGTTTGGTGCGCTAGCCATCTTTGGTGGACTGTTCGGAGTTGCCGGTCACGGCGGCTATCGCTACATCACAGCCCGAAGAAGAAAGCAGCAACAGGGAGGCAGTAACGATGAAAAATAAAGAGATGAATAAGGTCGTTGTGATATTCAAGCGGTTTGAGCGATTTTGGCACTGGGGTCAGGCTGCCCTCATCCTGTTACTGATCCTAACGGGACTGGAAGCGCACGGATTATTTACCCTGTTTGGGTTTGGCTCTGCGATCGAGCTACACAATATTGCCGGATTTATCTGGGCCGGACTCATCGTGCTGATCTTCACCTGGATATTCACGACCGGCGAATGGCGACAATACACGCTTTCCTTGAAGAACGTCGATAGCACACTCCGATTCTACCTGTACGGCGTATTTGTCGGGGAGAAGCACCCCCACCATATGACGCCGGAAGATAAATTCAATCCGCTACAACGTTTGGGGTATATCGGAATTGTATTTGGTTTACTGCCATTGCAGGTAATCACAGGGATATGCTTTTACTTTTTTCCTGAATTACGAGCATACGGTGTAATAGACCAGATCGATCTTATCGCGATCTTACATACGTTCATTGCCTACGCGCTGCTGAGTTTTCTGGTGATACATCTGTATATGATCACCTTTGGCGAAAAACTTTCGTCCCATATTCGGGCAATGATCACCGGTAAAGAAAGTATCAAAGACTAACTGGAATATTAATAATAAAAGCAAGGTGGCAACTATGAAAAAAATAATTTTAACCGCGTTTAGTTTAATGCTCGCATTCAATGCTTCAGCAGATGTCGATAAAGGGCAGAAATATTACCTGAAGTATCTTCGCCCGCATTTTGAATACAATGGCCAGGATTTTGCTGGTCAACATCTCAAAGTGGAATGGAAGCGATTATTCAAAAAAGATGGCGCGAAATTCATTAAAGAATACTCAAAAAAACACCCGGAATCAAAAGAATTTCTTGAAAGCGATAAGTTCCTAAAGATAGCTCCCGATGTTAAAGATTTTGCGATGAAGTATGCAGCTGACAGCGGTGAATTAGCGAGTTGTAATTAATACAGTGAAATAAAAGATGGTGTTATCGAATTATGTGATATTGGGTTACGGATAACCCCATCGTTGTTCATTTTATATAAAACAAGGAAGAATTATGAACAAGTTAACTCCTATTGCAACTGCCCTTATTCTTGCATTATCAGCCCCGGCATTAGCCGACCAAGCTGAAGATATTGAAATGCTAAAAGAACAAGTCCGTGAACTGCAAAAAGAAGCGGGTGGTAATAACCTTAAATTTGATGTCGACTATCGTGTGACCGCAGATAATATCGAATACAAGCTCGCCGATGGTTCAACCGCGAAAAATGACGCATTATTGTCGAATCGACTGCAATTAGGGATGGGCTATCAGTACAACCAAAAACTGATATTTAAAGGCTTGCTCTCTTACAACAAGGCATTCGGTGACACGGCTCAGCATAATCAGCGCAATATATCCAGATTTGCTGATTTTGACTGGGTTGTTAATGAGAACCTTGACGGCAATGAGCTCAAGGTAAAAGAGGTATATATGCTCTACCTCGGTGATGCCTTCCTGGGAAATGAGCAGATCCCCTGGACCTTCAGCCTGGGACGGCGCCCTTCGACCAATGGCTTTCTGGCGAATCACCGTGAAGGATTTGAAGAAGAGAAATCACCGTTGGCACACTCCATCAACGTTGAATTTGATGGTCTGAGTTTAAATACCAAGCTCGATAAGGTCACCGGCATTGACGGAATGGCGCTCAAGCTCTGCGCCGGACGGGGACTGAGCAACGCCAGCTCGCGCTTCATGTCAAATGGCACCGATTATGCCAAAGATGAATCGAAGACCGACAATATTGATATGATCGGGTTTATCTTCACCCCTTACAATGATGGCCAGTACGACATTAAGGCGCAGATCTACCATGCCAATAATATGATTGGCATGGATATAAATGACATCATGATCAACGATGATTACTCGTTTAAGGATTTTGGCAACATTAACAACGCGACCTTGTCGATGGAAGTCAACGGGATCGGCGAATTTATCAATGATTTCCTCGATGATACCTTAGTCTTCGCCTCGGTTTCAGCCTCTCAGACCGATCCGAAAAACGGCAGGGCGATGTTAGGCTCCATGGATAAGGAAACGGGTTATTCCTACTGGGTCGGGGCCAAAATCCCAGGCTTTTTGGACAACGATTCGTTCGGGTTCGAGTATAACCACGGCTCCAAATACTGGCGGTCATTTACTTACGGGGAAGATACGCTAGTCGGCTCTAAGATCGCCGCCCGCGGCGATGCTTACGAGGCGTACTATAACTTGCCGCTGATCGATAAAGCGTTATACCTGCAGCTACGTTATACCTACATCGACTACGACTACACGGGCAGTAACGGGTTCTTTGGCAGCGCCAGCGCGCCGATGACCATCGACGACGCCTTGGCGACGGGCATGATGAATCCAGTACGCAGCGCTCAAGATATCCGGGCCATGATCAGATACGTCTATTAAACATTCAAGTGCGTTCTTAGCTCTTGATCATTTACATTATATTAAGCGACGCATACAAAAAAACCCGTTGATAAATCAACGGGTTTTCTCTGAATTTGATGGCGGTGAGGGAGGGATTCGAACCCTCGATACGTTGCCGTATACACACTTTCCAGGCGTGCTCCTTCAGCCACTCGGACACCTCACCACAAATTGTTGTTGAACGCTATGCGTCTCAACGCAGCGTACTATAGTGATCAGGAACTGTAAGGTCAACTAAATTCATTCTAATCGACATTATTTGTTCTTTTATTCAGCAAATTACACCACGTTCGACAAATAACAGCTGACGACTACTGCTCAGGTTTAACCGGGCTGTTACAATATAAAAAATATTATTTATTCTGTGGCGATTCAAATCAGCGCGGTCTCGGTTACACGCAAAGAGATGAATAGTGACACGAGCAAACGAATTGAGATTCTACTATGTCTTCACAACCATCTTCACAACTGAGTGTGCTACTTCAAGACCCGGAGCTGGCAGATCAGCTGTTATCTGAAGCGCAAACCCGAGGTTTTGTTGCCGCGATGGCTGCGGCCCCTCACCTTCTTGACCCATCTGAATGGCTTGCTTTCCTATGGGGGGGCGATGAAATATCACCGTTTGCCAGCCATGAAGATCTTGAAGCTTATGCTAACGCCATCATTAATATTTGGAATGAAAGCCGTGAAACACTACTTTCCGGTAGCTGGCAGTGGCCTGAAACGTGTTCACTCGATGACAAGGAGCTGGTGTCTGAAGATACCCGTGATTTTGCAGAAGGAATGTTGCAAGGCTGGCAACTGACCCGTGATGACTGGGAAACCATCATGCCTGAAGACAGTGAAGATAATGCACTGCTGGGCGGCGTACTGTTGTCTATCAGCTTACTGTATGATCCGGAAAATGCCATGATGGTGCTGGCTGAAGAAGGTGCCGATGGTCTTGCGCAGTTTGAAGAGATCTTCAACTCAGTACCCACAATGTTATGCGGTCTTACTCTGCGTGCGCAGGCTTTGGTAAAGTTGCACTAATCAATCATACCGATGACTTAAGTGCGATATAAATTACTGTCCGAGTACAGCACATAAAAATGGCGGCTCAAATGGCCGCCACTTCAGAAAAGTTCCAGAGAGTACGCTTAAGCGTTACCTTTCACCTTTAGTTGCAATTCAGCCGCAAAATCGAGCATACGGTTTAACGGGATCAATGACTTCTCACGCAGAGACTCGTCAACAAAGATTTCGTGTTTTTCACCACCTTCTCTCAGTCCCAGCTCAATGGCTTTCAGGCCGTTCATTGCCATCCACGGGCAGTGGGCACAACTACGGCAGGTTGCACCGGCACCAGCCGTTGGCGCTTCCATTAACTCTTTTCCCGGTACCATTTGCTGCATCTTAAAGAAGATACCTTTATCAGTCGCGACGATTAACTGCTGATTGGGTAACTCTTTAGCCGCTTTAATCAACTGGCTGGTAGAGCCGACAGCGTCAGCCAAAGCTACAACGCTTGCGGGTGATTCAGGGTGAACAAGAATGGCGGCATCAGGATACAGTGCTTTCATATCACGCAATGCTTTTGCTGAAAACTCGTCGTGAACCACGCACTCACCTTGCCACAGCAGCATCTCGGCGCCGGTTTGCTTCTGGATGTAAGCCCCTAAATGGCGGTCTGGCCCCCAGATAATTTTCTTACCTTCACTATCAAGGTGCTCGACGATTTCAAGTGCAATACTGGATGTTACAACCCAGTCAGCCCGTGCTTTTACTGCGGCTGACGTATTGGCATACACCACAACAGTATGATCAGGGTGGGCATCACAAAACTCGGAAAATTTATCTGCCGGGCAACCTAAATCAAGCGAGCATTCGGCTTCCAATGTCGGCATCAGTACCTGTTTTTCAGGCGTCAGAATTTTTGCAGATTCACCCATAAAGCGAACACCACAAATAATCAACGTTTTTGCCGGATGTTGATTACCAAAACGGGCCATCTCCAGAGAATCACCAACAAAACCGCCGGTTTCTTCAGCCAGGGCCTGAATTTCAGGATCGGTATAGTAGTGGGCAACCAAAACTGCATCTTTTTCCTTCAGCAGGCTTTTGATTTTCGCTCTATATGTCAGTTTCTCATCGTCTGACAGTGGTACTGGCTTAGGTGGAAACGGGTAAATCATTTCAGAGGGATCGAATGTTAGGCTCATGACTCTCTTGCTCTATCAGCTGGTCCTTACTAATTCGGGTATTATACCCAAATCGCCTCAAGAAGCGAAATTCAGCGCTTTCCCTGGGAACTCAATTCGAACGAAATGTGGTATATACAAAAAGACCAGCGAGAACGCTGGTCTTTATCAATTGATCAATTAATTCCGGTGATCACTTACCAAGCTTCTTCAGGTGACTTTCAGCCTGACGCGAACTGGTTGAATCAGGATACGCAGAGATAACTTCTTGATAGTATTTCTTCGCCTGCTCGGGCTTTTTGCTACGTTCGGCAATCACACCCAGCTTCAGCATCGCATCCGCACGCTTATTGGAATCTTTAACACTGGCAACCGCTATAAAGTTTTCACTCGCTTCCGGCAACTGATTCTGGGTAAAGTACAATTGACCCAGCCAGTAATGTGCATTCGGCTTATAAGCAGACTCAGGGTAAGCGGTTAAAAAATCATTGAACGCTGTCACAGCACCGACATAATCCTTTTCTTTCAGAATAAGATTTACGGCTTTTTCATACGCTTCGTTTTCACTTACGTTGCTGGTATAAGTTTCTGAAGATGCTGATTTAGATCCCACATCTTCAGTCTCTTTTTTCTGAGGCTGTCGACTTAATGTATCAACTTCACGGTATAGTTCGCGCTGACGCTCAAGCATCTGACTTAAATCATAGCTATTGCGTTCAACCAAACCACGGAGTTCATCCATTTCAGATGCAAGCTGATCCAGCTGGCGCTGCATATCAAGCTGTACCTGATTACGAGATTCAAGCATCCGCTCCAAGCGCTCAAGGCTGCTGCCTTGAGCACCATTACTGTTAAGTTCAGTAACCGGAGCAGGTGCGGCGACCACCTGGGTCGCCGCACCAACCAGCAACGCTAATGCAATATTTCGCATAATGTTACTGTTCATAATGTTTACCTGTTATTAGTAAACAAGAACCGCACGACGGTTCTTCGCATAGTCAGTATCAGTGTGGCCTAGAACTAGAGGCTTTTCTTCACCGTAGCTAACAATTGAGATTTGGCTAGCAGATACACCTAGAGCTTGCAGGTATTTTGCTACAGCACTTGCACGGCGTTCACCCAGTGCAATGTTGTACTCTGGCGTACCACGCTCATCAGCGTGACCTTCAACGATAACTTTCATTGCAGTGTTGCCGCTCAGGTATTCAGCGTGAGCTTCTAGCATTGCCTGGAAATCAGCCTGGATTTCTGCATTATCAAACTTAAAGTAAATAGTTTGCTCTTGACGAAGCTCTTGGCTACGTAGCTCTTGCTCTGACAGTGAAGCAGAACCACCGTCTACAGGTGTTGTCACAACAGTCTGCTCTGCGCCCGTTGTAGATGTTTCAGAAGCCGCTGAACTATCAGTGCTTTCAGTTGAGCTACATGCTGCAAGCGTCATCATTGGCAGCGCAATTGCCAGTCCCTTTAAAATTTTATTCAGTTGCATTTTATTTTTCCTTTCTTATCACTATTTACGGTGAACATTATTGGAACGGCCCCCAGGATGGAGCCCGTACACGCCCGTTCGTCGCAGGTAATCGTGCTTTAAAACGTCCGTCAATCGACACTAACGACAACTCATTAGATTTATTATTTACTGAGCTGTAGATAACCATGCCGCCATTAGGAGCAATACTCGGCGACTCATCCAAAAATGTTTTCGTTAATATTTGAAGAGCACCGGTTTTCAAGTCTTGTTTGGCTATGTTGTACCCAGAATCCGACCTGTGTACCATCACCAGATATCGACCATCAGGCGTCAATTGACCCCCAAGGTTTTGACTTCCCTGCCAAGTCAGGCGCTTAGTCAGACCGTCAGCTAAATTTACTCGATATATCTGAGGTTTACCACCTCTGTCTGAAGTAAAGATCAATGACTGGCTATCTGGATCCCAAAATGCTTCGGTATTATTGGCCCGGCCACGTGTAACCTGGGTCAGTTTTTTTGTTGCCAGATCTTTTACGTAAATCTGCAAGCTGCCGCTTTTCGATAAGACTATTGCCAGTTTCTTTCCATCAGGTGAGAAACGTGGGGCACCATTATGACGCGGGAAAGAGGTGATCATTTCACGGGTACCTTTATAGATATCCATGATAAAGATCTGAGCTTGTTTGTTCTCGAAACTTACATAAGCTAATTTGCTGCCATCGGGTGACCAGGCTGGTGACATCAATGGCTGTTGCGATTTAAGCACCAGGCGCTCGTTAAAACCATCATAGTCAGCAACACGCAGCTGATACGGGTACTTCGCCTTATCATCAATAACCACATAAGCAATGCGGGTTAAAAAGGCCCCGCGGTCGCCGATTAATTTTTCATACACCACATCAGAAATACGGTGGGCGTATTGGCGCAGGCGGCTTTCTTTCACGGTGGCACGGTTATTCACTAACAGGTGATCTTTGGTCAGCACCAATTCGCCATTGCTTAAACCACGGCTGTCACCACTGGTTAACTGGCCGCGAACCAGATCAACCAATTGATAATTAATGACATAGTTACCATCCGCATTCAGACTGATCTTGCCCGTGACTAAGGCATCCACACCAAGCGATGTCCAGGCAGTGTAATCAACCTGCTCTTCGCTGTATGGTGTTTGCGGCATTTTACTGGTCGCAACCGGGCTGAATTTACCGCTACGACGTAAATCTGAAACAATGACCGATGAGATATCGGTTGGCAGTTTGCCTTCCCCTTCCCATTGAAACGGCACCACACCTATCGGGCGGGCTGAGTCAATACCTTCGGTAATGACCAGCTCAAGTTCAGCTTGTGCGATTTGGCTAAAACTCAAAAGAGCAATACACAAGCCCATTATCCAACGTTTCATCAACAGCTCCTTCATCATTGTGGGCTTACAGTCAGTCTGATACTGCGAAGTTTCTCGATGACCAGGGGATCATCCGGCATCGGGAACTGGCTCACTTTCACTACCGCTGCTTTCGCCGCTCGGCAAAGAGTTTTGTCGCCACCAGCTTGCGATGCATCCAGTAGTAAACCATTAACAGACAAGCGCATAGTCAAAACACACTCTTTACCCAAAAAGCCTTGGTCTACCAGCAAATTTTGCTGGATCATCTGAGTATAGATCGTGCCATAACGGTCAGCTTCATCAGTTACAAACTGACCTCGCGCCCCGCCGCGTTGCTCGGTTTCCGCTTCTAAGCCTGAAAACATGTCGTTCAGCGCATCTTCTTGCTGACGCTGTAACTCTTTCGCTTCGGCAGCTTTACGTTCCGCTTCTTTTTGTGCAGCTTTAGCTTTACGGGTTTCTTCTTCCGCTTTACGTGCTGCTTCCTCTGCCTTGCGTTGTTCTTCAACCTTTTTCTGACGTGCTAATTCAGCTTTACGGGTTTCTTCTTTCGCTTTACGCGTCGCTTCTTGTTTTGCTTTCCGCTCAGCATCGGCTTTTGCTGCCTGCTGCTTGGCAACACGTGTCGCTTCGTCCGCCTTACGTTTTTCTTCTGCCGCTTTCTTTTTCTCTTTCTCTTTCGCAACAGCAACACGCTTACGCTCGGCTTCGGCTTTACGGGTTTCTTTTTCCGCTTGTAGCTTATCGGCTTTCAGCTCCCGCAGGCGTTGTTCTTCCGCTTTACGCTGCTTCTCTAATGAGTCAGCTTGCTGCTCGAGCCGTTTGAGTCGATCCTGTTCCGCTTTTTTGGCTGCATTCCGTTGTTGTCGGATCTTCTGGGCCTGCTGGTTAACCAGCGCAGGATCGACGACTACCGCCTTAATCGTATTGCCGTGTATTTTCGGTTTGTTCATGGAGAAATCCGTTCCCCATAACAGTGCAGCTAAGAGTAACGCATGTAAACATAACGAAATGATGACGGCCACGCTGTAATTATTCTTTTTCATCCAGCCGCCTGCCTATTGCTCTAATGGTTCGGTCATTAAGCCAACAGAGCCAACCCCGGCCTGATTTAGGGCATCAAGTGTTTCAATGATAAAGGAATACGGCACCCGGCCATCCCCCCCCACCATCACTGACGACTTAGGGTTAATTTGCATCTCGGCCTTAACCCGGGTTAACAGCTCTCTTAGTGCTAAACCGCGGATCATCTCGCCATTATCGACACTCAAGCCCAAATGACCGTCTTGATCAACTTCAACAATAATGGGGGCACCATCACTGTTTTCAGCCAGTTCAGCAGCTGTTTTGGCTGTTTGTGTCGATGGTAGTTCCACATCCACACCCTGAGTGACAAAAGGAGAGGTCACCATAAAGATGATCAACAGTACCAGCATTACATCAATGTAAGGGACGACATTGATTTCAGCCGTCATTTTTCGCTTCTTAGGCTGATAAGTCATGGCTTATTACTCCTGACCGGCGGCAAATGCCTGACGGTGAAGAATGCTTGAAAATTCTTCCATAAAGGTTGCGTAGGTGTGTTCCAGCTTGGAGACCTGATTGGTGAGCTTGTTATAAAACATAACAGCCGGTATCGCGGCAAACAGACCCATCGCGGTAGCAACAAGCGCTTCGGCAATACCCGGTGCGACCATTGCTAGTGTGGCTTGCTTCATCGCACCTATGGCGATAAATGCATGCATGATCCCCCAGACGGTACCAAACAGGCCAATATAGGGGCTGATTGAACCAACAGTTGCAAGGTAAGGCAGGCTGGTTTCCAGTTCGTCGACTTCACGAGACAATGAAACACGCATTGCCCGGCCCGTGCCTTCCATCACCGCTTCTGGTACCTTGCCGTTACTACGGTGCAGACGGGCAAACTCTTTAAAACCTGCATAAAAAATCTGTTCAGTACCCATCAGGTTATCTTTGCGCGCCTGAACTTCCTGATAGAGCTGTGAGAGATCAACGCCCGACCAGAAACGATCCTCAAAACGCTCAGCCTTATTGGCTGCATTAGACAGTATCTGGGACCGTTTGATAATCATCGTCCAGGAAACGACTGACATACTAAGTAGTATCAGCATAACGATCTTTACTAACAGGCTGGCCTGCAAGAAAAGGTCTAGGATCGAAAGTTCTGCATTCACTTAGATATCTCCGACTTAATATTTTCTGGAATAGCGATGGGTTTCATTGTCACTGGATTGATACAGGCTACCTTAACCGTAGCTTTACACAAGATTTGACCGTCATTGTTTACTAAATCCTGACAAAATTCGATGGAAGCTTTACGTACGGCGTTAGCTTTCGTACGTATGACAAGTTTTTCGTCTAATCGTGCGCCTTTGAGAAAATCAATATCCATATGGCGTACAACGAAGCTGGTATTGTCATCAAACATGCTTTGCTGGCTAACCCCAATGCTTCGTAATAATTCAGTTCGGGCACGTTCGAAAAACTTGAGGTAATTGGAGTGGTAAACCAAGCCCCCCACATCTGTATCTTCGTAGTAAATGGTTACGGGCCATTTGAATACGTTTTCTTCTGTCATTTGCATTCCACAATAATGGCATTAAGTGAATAGCTGGATTCACGAACTAAGCGGTATTTACTGAGCTATATTTACAAACTACGCTTTAAGCAACTTACTATACCTAACTTGATGAGGTTTATGAACTTTATCGGAAATAACTTGACCCCTATCAGGTAAAACAGAGCCAAAACCGAGTTCAAATCCTCACAATCTTTCATGTATCCTTCATTTTTATAAGCGATTATGTATAAAAAAACAGCCTACTGCAAAACGCAATAGACTGTTTAATCTGTAACGAGTTGTGACAATGTTTAAAACACGCGCAACTGTAAGATGTAAATGAGTATCGGCATCGCGATATATGGTGTGAAAAAGAGCTGCCAGTACCAACGGCGAGGAATGAAACCCACACCGAAAATCATTGCCGTACAGGTAGCCCAGATCAATGCCGGAGATATAATCGGGCCAAAACCCCCTATCGCCTGAGCAAAGAAAACCGGATCCCATATCACCAACCCTGCCGACACCAAGGCCAGCAGCAAAGATAATGCGCGTAGCAGCGCATTATCCAGAGGTTGATGCAGTCTCTTTACCCAGAGGCTCAGGTTACTCACCCTTGTTATCCATATCTTCGGTTGTTTCAAGCCATAGGGCATTGATGATCCCGAACGAACAGGCTAGCAGAACACCTAAAATCCAAGCGAAATACCACATAGTCTGTCTCCTTAGTACAGTGAAGTCTTGTTGTCTTCGATAAACTTGTTATCAAGACGACCAAACATTTTGTAGTAACACCATGTGGTGTACCCAAGAATAATTGGAACCATCACGAATGCTACACCCGTCATGATATTCAACGTTAGTTCACTCGATGTGGAATCCCACATTGTCAGGCTATGACTTGGAACTAAGCTTGAAGGCATGATGAATGGGAACAGAGCAAAACCAAACGTCAGGATAATACCCGCCATGGTCAGACTTGATGTCAGGAACGCAAAACCTGCACGATTAGCGCGAGAAGCGATAACCGTTAGCAACGGCATTACCACGGCGACCAATGGTGCAGCCCATAACAACGGATACGCATCAAAGTTAGCAAACAATGCACCAGACTCTCGCATAACTTCTTTTGCTAATGGGTTTGACGGGCCATTAGTAATGATCTCAGAAGTGATAACGAAACCTTCAATGCTCTGTGCCCATACGCCTGCAATGACGAAAAATACAGCAGTGATCAGAGCCGTGATTGGCGCAACATTACGCGCTCGAGTATGTAGATCGTCAGTCGTTTTCATCTGAAGATAAGTTGCACCTTGAGTGACAATCATCATCAGGCTGACAATACCGCAAAGCAGTGCAAACGGGTTTAGCAGGCCAAAGAACGTACCTTTATACGTAGGGATCAACAGATCACTTAGCTCAAAAGGAACACCTTGAAGCAAGTTACCGAAAGCAACACCAAAGATCACTGGCGGTACAAAGCTACCGACAAAGATGGCTTTGTCCCATGCATTGCGCCATTTTGGCGATTCAATCTTCGAGCGGTAATCAAAGCCTAGCGGGCGTAACCAAAGGGCTGCCAGCGTCAGTACCATCGCAAAATAGAAACCAGAAAATGCCGTCGCATAAACCAAAGGCCATGCGGCAAACAATGCACCACCAGCGGTGATTAACCAGACCTGATTACCATCCCAGTGCGGTGCAATCGAGTTAATCATAACTCGACGTTCTGTATCTGTTTTACCAATAACGTTAGTTAGAATACCAACGCCCATATCAAAACCATCTGTCACAGCAAAACCGATGCAAAGCACACCAATTAGTACCCACCAGATGAATCGCAATACTTCATATTCAAACATTGCTTACTCTCCCTGACTACGCTTCAACCTGACGCGATACCACATTCTGCGGAGCATCATTTTGTTCAAAGTGATAACGACCTGTTTTCAGACTGCTTGGACCAAGACGAGTGAACTTAATCATCAGGTACATTTCAGCAATCAGGAAGACAGTGTACAGAGCAATCATCGACAGCATTGAGATAATCACCGCTGATGGCTCAAGATTAGATACCGCCATTGATACCGGCAGAACTTCACCGACAGCCCATGGCTGACGACCATACTCGGCAACAAACCAACCGGCTTCAATCGCAATCCAAGGCAGTGGAAGGCCGTAAAGTGCGGCTTTAAGAATCCATTTTTTATCAGTGATTTTATGACGACAGGTCTGGATAAATGCAGCGCCAATGATGCCCAGCATCAGGAAGCCAGCAGCAACCATGATACGGAAGCTAAAGAATAGCGGCCATACAGTCGGGATGGAATCATCAACCGCTTGGGCGATATGTTCAGGTGTCGCATCAACCACGTTATCGGTATACGGCTTAAGCAGGAAGCCATAACCCAGGTCGTGTTTCACGGCGTCAAACGCAGCAACGTTTTCAGGTGAACGGTCGCCATTACGTAGTTTTTCTAACAAACCGTAAGCCACCATACCGCTACGAATACGTACTTCGTGCTCTACTTTCAGGTCACGTAGGCCCGTTACTTCGGTATCGATAGAACGCGTTGCGATAATACCCATCACATACGGGATCTTAATCGCGTAATCAGTTTCCATGGTTTCCTGGTTAGGTAAACCAAACAGGGTAAAGGCAGCAGGCGCTTCTTCGGTGTGCCATTCCGCTTCAATCGCAGCAAGCTTGGTTTTCTGTACGTCACCCAGCTCATAACCAGATTCATCACCCAGAATAATAACCGATACAATCGATGCCATACCAAATGAAGCGGCAATCGCAAACGAGCGACGGGCAAAAGGAATATCACGATCTTTAAGCAGGTAGTAAGAGCTGATACCAAGAACGAACATCGCACCACAGACATAGCCAGAAGCCACGGTGTGAACGAATTTCACCTGAGCAACCGGATTTAGAATAACCTCAGCAAAACTCACCATCTCCATACGCATGGTTTCGAAGTTGAATTCGGCACCCACTGGATTCTGCATCCAGCCGTTGGCAATCAGGATCCACAGTGCAGAGAAATTCGAAGCAATCGCCACCAGCCATGTTACGGCAAGGTGTTGACGCTTAGACAGACGTTCCCAACCAAAGAAGAAAAGACCAACTAGAGTGGATTCCAGGAAGAACGCCATTAAGGCTTCGATTGCCAGCGGGGCACCAAAGATGTCGCCAACATAGTGAGAGTAGTATGCCCAGTTTGTACCAAACTGGAATTCCATGGTCAGGCCTGTACTCACACCTAACGCAAAGTTAATACCAAAAAGTTTACCCCAGAACTTGGTCATGTCCTTGTAGATTTGCTTTCCAGTCATTACATAGACTGATTCCATGATGGCAAGCAGGAACGCCATCCCCAGAGTCAGTGGTACGAACAAAAAGTGATACATCGCAGTTAATGCGAACTGTAACCTCGATAGTTCGACGATATCAGTGAACATTGAGAACTCCTTTTTTCGTCAGGCTGATTGACGACAGTACGACACAGCGTACCGATTATTGGGCTTAGCAAAAAACGTAGCCTACATCACTTTAATTGGAGCAAAACTGCAATTTGGGCCAACTCCCTGGCAGTCATCCTATAAATCAATGACTCCCAGCCGGTGTTGCAGTTATGTGCCAAATTAGTTGATTTATTGTTAAGCTACAGCTAATAAAGTCATTGCTAATATTACTGGTATTACGCGTTCACAGCAAAGTATTTATCGCACAATTTGCTTTGACTAAGATCAATAAAACCTGCTCATTTTTTAGCCGGTATCATTTTAGTTGATATAAATCAAATTTCAAAACGTTGCCGTGAATGCATTTATAAGGCACGAAAAGACAGGTTTTTTCAAATATATCCGCCGGATTAACAGGCCGTCACATTCTATTTTTGATCCTTCACATCTTTCATTATCACCGTTAGAAAAAGAATGGCAAAATCAGAACACCCTCTCTTCATAACTGCAGTAATAGCATACATTCACTTTGAAAATATTGAGTTAGTCAACACACCCACCAAACACAACTCATTAGTTTTACTAATGCTAAATGGCAAAAATAATTGCTTTCACCCATCAGGAAAATACCTATAATCAGCATCAGAAACAGGTTAAGCCGCCCAGACAATAAAATAGTCTTTCAGGCGGGTTGTAAACGGTTTCCCCAACATGACCTAAATTAATTGAGGAAGTAGTTATGGCTCGTATTTTCGAAAAAATCATCGCTCTGTACCAACCAAGCTTTGTTGAGTTATACAAACGTGCCTACTAAACAGTACGTATATTTGTGAGTTTCAGACCAGCTTAGGCGGGTATTATTTGAAAAATAACGTTGACGCGTTACCTGAGTTGTTATTATTTTGTAAGCAACACATATGATTTCGTATGGTAAATGGCAACTTAGCAAAAAATAACCCACACAAATAAAAAAACGAGGCCAACTGGCCTCGTTTTTTTACATTTAAGTTACCTGAACTGTCTTCAAAATAACTGAACGGTATTAGCGCGCTTCTGGTATATCTAACCCAAAGTGTAAATAAGCACGGTGGGTCGCAATACGTCCTCTCGGGGTACGCTGCAGGAAACCTTGTTGGATCAAATACGGCTCAAGTACATCTTCGATGGTATCTCTCTCTTCACCGATTGCCGCAGCTAAGTTATCCAGCCCTACCGGCCCGCCCATGAATTTATCAATGATGGCCAGTAACAACTTACGGTCCATATAATCAAAGCCACTGCTATCAACATCTAACATATCTAACGCTTTAGCAGCGGTATCCGGACAGATATGGCCATTGCCTTTCACTTCGGCATAGTCACGCACTCGGCGCAGTAAACGGTTAGCGATACGGGGTGTGCCACGGGCACGCTTAGCCATTTCCATCGCTCCCTCTTCTTGCATCGAGAGCCCCAGGCAATTTGCACTTCGCTTCACAATGTCTTTTAAATCTTCGACTTTGTAATATTCAAGACGCTGTGTAATACCAAAACGGTCACGTAGCGGTGATGTCAGCGAACCGGCACGAGTGGTTGCCCCAATTAATGTAAAAGGCGGTAAGTCAATCTTAATAGAGCGCGCAGCCGGCCCTTCGCCAATCATGATGTCCAGCTGATAGTCTTCCATCGCCGGGTACAATATTTCTTCTATCTGAGGGCTGAGACGATGGATCTCATCAATAAATAGCACATCATTAGGTTCAAGGTTCGTCAGCAGTGCAGCTAAGTCACCGGCTTTTTCTAATACCGGGCCAGAAGTAGTACGAATACTCACTCCCATTTCGTTGGCAACAATATTCGCCAACGTCGTTTTACCGAGGCCAGGAGGACCAAAAATCAATAAATGATCGAGTGCTTCTTCACGAAGTTGTGCCGCCTTGATGAAAATTTCCATCTGGCCACGTACGTGATCCTGCCCCTGATAATCATCAAGTAGCTTAGGACGAATCGCACGATCAATGACCTCATCGTCACGGCTTTCGAATGTATTTGATATTAATCGATCTGCTTCAATCATTATGAACTATGCCTGTTTCGCCTTACACCATTGAACGCAGTGCTTCGCGAATGATGTTTTCACTACTCATTTCAGGTTTCACTACTTGTGAGACCACTTTTGACGCTTGCTGTGGTTTATAACCCAGTGCAACCAGCGCACTGACGGCTTCATCTTCGGCGCGAACAGAAACAGAGCTCTCAACGGATGCATTCGATGCTGCAGCATCTGAGGCCGGTGTAAAGAGATCGCCTTCTCCCCACCCTTTCAGGCGATCCTTCATTTCAACCACCAGACGCTCGGCGGTTTTCTTTCCGACACCGGGGATTTTAACTAAGGTAGTAATGTCTTCATTCTCGACACTCAACACAAACTGGCTGGCCGTCATCGCAGATAAGATCGCCAGACCCAGCTTAGGCCCGACACCATTGGCTTTAATCACTTCGCGAAACAGCTCTCGTTCGCTCTTTTTATTAAAACCATACAGCAGCTGAGCATCTTCCCGGACAATAAAGTGGGTACAAAGAATGGCTTCTTGGCCCACTTCAGGCAGTTCATAAAAACAACTCATCGGCATTTGAATTTCATAGCCAATACCACCGACCTCGATGATTACTTCAGGCGGTTGTTTTTCTAAAATCGTTCCACGTAGTCGGCCAATCACTGCAAAATCTCTGTATGAGTTGAAATTGGCTCTAGGATAGTAAAGTGCTGGATGGATATCCAGCACTTTATCTCAGTCTGATTTTTTAGGAAGGGGGATTTATACCGTTACTTACCGGCGATCTGAACAGACACCACCGCGTTCAGCCCATCGGCTAATGCTTTAAGAGTATCCACTTGCATTGCTAATTGTGCCCCTTGGGTCGCAACTGACTCCGACACCTGGTTGGTTTCCACCACACTATTGGCCACTTCGGTACTTGCCGAATTCAGCTCTTTCAGCGCGTGGACCTGATGACTCATGATATCAGCCAGCTGATTCACATCCGCCGAAATACTGCCGACTTGCTCGATAATCCCCGTCAGTTCTTGCGTTGTTGCCTGAATGACCGTTTGCCCATGATGAACATCTTTCCGGCTTTTCTCTAACAAAGCCCGGATCTCAATAGCTGAATCGTTACTCTTGGCTGACAATTCACGTACCTGATCGGCAACCACGGCAAAGCCTCTGCCCTGTTCGCCAGCTCTGGCGGCTTCAATGGCGGCGTTTAATGCCAGTAAATTTGTTTGCTCTGCGACCGAGGTAATTAAATCTGCTACCGAGACAATTTCTTCATTACTGCTCAGAATACGTGCGATGGCGTTTGTCGAGGCATCCAACGACTCAGAGCTCTTCTGCGCTTGCTGACCAATCATCTGGCTACGGCTTTTCAGTTCAGTAACAAAGCGATCGGACTCATCAATGCCAGATGTCATCTGAACTAACTGCTGGCTCATCTGTTCTGCAGCACTGGCCTGAGACTCACAATTTCCATTTAAATGATTCACTTGCTGATGCAATTCACCCGATTGCTGTTCTAGCTGGTTAGCAACCTCAGATAGCTGGCAAGCATTATCACCGGCCTGATGTAATACGATGGATAACTGCTGCTCGCCTTGCTGTGCTTTCTCTGCTGTTAGCTGGCTCTCTTGTTGCGCCAGCTCTGAAGCAACAATAGCCGACTGACGCTGCTTCATTGTGTAAGCCTGCGCGACGCCGATAACCACCAGCGGCAAAATCATTCCCGACCACGTTTCTACAACCAAGGCGGAATCTGACAAGACTAATTCAGGGAAAGCCTGACCCGCTAAAGATGCGTTCACCATCCAGGTCGCGACCGCAATCACCAGAGAGCTCCAAATTATCGCCATCAACGATTTTGCGGTAAGAAAAAAAGCAATGATCAGTAATGGAACCCAAAAAGCCTGAGTAGAAGTAACAATACCACCCGTTTGATAAACAATATTCAGAGCATGAGTGACCATACCCAGGAAGCCAATATTGAGTGCTAAATCGGGAGCCCGAAAAATACGTAACACCACCCCGGCAAGCACTTCACAGCCAACCAGGATTAATGACGTCAGCACTAATAATGAATGATCATGCTGGAACCATTTGATCAGACTATATAAACCAACAAAAAATGACAGCAAGGTGAAAAACAATAATGTCTCAACATGGCGGGCTTGCTCTCCCTGCCATGACTCTGAAGAAGGCAAAAATAATTTTCGCCAGAATGCTAATGGGGTCATGAATTCCTATCTCTTAATACCAATTACGTCAGTCAACTTGTATGAGCTCCGACCAATATATGCTAGTTAGTGATAATTATATAAAACAAAAAGCAGCCAGGGGCTGCTTTTATGATCGGGTTAACATAATGTAAAAACAGTTTCATAAACAATCATTATGATGATGATCTATATGGTTTTATCTGTAACGACCTCGACGGACACTGCGGGCATGACCAGCCATAGCGATAAGTGTCTTATGGGTATGAGCATGACAAATTGCGACCGCTAAGGCATCAGCAGCATCGGCTTGTGGTTTACCCGGTAATTTCAATACCGAGCATACCATGTGCTGAACTTGTGCTTTGTCGGCACCACCCGTACCGACCACGGCTTGTTTAATCAAACGGGCGGCATATTCACTAACAGGAAGATCACAATTCACGGCAGCAACAATAGCACTTCCGCGAGCCTGGCCAAGTTTCAGGGCTGAACTGGCATTTTTACCCATGAAAACTTCTTCAATGGCAAACGCATCAGGTTGAAATTGGGTGATCACTTCAGAAACGCCAGCATATATTTGCTTTAACCGGCCGGGAATATCTTCAGCCGAGGTACGAATACACCCGCTGCCAAGGTATTCGAGGTGTCGTCCGACTTGGCGGATCACACCATAACCGGTAATTCGAGAGCCGGGATCAATCCCTAAGATGACTGTCATTCAGTTATAGCTGCTCTGCAACTTCATCTGTGATATCACCGTTGTGATAAACTTCCTGAACATCATCCAGATCTTCAAGGGCATCGATCAGACGCAACAGCTTAGGTGCAGTTGTGATATCCAGATCAGCTTTTGTCGAAGGAACCAGCGTCACTTCTGCATTTGTCGCTTCAAAACCTGCCGCATCCAGCGCATCTTTTACCATACCGAAATCAGACGGTGTTGTGTAAACGTCGATTGAACCATCATCGCTTGTCTCAACATCATCAGCACCGCCTTCCAGCGCCGCTTCCATGATTGCATCTTCATCAATACCCGGAGCATAAGAAATAACACCTTTCTTATCGAACAGGTAGTTAACGCTACCATCGGTACCCAGGTTACCACCAGACTTGCTGAATGCATGACGCACACCTGAAACCGTACGGTTACGGTTATCAGTCATGCATTCAACCATTACAGCAGTACCTGCCGGGCCGTAACCTTCATAGATAACAGTTTCCAGATCATCTTCACCTTCACCACCGGCACCACGCTTAACCGCACGGTTAATGGTGTCACGTGTCATATTGTTTGACAGGGCTTTATCAACAGCCGCACGTAAACGTGGGTTATTTTCAGCTTCCGGGCCACCTTCTTTGGTCGCAACAATAATTTCACGAATTAACTTCGTGAAGATTTTGCCACGTTTAGAATCTTGCGCAGCTTTACGGTGTTTGATGTTGGCAAATTTACTATGACCAGCCATGAATACTCCGAATTAGAATTAGCCTGTAGGCTTAACATTTCACGAGGATGAAAAAATGGCCAGTGAAACCACTGGCCAAAAAAGAACACTGCGTTTAATTAAAGCACTTGGTCTTTATTCAGCACTGTTTTCTGCAGAATCATCTTCTTTTGCGGTATCTTTTTTTGCAATGGCAACAGCAATAGACAGTTCTTCAAGTGATGCCGGGTTAGCAAGACTTGGTGCATTCGTTAACAGGCAAGATGCTGATGTTGTTTTAGGGAACGCGATAACATCACGAATGTTATCAGTACCACATAGCAACATGACCAGACGGTCAAGACCGAAAGCCAAACCCGCGTGTGGCGGCGTACCATACTTCAATGCTTCCAGTAAGAAACCAAACTTAGACTGTTGCTCGCCGGCTTCAATACCCAGAAGATCAAACACTGCCGTTTGCATCTCCGCATTGTGAATACGTACCGAACCACCGCCAACTTCGTAACCGTTGATGACCATGTCGTACGCATTCGAGTTTACAGTCTCAGGGTTAATTGCTAATTCTTTCGCCGTTACGCCCAAAGGAGATGTGAACGGGTGGTGCATTGCGTGCAGGTTACCCTCGTCATCGTCTTCGAACATAGGGAAGTCAACAACCCATAGCGGAGCCCATGCACTCTTATCTGACAGGTCAAGGTCTTCACCCAGCTTCAAGCGCAGTGCGCCCATTGATTCCGTAACAATGCGCTTTTTATCTGCACCGAACAGGATGATATCACCCGTTTCTGCATTAGTACGCTCCAGAATGCCAGCAACAACTTCCTCGTTCAGGAATTTAGCTACCGGAGACTGAATGCCAGCCAGACCTGCTTCACGATCATTGACCTTCGCCCAAGCCAGACCTTTCGCGCCGTAGATGGTCGCGAATCGGGTGTACTCATCAATTTGCTTGCGAGATAGTGATGCACCGCCTGGTACACGGATCACAGCTACTCGACCTTTAGGATCGTTAGCCGGGCCTGCAAACACTTTGAAGTCGACATCTTTTAGCAGATCAGCAACGTCCACCAGCTCTAGCGGGTTACGTAGATCCGGCTTATCAGAACCGAAACGACGCATCGCTTCTTCATACGACATCGTTGGGAAAGTACCCAAATCAACATCCAGCAACTCTTTCCACATTTCGGTGATCATACGCTCAGTCACTTCACGCACTTGTTCTGCGCTCATGAAAGAGGTTTCAATATCGATCTGAGTAAATTCCGGCTGACGGTCAGCACGCAAATCTTCGTCACGGAAACATTTAACGATCTGGTAGTAACGATCAAAACCAGACATCATTAACAGCTGTTTGAATAACTGCGGAGACTGCGGCAACGCATAGAAGCTGCCTTTATGAACACGGCTCGGTACTAAGTAGTCACGGGCACCTTCTGGTGTCGCTTTGGTCAGAACCGGTGTTTCGATGTCTAAGAAAGCATTGTCATCAAGGAAACGACGAACAAAGCTTGATGCTTTTGCACGCAGCTTGATGCGGTCGCTCATCTCTGGGCGACGCAAATCTAAATAGCGGAATTTAAGACGCTGTTCTTCAGTATTATTCTGATTGAAGTCTAGCGGTAACACGTCAGAACGGTTGATGATTTCCAGGCCCGTTGCCAGGATTTCAACTTCACCGGTCGCCATGCCTTTATTTACCTGGCTCTCTGGGCGAACACGTACTTCACCCGTCAGGCGAATACAAAATTCGTTGCGCAGTTGGTTAGCCACTTCGAATACATCTTTCATATCCGGGTCGACGACTACCTGAACAATACCTTCACGATCTCGCATGTCAACGAAGATCAGACCGCCTAAGTCACGGCGACGATTAACCCAGCCGCATAATTCTACTGTTTGCCCTGCTAGGGACTTGTTCAGGTGACCACAATATTGGGTGCGCATATGAAATTCCCGATCTATTTACTAACTTTCCTGTGAGCGATTCCAGCAAGCGAATTACTTACCTTGCACAGGCTGATTCATTCCCGGCCACAAACCGCTCAATATTCATCCAATTTAGGACGTTAAGTGGGGCCGAGACGCAAAAATGACGAAGCATTATAAAGCAAAAAGTCCAATGAAGGAAAAATCACAGCCTTAAATCAAGGAAAAATACCAATAACCATTTCGCTAAAGACAAATGATCGCATTTTCTCTACAATACGCGACCTTTCAGGGATCACCTTACTTAAACTCAGGGAATCCTGTTTTTTTTAGTTAAGAGGTTCGTGAGAATGGCAAGCCACGATAATATTTTTGCTGCACCAATCGAAAAGCTGGGCGATTTTACATTCGATGCAAAAGTCGCTGAAGTTTTTCCGGATATGATTCAACGTTCTGTACCCGGTTACAGCAATATTATTTCTGCTATTGGCATGTTAGCGGAACGCTTCGCCAAACCCCATTCTAAGATCTACGACCTGGGTTGTTCGCTAGGCGCAGCAACCTTGTCAATGCGCCGTCATATCAAGCAAGAAGGCTGTGAGATCATCGCCGTTGATAATTCAGCCGCCATGGTTGAGCGTTGTCGCCTTCACATTGATGCCTACCGTTCAGACACACCCGTACAGGTGGTGGAAGCCGATATCCGTGATATCGAGATCAACGACGCTTCCGTCGTTGTTCTGAACTTTACCCTGCAGTTCCTGGTACAGGAAGACCGACAGCTTCTGCTGGAAAAAATCTACGCAGGGCTGCGTCCGGGGGGGATCCTGATCCTTTCCGAAAAATACATTTTTGACGATGAGCGTGCGCACGAGCTGCTGATCGACTTACATCACGACTTTAAACGCGCCAACGGCTACAGCGAACTTGAAATAAGCCAGAAACGTAGTGCCATTGAAAATGTCATGCGTCCTGACAGCATTGAAACCCATAAAGCGCGCTTTACAAATATTGGCTTCAGCAGCAGTGAAGTCTGGTTCCAGTGTTTCAACTTCGGCTCTATGTTTGCCATTAAATAAGGTATTTTGTTCCAATATGTTTAGTTTTTCTGAATTTTATCAGCTGATTGCCCAGCACGACCAATTACGCCCGTGGCTAAATACCTTACCAAAGCAACTAAGTAACTGGGAAGAGGCCGAACACGGTGATATGGGGCGTTGGATCCGCGCACTCAAAAAATTCCCGACTTATACGCCAGATATTATCGACCTAAAGAACGAAGTGAGTGTTCGTAACGAAGATGGCGTCGCTAATGGCGAGCAAAAACGTCTGGAAAGCCTGCTACGTCTGCTGCATCCATGGCGTAAGGGCCCGTATAACATGCACGGTGTTCACATTGATACCGAATGGCGCTCCGACTGGAAATGGGATCGTCTGTTGCCACACATCTCACCGCTAAAAGGCCGCTCTGTGCTGGATGTTGGCTGCGGTAACGGTTATCACATGTGGCGCATGCTGGGTGAAGGTGCTGAACTCACCGTTGGTATCGACCCTTCCAACCTGTTCTTAATTCAGTTTGAAGCCATTCGTCGCTTAATGGGTAATGACAATCGCGCCTTTTTGTTGCCTTTAGGCATTGAGCAGCTACCAGAACTGAAAGCCTTTGATACCGTTTTCAGCATGGGCGTACTGTATCACCGCCGTTCTCCACTCGACCATATCATCCAACTGAAGAACCAGTTGCGCAAAGATGGTGAAGTGGTGTTGGAAACCCTGGTTATTGATGGCGACGAAAATGACGTTCTGATCCCGACACATCGTTACGCCCAAATGCATAATGTCTATTTCTTCCCCTCCGCCAAAGCACTCAAAGTCTGGATGGAGAAATGCGGCTTTGTTGATGTTCGTATCGTTGATGAATGCGTCACCACAACCGACGAGCAACGTTCGACAGACTGGATGACAAACAATTCATTGCCTGAATACTTAAACCCGGAAGACCCAACAAAAACAATTGAAGGTTACCCGGCACCCAAACGCGCTATTCTGGTTGCCAGGAATCCTGACTAAGCACTGACAAGGGATGCTGTTCGCATCCCTTTTTATACGCTAAACTGGCGCTGTCTATAGAAAAATAAGAAATCGTCCTGGGAGACACCATGCTTCGCCGCAGTATACCTTTACTTACTTTTGCAATACTTTCCGGCTGCACCCTTACGCCGTCGCATGACCAAGAAAAAACGTTGAGTGCCATCACAGCCATGGAAACTAACGTTAACGGTCAACTTACCGCAATGTCAGAACAAATAAATGAGCAAAATGAATACATTGCTAATCTTGAAAAAGAGCTATCATCAATTGCAGAAGATTTAAACCAAAGCAAGACGACCACCAGTATTAAGCCTCAGGAAGTGGTTGAGAAAAAAATCATCCCACTACCTGTGATTAAACCCGAAGTTGATCCCAAGGTGGCTAATGGTAAGGCTATTCTGGGCGAAGAAGAGTGGGTTTGGCTAGACTCAGTACAGTCACACTTTAAGGCCCGAATCGATTCAGGCGCGACTACATCGTCACTGAATGCCGTCGATATGCAGATTTTTGAGCGTGACGGCAAAGAGTGGGTTCGTTTTAATCTGAACCATAGTTCTGAGACGAGTGAGCCAAAAGCAGATGTTGTTGAGGCACCTGTTTTACGTTGGGTGAAAATTCGTCAGTCAACGTCTGAAAATGCGATTCGCCGTCCTGTTATTGATGCATGGGTCAGTCTGGGGCCATTACATGAGAAAGCACAGTTTACACTGGCGGATCGTAGTCAGATGACTTATCCGGTGCTATTAGGCCGGGAGTTTTTTAAAGATATCGCACTTGTTGATGTTGGCAAACGATATGTTCAGGGACTGAATGTTCAAGAACCGAGTATTCAAAAAAACAAAAACACTAATAAATAAATGATGAGGATGTCATGACGTCAAGAATACCGTTTTACTTTCTAATTTCATTACTCGTCATTGCAGGTGTTGCACTAAGCCAATACCGTCATGATGTGTACGGCGTGCCGTGGGCTCCCGGTGAAGAACGCGCGCTTTGGGAGCTGGAAGCACGTATCGAGTTTGATGCCATTGGTGATCCGGTTAAAATCTCGATGGCCGCCCCTGAAACACAACAGGGGTTCACCCTGATCGATGAAAGTACGTCTTCTCCGGGTTATGGGGTAGCACTGATCGATACAGATAAAGGTCGCCGGGCTGAATGGTCAATCCGTGAGGCCACCGGCAAGCAGATCCTCTATTACAAAACCCAGATGCTGGTGGATGATCAGGCAAGCTATAGCGTGGCACCACCAAAAGGTGATCCTACAGCCGTTAGCCTTGACAACCCGCAACAAACTGCAGCCACCGCGCTACTGACTCAGGCGCGTAATCTGTCAGCAGACAACCTGACCTTTACACGCGAACTCATCAAACAGTTTAATGATAAGCAGAACCAGAATGCATCACTGCTGCTTAACAACCTGAGCCGTGAAAATGCCATCATCAGCTTGCTTTCACTTGAAGGCATTCATGCCCGTCTTGTCGGTGGTCTGCAACTTGAAGATGGTCGCCGCCGCCAAAGCATCAATCTTCTGGTTGAACTCTGGGACGGTCAAAAGTGGCAGTTATTCGATCCACAAACAGGTATCGAAGGTAAACCGGAAGATGTTTTAATCTGGAACCAGCAAAGCCATTCATTATTAGATGTCGTCGGTGGCCGCAATTCCAACATCAGCTTCTCGATCATTGCCCAGGATATTACGCCTCAACAAGCCACCCGTGAAAAAGTACTGGCAGACGATCTGCTGAATTTCTCGATTCACAGCCTGCCGGTTGAAGAACAAGCCATGTTTAAAACCATTATGCTGGTACCAATCGGTGCATTGGTTGTGGTTTTCCTGCGTATTATCGTCGGTCTGAAAACATCCGGTACCTTCATGCCGGTATTGATTGCCGTTGCATTTGTTCAGACTCAGCTACTCACCGGTATTCTTGGTTTCTTACTGATCGTCGGCACCGGCTTAATCATTCGCAGTTATCTGTCTAATTTGAATTTGCTGCTGGTGGCCAGAATATCTGCCGTGATCATTACGGTGATTATGATCATTTCCGTTTTCACCGTTGTGGCCTTTAAGATCGGTCTGGTAGAAGGCTTAAGTATTACCTTCTTCCCTATGATTATCTTGTCATGGACCATCGAGCGAATGTCGATCCTGTGGGAAGAAGAAGGCGCGAAAGAAGTCTTGGTTCAAGGCGGAGGTTCACTGCTCACCGCGGTACTGGTTTACCTTGCAATGACCAATGAGATTGTCCGTCACCTGACCTTTAACTTTGTCGGTATGCAGCTGGTTATCCTCGCTCTGATCTTAATGCTGGGTAACTACACCGGTTACCGCTTAAGTGAATTACGTCGCTTCAAACCACTTGCGGAGGACTAAACGATGTCACTGTTTTCACAGTTTACTTCTCCGTTCAGGCTGCGTGACCGCGGCATTATGGGAATGAATAAGCGTAACCATAGTTACATCGGCCGCTACAATGACCGTAGTCTCTATCCGCTCGTTGATGACAAACTCAAAACAAAGCGTATTGCTCAACGAGCCGGTGCGACAGTTCCCGAACTGATTGGGGTCATTGACAGCCAGGTCGACGTGAAAAAAGTTCACAACATGGTAAAAGACTGGCCTGGTTTTGTTATCAAGCCAGCCCAAGGCTCTGGTGGTAAAGGCATTTTGGTTATCATCAAGCATAGAGATGGAGTCTATACCAAACCATCTGGTGTCGAGATCAATAAACAAGATGTCGAGCGTCATATCACCAATACCATGGCCGGGCTCTTTTCACTCGGGGGAAAGAATGACGTTGCGATGATTGAAAACCTGATCCAGTTTGATGACGTATTTGATGGCTTCAGCTATGAAGGTGTGCCAGACGTCAGGGTTATCGTTTTTAAAGGCTACCCGGTGATGGCCATGATGCGCTGCTCAACGGCAGCCTCAGACGGTAAAGCCAACCTCCACCAGGGCGCGGTTGGCGTCGGGATCGATATCGCCACAGGTAAGGCTATTCGTGCAGTACAGTTTGACCACCCTGTTGAACGCCATCCAGACACTGGCAGACTACTCAGTGAGCTAGCCGTGCCCAACTGGCGCAAATTGCTGACGCTAGCTGCGAGTTCCTGGGAAATGGCAGGACTCGGCTATATGGGTACCGATATGGTACTTGATAAAGTTCAAGGGCCGATGGTACTTGAGCTTAATGCTCGCCCTGGTTTGGCTATACAGACCGCTAACGGATGTGGACTGTTGCCTCGCTTGCACCATATTGAAAGCTTAGGCACACCAAACACACCGCCGACACCTGCAGAGCGAGTGGCCTATGCTGCCGATCAGTTTGGCGTGAAACCTACATTCTAAGTTCACCTCCAATTGACTATAAAAGCCCTGACATCATTGTCAGGGCTTTTTTATATCAGGCACAATGCAACGAATGAATGCGCATTCCAATTGAAGCGCTGTAGCGTCAAATAAATAACAATCTGTATCAATCACACTTCAAAAGTTTATTCCGGGCTAAAGTTTTGATATCTGAGACCGATAAAGAGGCATCGTAACCAGGAACCTCGATTATCAGATGCAGATCCACACGTTAGATAAAGCTATGCTGATCAACGAAGTGCAGCTCGGTAACCAACTCAACCATGCGGTTGAAGGTGGACGCCGGGCCGATTTCGCGTTGATGCTGGCTATGCTATCGCCGGATCACCTGGAAAAAAACCCGACCGATGTTCCCCCCGAGCAGGGAAAAACGGAGGCGGAATTACGCGCATATTTTGAATTACCCGACCCGCAACCATTATCCACCACCGAAAACTGCTACGAAAACGCAGCGGCTCAGGCCGATGCTTTCCATCGGGGAGGGTTAGCAAGCTCTCAATTTCTTCATGATCTGCAACCAACAGCACTAACGTTCCCGCCGTTAGGCACCAAAGGAATGCCAGAGGAGATATATCATAACCTCTCTGGTCATGAACGCCGCCGCCTGCCTCCGGCTGAAGATGCAACCATTCAAGCGTCACCACAAGATCTGTATTTATCACTTATACAATCAAAACGTTATGCCGAGATGTATCAGACCGGATAAATTACATAACAATTATTCCTATCTCACACAAATAAATATTTCGTGACCACCGTCATATCTTTGACACAACCAGCAAGAAGCCACGTCACACTTTACTAACATTTAATAACAAAACAACACAATATGCGTGCTTTTTCACATTATAACTAATCTGAAAACGTCACTATGACAAGAGTTGTTTCGACGAATCTTATTGGTACGGATGGTGATTATGAATATCGCGCACTCTGTTATATTAATTACCGCGGCAGGCAGCCCGATGGGGAAAGCTCTTTCGCTTCATTTTGCTTCGCTCGGAGCAAAACTGGCGTTAGTGGATATTGATGCTGAACGATTAGAGTTGACTCACCAGGCCTGCCTGGCTACTGGTGGAACGAGTTACCCTTTACTGCTTACTTCACGGGATGAGCAAGCCATCGCCAGTTTAATGAATGACGTTGATCAGCATTATGGTTCGATTAATGTCTTGATTAATTACTGGCTGGGTGCCGATCTGCCAACACTTTTCAGTCCCTCTTCCGTGGACATGTTTTGCCGCTCGATGACCGAAGTGGCAACGACCTTTTTTACCTTCGGCAAACAGGCAGCGAACTATATGCGAGAGCATCATTGTCAGGGGGTTATTATCAACCTGGCTGCCAACCAGCCCGATAGCCAGCTTCCAATAACGGGATGCTCGAAAGCTGTCATTTCAGGCCTAACACAGAGCTGGGCCAGAGAGTTAGCCGAATTTAATATTCGGGTGGGCGGCGTCGTACCACTGGTGTTTAACGATGAAGCATCGCACTCACAGAGCACTGTTTTCAGTCAGCCCCTGCAATACGAAATAGTCCGAAGCGCCGAGTACATTGTGGAAAATGATTACTTCAATGGCCGGATGATAGAGGCGGAGGTGGGATAAAACAGGGTCTAGGGTCTAGGGGCTAGCAGCGAAGCATACTCGAAACTCGTTACTTGCTACTCGCTACTGGTATAAAAAAGCCCGCCAAATTGGCGGGCTTAATAATTTACTTCAAAAGAAATGCGCTAGCTATAACCGATGATTATGCTTTAGCTGCTTCTTTCTTTGCTTTAGCTGGCTTTTCAGCAACTACCGCGTCTGTTTCAGACTTCTTGATAACAGTTGTACCTTCGAAAGTCTCACCTTCAACATACGGAGTACCGTAGTAAGCAGATGTTAGTACTTCTTTCAGCTCGCTGATAAGAGGGTAACGTGGGTTAGCACCAGTACACTGGTCATCAAACGCTTCAACTGAAAGTGTATCGATTTTCGCGAAGAAATCAGCTTCAAGAACACCAGCACCTTGGATAGATGTTGGGATGTCTAGGGCAATCTTAAGTTCTTCTAACCAAGTTAGCAGGCGTTCAATTTTCTGAGCTGTACGGTCACCAGCTTGAGATAGACCCAAGTGGTCAGCAACTTCAGCGTAACGACGACGAGCTTGTGGGCTAGCGTACTGAGAGAATGCAGTTTGCTTCGTTGGGTTATCATTCGCGTTGTAACGTACAACGTTAGAAATCAATAGTGCATTCGCAAGACCGTGTGGAATGTGGAATTCAGCACCAATCTTGTGAGCCATTGAGTGACACACACCCAGGAAGGCGTTAGCAAACGCGATACCAGCGATAGTTGCAGCATTGTGTACTTTCTCACGAGCAATTGGGTCAGCAGCACCATTCGCGTAGCTTGAAGGTAGGTATTCTTTAAGCATCTTAAGCGCTTGAAGAGCCTGACCATCAGAGTATTCGTTAGCAAGAACAGAAACGTAAGCTTCCAGTGCGTGAGTTACTGCATCGTAACCACCGAATGCTGTTAGCGACTTAGGCATGTTCATAACCAGGTTCGCATCAACGATTGCCATGTGAGGCGTTAGTTCGTAATCAGCTAGTGGGTACTTAGCACCAGTCTTATCGTCGGTAACAACTGCGAAAGGTGTTACTTCAGAACCTGTACCAGATGTAGTTGTGATACATACAAGCTCAGCTTTCTTACCCATTTTAGGGAACTTGTAGATACGCTTACGGATGTCCATAAAGCGCATTGCCAGTTCTTCGAAGTGAGTTTCTGGGTGCTCGTACATTACCCACATAATCTTCGCGGCATCCATTGGAGAACCACCACCAAGAGCAATAATCACGTCAGGCTGGAAGCTCTTCATTGCTTCAGCGCCTTTCTCAACAATAGATAGCGTTGGATCCGCTTCTACGTCGAAGAAAGTTTGAACTTCGATACCTTGTGCTTTAAGAAGTGATACCACTTCATCAGCATAACCGTTGTTGAATAGGAAACGGTCCGTTACCAGGAATGCACGCTTCTTACCTTCTAGGTCGCTCATTGCGATTGGAAGGCTACCACGACGGAAGTAAATTGATTTTGGTAGTTTGTGCCACAACATATTCTCAGCTCGCTTCGCTACTGTCTTTTTGTTGATAAGGTGCTTAGGACCTACGTTCTCAGAGATAGAGTTACCACCCCATGAACCACAACCAAGAGTCAGAGAAGGAGCAACGTTGAAGTTGTAAAGGTCACCGATACCACCGTGAGTCGTCGGGATGTTTACAAGAATACGTGCAGTCTTCATCTTGTCGCCGAAGTACTTGATACGGTCCTGGTTAATATCTTGGTTAGTATATAGGCCAGATGTGTGACCGATACCGCCAATCTCTACCATTGTTACTGCTTGGTCTACTGCGTTCTCGAAAGAAGACGCACGGAACATACCTAGAGTTGGAGACAGTTTTTCGTGAGCGAATTCATCTTCGTACTTAACTTCAACACCTTCACCGATAAGGATCTTTGTGTCAGCAGGTACTTTAACGCCTGCTAGCTCAGCGATTTTAGTTGCTGGCTGACCAACGATAGCTGCGTTCAGGTTACCGTCGATTAGAAGAACTTTACGAACTTTGTCCGCTTCAGCTTTAGTCAGTACGTAACCGTTGTGAGAAGCAAAACGCGCTTTCACTTCGTCATATACTTCGTCCATAACGATTACAGCCTGCTCAGAAGCACAAACTACACCGTTATCGAACGTTTTAGACATAAGAACAGATGCGACTGCACGCTTGATGTCAGCAGTTTCATCAATAACAACAGGAACGTTACCCGCACCAACACCGATAGCTGGTTTACCTGAAGAGTAAGCCGCTTTAACCATACCCGGACCACCAGTCGCAAGGATAAGGTTAATGTCGTCGTGCTTCATTAGAGCATTTGAAAGCTCAACTGAAGGCGCATCAATCCAACCGATGATGTCTTTTGGCGCACCAGCCGCAACAGCAGCATCAAGAACTAGCTTAGCAGCATCGTTCGTTGAGTTTTTAGCACGTGGGTGTGGCGAGAAGATGATCGCGTTACGTGTTTTAAGAGAAATAAGAGATTTGAAGATTGCAGTCGATGTTGGGTTCGTAGTTGGTACGATACCGCAAATGATACCTACTGGTTCTGCGATAGTGAATGTGCCTAGGCTCTCGTCTTCGTCAAGAATGCCACACGTTTTTTCATCTTTGTATTTGTTGTAGATAAATTCTGATGCGAAGTGGTTTTTGATAACCTTATCTTCAACAATACCCATACCAGACTCAGCTACAGCTTGTTGAGCTAGAGGAATACGAGCGTTATTCGCAGCTAGAGAAGCAGCACGGAAGATTTTGTCAACTTGCTCTTGAGAGAAAGTCGAAAACTCTTTTTGAGCAGCTTTGACGCGGGCAACCATTGCATCTAGTTCAGCCATATTTGTTACAGGCATAGTTAACTCCTAACTTAATATTAAAAACTTTTTAGTAAGGATACGTCTTAAATCCTTTCAAGCGGCAGGAAGGCAGTGAACTCATCCAACATTCCCGCAACACACATACTTAGTAAATTGCTTTCAAAACTGATTATAAAATTTCACACCGTGAAAAAATATGATTTAGATCACTAGTAATCTAAAAGGATCAAAAATTGTCAAAACCTGATCTTAAAAAGTTAAAATCAACGAGTTACATAACAAAATTGCGAGCTAGTTCGTTAAATTATCGACACGGTGTAAATTTCATCGCCTCAACAAACTGAAATATTACGTAATAAAAGTACATTTATTAGATAATAAAGCAACATTTGTGAGGCTAATCACGTTTATTAAGCAAATTAAATACTCTTTGTTTCATATTTGACTGGCACGTAGTTCCCCCTAAGCCTAATACAGTCAACTCAATATTTACAGCGCATTAACACTATATAATCCATAAGATTGTTTAGGGTTTGATATAACTATTTTTAATTGGTGGATTTACGTTCTTTAGCTTAAAGTGTCGCCGATGACAGAGGCACTCTGCTCAGTTCAAGAAGCTATCTTCTTTTTTATCAACGTTTGTCTGATGGTCAAACAATGCAGTCACTAGAATTCGCCATTTTCCTACAATTTTTTGTCGGTCTTATCGCAGCAGTAAACCCAATAGGTATCATGCCTATCTTCGTTTCGTTAACCGCACATATGGGTCAAGAGGAAAGAAATAAAACCGCTTTTACGGCCAATATCGCAGTTACGGTTATTCTGACCGTCTCACTACTCGCAGGACAATTCTTGCTGGATATGTTCAGTATTTCGCTTGATTCATTCCGGGTTGCAGGTGGTCTGCTACTGCTTACCATCGCCTTCTCGATGATGAGTGGTAAGCTGGGTGAAGATAAACAGAACAAACAAGAAAAATCTGAATCGGCAAGCCGAGAACAAATTGGTGTCGTACCTTTAGCTATGCCTTTAATGGCGGGACCGGGTGCGATCAGCTCAACCATTGTCTATGGCGCCCGTTTCCCAGGCTTACCGAATACAATCGGCATTGCACTCACCATCTGCATTTTTGCGTTTTGTTGCTGGCTGTTATTCCGCGGCGCACCGATCATCGTGCGTTTTCTTGGTCAAACCGGTATTAACGTTATTACACGTATTATGGGCTTGATCCTTGCCGCATTAGGGATCGAGTTTATTGCCACCGGCTTACGTACCCTATTTCCTGGATTGACGTAACGTTGAACAAAGAAAAAGGATTACGATTTTATCGTAATCCTTTTCAACAACCTTTCTCGCTATTGCTATTCTGGCTTAAGCCGCTTTTCTTCTTTATGCTAGGGCTAACCCTATAACTAAGCAAAGAAATAGCATGTCAATACTCACCCCTCGGCAAAAGATCTATGAAATCATTTTCGGTACCGACACCCGTGCGGGGCAGGACTTTGACATTGCGTTAATCATCGCAATACTGAGTTCGGAGTTGATCCTCATTCTTTCATCGGTCGCCCACATTGAGGAGCAGTACTCAAACATCCTCTTTTACGGCGAATGGGTCTTTACGCTCCTTTTCACGATTGAATACCTGCTCAGGCTATATAGCTCGCCCAAACCGCTCGCCTATGCACGAAGTTTTTATGGTGTCATCGATCTGATTGCCATTTTACCGGTATATCTCGCTCTCATTATTCCCGGTGCCCACTACTTACTCATCATCCGTTTGATCAGGGTATTACGTATTTTCAGGGTGTTGAAGCTGGCCCGATACCTCAAAGATTCCAATATTTTGCTGCGAGCTTTACTGCAATCCCAACGCAAAATCCTGGTATTTTTCAGCTCCGTTTTTATTCTTGTGACCGTATTCGGCGCATTGATGTTTGTTATTGAGGGGCCCGATAATGGCTTTACCAGTATTCCGCAAAGCATCTACTGGGCGATTGTCACCATCACCACAGTCGGTTACGGCGATCTTGTACCGCACACCTTTCTCGGTAAAGCGGTTGCATCTCTGACCATGTTGCTCGGTTATTCCATATTGGCCGTTCCAACCGGCATCATCACCGCAGAGCTGAGCCAGGAGATGAAAGCTCAACGGGAATTGATCCGCTGCCTGAACTGCACCCGTGGCGGCCATGAGTCTGATGCGAAATACTGTAAAAACTGTGGCAGTGAGCTACCTGAACAGCTCTAGCTGTAGATTTATTCCATTTAACAGTGATACCAATCTGATTAACACCACTGATCATCAGACAAAAAAACCGGAGCCAGTGATGGCTCCGGTTTTTTCATTAATAACTAAGGCTTATTTACGACGCCATGTCGTACCTTGCGGGCCGTCTTCCAGAATAATATCCATCGACAGCAGCTTATCACGGGCGGCATCGGCGGCGGCCCAGTCTTTCGCAGCTCGGGCATCCAGACGCTGCTGGATCAGGGCTTCGATTTCAGCCACATCATCACTTTCTCCGGCACCGCCTTGCAAGAAGGCTTCTGGCTCTTGGGATAGCAGGCCAAGAATATCAGCCAGTTCGCGCATACGCGCACCCAGTGCAGACGCCGCTGCCAGATCATCAGGTTTCAATCGGTTGATTTCACGTGCCATATCAAACAGCGCCGAGTAGGCTTCCGGGGTATTGAAGTCATCGTCCATCGCTTCTTTAAAGCGGGAAACGAGCTCTTCACCACCATCAGCTTTAGCCGTCAAGTCAAGGCCACGCAAAGAGGTATATAGACGCTCAAGTGCAGAACGCGCCTGCTTGAGGTTATCTTCGCTGTAGTTCAGCTGGCTGCGATAGTGACCAGACATCAGGAAGTAGCGAACAGTTTCGGCATCGTAATAGGCTAATACATCACGGATGGTAAAGAAGTTACCCAATGATTTAGACATCTTCTCGCGGTCAACCATCACCATGCCGCTGTGCATCCAGGTATTCACATATTGTGAACCTGTTGCGCAGCACGATTGGGCAATTTCATTTTCGTGGTGCGGGAACTGTAGATCAGAACCACCACCGTGAATATCAAAGTGATCACCAAGAATGGCAGAGTTCATTGCCGAACATTCGATGTGCCAGCCCGGACGGCCTGCACCCCATGGTGATTCCCATGTAGGCTCACCTGGCTTAGACATTTTCCACAATACGAAATCAAGCGGACAACGTTTCGCCGTGTCGATATCAACACGTGCACCGGCTTGTAGTTGATCTAAGTCTTGTTTAGACAAACGGCCATATTCTTCGAACTTGCTCACTTCGAACATAACATCGCCATTGCTCGCAACATAAGCAAACCCACGTTCAATCAAACGCTCGCACATTACGATAATTTCAGCAATGAATTCTGTTGCACGCGGCTCGATATCAGGACGTTTCATGCCCAGCGCATCAAAATCAGAGTGCATTTCACCGATCAGACGCCCAGTCAATGATTCACAGCTCTCGCCGTTATCTGCAGCACGCTTGATGATCTTGTCGTCGATATCAGTGATATTTCGAACAAATGTTAAGTCGTAACCAGAGTAGCGCAGGTAACGAGATACAACATCGAAAGATACAAAAGTACGACCATGGCCAATGTGACACAAATCGTAAATGGTAACCCCACAGACATACATGCCTACTTTACCAGGCTGAATGGGCTTGAATTCCTCTTTCTGTTTTGTCAGTGAGTTATAGATCTTTAACATGACTCGTAATTACTCATTTTATGGGGTTACTATTAAGAGCAGTAATTACACCTTTTATGGCAAATGAAGGCAAGGAAAAATACCGCAGGTGATACCGAACAGATCAAAATTTGTATGAACAGGTACTAATAAGATAAAATCCAATGTTAAAGAAAGTTATATACTTTAAAAGCTATATACATCCATTAAAGGACAGACTCATGGTAACGCTTCACACTACTTTTGGTGACATCAAGATCCAGCTAAATACAGAAAAAGCGCCTGAAACGTGTGCAAACTTCCTGCAATATTGCCGTGACGGTTTCTACAACGATACTATTTTCCACCGTGTTATCGATGGCTTCATGGTTCAGGGCGGCGGTATGGCCTCGGGCATGGTTGAGAAAGAAACCCGTGCAACAATCAAAAATGAAGCGAGCAATGGCCTGAGCAACAAGGTAGGCACGCTTGCGATGGCTCGCACAAATGCACCACATTCTGCAAGCTCTCAGTTCTTCATTAACGTTAACGACAATAAATTCCTGGATTTCAAATCAGAAACGCCTGATGGCTGGGGTTACTGTGTGTTTGCTGAAGTTGTTGAAGGCATGGACATAGTTAACAAAATCAAAGCTGTCTCTACGGGTAACTGGGGTTATGTACACCAGGACGTACCGGTTGAAGAAGTGGCTATCAATAGCGTAACGATCGAAGAATAATTCTTCGGTCAGGGTGGCCTCGTTGCCACCCTATCCTTCCTTATGACTACTCTTTTTATTGCAGATCTGCACCTAAGTGCCGAACGTACTGAAATTACTGATTGTTTTCTCTCATTCATGCAACAAGAAGCAAGAGGGGCCGATGCCCTCTATGTGCTTGGTGATTTGTTTGAAATGTGGATTGGCGATGATGACAACTCCCCCTTCCACCAGCAAATCAAAGATGCATTTAAACAACTCACCGATTCAGGCGTACCTTGCTTTTTCATTCATGGTAACCGTGATTTTCTGGTTGGTTCGCGTTTCAGCCGGGAAACAGGCGTACAGATGTTGCCACAACACAGTGTCATTGACCTGTATGGCACACCGACCTTGATCCTTCATGGTGATACGCTATGCACCTTAGATGAGGCTTATCAGCGTTATCGTAAAAAAGTGCATAACCGATTTATTCAGTGGCTGTTTTTCCGTCTGCCCCTGAGCTATCGCCAGAGAATCGGTGATAACATACGGAACAGCAGCAGTCAGAATAATCAAACCAAGAATATGACTATCATGGATGTCACACCTGATGAAGTGACCAAAGTGATGGCTGAGCATAACGTGCTCAATATGATCCATGGCCATACCCATCGTCCTGACGTACACACGTTAACCGTCGATGGAAAAGCCGCCACTCGGATCGTATTAGGTGATTGGTATGATCATGGTTCGGTGCTGGTATGCAGACCTGAAGGTAATCGATTGGAAAAAAGGGATTTTACCCTCGGATACTGACAAAAAAGGTACGCCCATGCGTAATGCCGTTCACTTAACGTGAGCGGCATTGTTTTTTCTAACGGGATATCGGTTTTTTGAGCACTTCAATACTCTAGGGTAACTTCGTTCTCTTCTAGCAGGTAAAATAAACTGCTTCGCGATCTCTTCTAGTACCATTACTTGTTTCGGTATGTTCCCTGGTGTCACAAATGGCAACTGCGTTAACTCATGAACAATATGCAATGCCGCCCCATGAAAACTGAGTTGATTGGGAAAGACTCCTTTTAAACTACTAGCCATCAATACCATCTTATATCTCAAGAGGTTATAAGCTAGAA